>JAEEXQ010000007.1 GCA_016287875.1 Bacteroidales bacterium | reverse complement strand
GTAGGCGCTTTCTACCTCCTGATGTTCCACTGGAAGTTTTTCATGAAAGAAGATAATTGATCGTTGCCCCCCCCTGGAGCTCAACCAATTGACTATCTGTAACTTACTTAAAATGCCTGCCGTGTTTTCACGGCAGGCATTTTGCGTAAGTGCTTGAGCACTAGAAGAATACGCTCCAGGCGCAATAGCAAAAAAAGAGGCTGGCCAAATTGACCAGCCGCCTTTTTATGTAATACAATCCTAGAAGAGATATGCTACGCCGAAGTTGACGCCGCTGGTCTTGATGGCGGTGCCGTCGCTATCGTTGTTACGATTGAGAAGGCCGAGGTTGTATCCAATCTGGACGCGGACCATATCCATTACATCCAGTGCTACACCACCACCTATCATAATGTCCAGCCTGTTATAATCGTCGAAGGTTTCATAAACGTCATATTCGTCGGACGAAAGGGTGATGCCTCCCCAAGAAACGCCGCCTTTGGCTTTGCTGGAAATGCCGTAGCTGAAGGTGGGTCCCAGATAAGGGACAAGCTTGAATCCATCAACGAGGTTGATGGCATAGTTGAACATCACCGGGATAGCCAGATAGTTTTCTTTCTGGTAGTTGAGGTCGTCCTTCTTGTAAGAAACCATAGCGAAGTCAATGCCGGGAGCAACAGCGAGGCCGTTGACAAGCTCGATGTTATAGTTGGCTCCTACAAAGAGTCCTCCTTCGTTCTTGAATACATCGGAGAAGTTCTTCTGGGTGTAACCAACACCGACACCGATCTGGGCGTGTGCACCGATAGCTGCTACAGCTGCGAGTGCGAGGGTAAGAATGATTTTTTTCATGTTTAGAGTTAAAATTTGTGGTTAAAACGGTTATTCTGTCTAGTTAGATGCTGTTTCGCCTTCGGGCGTTGCAGCCTCTGCCTCGGCAGGAGCTGCAACTTCCTCGACGACTGCGGCCTCGGCCGCTGCTGCTTCGGTAGCCTCGGCGGCCTCTGCTTCAGCTGCAGCCTTGGCGGCCTTGCAGGCCTGGTACTTGGTATAGCCCCAGTATCCGCCGCCTGCAAGCAGCAGTATCACTATGAGCCAGGTAAAGAATGCGCGCCTGTGTGCTTTCTTTGCCGCCACGGGGTCCACTGCCTTGAGCTTGGGATACTTCACCAGGCTGGTAAGGCTCTTGCCGAACCTGGGTTTCACATAGGAAGCGGCGTTGATGGCCCATCCGTTGGCATTGAGCACGGGGCCCAGGTCACGCTTGCGGAGTTTGCGCCAGGCGATGAACATGCTGGGGAGGGAGATGATCAGCATAATCGCCGCAATAGCAATGACAATCTTCCAGAACGGCGTGCCCTTTACTCCCTCAACAAGTTTCACCAGGAACTGGCCTATGAAGCCGATGGCCATGCCTATGGCGGCGAAGATACCGGCGAACTTGGCGATGTCGAAGGTGCTGGTCAGGGCGGTTGCAGGATTCTCGCCGCTGGTGGCCTTGTCGGCGGAAGCGGTGAGTTTCTCCGCGGACTTGGCGTTCTTTTCGGCGGCGCTCTTGTCTATCTTGTCGTTGATCCATCTGGCGACCTTCTTGTAAGGTGCCCAGAAGGCTTGGCGTATGCTTATGGGGTTGTCCACGATTCCGGTGACGGTGGCATCGTACTGCTCGCCGGCGCGGTCGTAGAAGATGGCGTTCTTACCCGGGCGGAGGCCGTCCACGTCACCATCGGTAAGCACCGCGGCGATGGGGAAGCTCTTGCCAGTAATCTTGTTCACGCAGTTGCAGTAGAGTATGTACATACCGCTGAGGCTGGAGATATCCCCCGTCTTGCCGCCGTCCAGCACCTTGATGCAAAGGTCGGTGCTGCGCTGGTCGATGTAGAGGCGTCCTGCCTGGAACATGGCCTTGTCTTCCTTGGAATAGAAGTCCTGGAACACCACATAGTTCTTGAGGAACTTGTAGAAGTCGCGCACGTAGTGCAGGAGCTTGTCCACTGCCTCGATGCTGAGGGCTTCAGGCTCGAGGGCCTTGTCCTTCTCCACGAGCCCGAGCAGGTCGGCTTTTCGGTCGGCCTTGAGGGCGGCCTTCACCGCGTCGATTCCGAGAGGCTCGACCTCGGCACCCTTCTTGGCACCCTTCCAGGCCAGGTAGGCGTCGAACTTGGCGAGCACGGCCTGCCATTCTTCTTCGGTGATACCGTCTTTCTTGGGGAATTCCACGTCGAAGACGAGGGCCTTCACGCTGGCGAAAGCTGCCTTCCAGGCGGGGTTGATGCCGCCATTGAGGGGGAGTATGCCGTCGGCCTTAGGACGGGCGAGGGGATAGGTGGCGATTTCTTCGGCAGCGGCAGAGAGGTCGCCGCCGCTGATGGAGCTGACCTTATCTACCGAAAGGTCCACTACGCCAGCGACTGCGCTGTCGAAGGATATGAGCTTGCAGCGCATAAAGTAGTCCGCGACCTTATCCTTTATGGCTTCGCAGGCGGCGAGGGCTGCCTCGGTATTCTCTCCGAACGGGCCCTTGACTTCCTCGGCCATCCAGGCGCTGTAGTCCGCGCAGGCAGCGTAGAATGCCTCGATCTGGTCGGTGTTGACACCCTCGGCGCCGCTGCGGTCCTTGGCGGAACCCACCGTGGCAGCGATGTTCCTGATGGTCTCCTTCAGGGCTTCGTCGTCGGCGCTGGCTTCGGTAATGATGCCGTCCCCGTTGAACTGGGTCTCGGCGAATATCTTCTCATTGTCGGCAGTATCTTCGAGCGAAATGCTCTTCTTGTCGAGTTTGAGGTTGGCAAGTATCTGCTTTGCGGATTTCTGGAGCTTAGCACCTTCCTCATTATCGGTGTTGAAGTCGCTCAGCTTAAGCTCTCCCTGACCCTTCAGCAGGATGTCGGGATCCTTGATGGCGGAGGTGATCCACTGGGAAGTGGCTACTACCTCGTCGACGTGGATACGTCCGTCGCCGTCGGCATCGAGCATCTTGAGAGTCTTCTCGTCGAACTCGAGCCCGGTGGTCGGGCAACTTAGGACAGTCCATTTCTTACGGTCCAGACTGGCCAGGTTTGCGATGTCGGATCCGCGTTCGAGTTTCACACGGACGGATCCTCCTACGGAAGCATACTTCCAATTGTAATTGTCTTTCATATCGAGGGGAGTTAAATTAGAATCCGATAATGGCAACAATAGGATAATGGTCAGAAATGTAAGGTATGTCCAGATAGGTCTTGGTCAAAGTTTCATAGGAGAGGGCCTTGCTGAACCCGGAGATATATACGTAATCGATCACTTCGGCCGCCTTGCCCCAACCATTGAAGGTTGCAAGGGTGTCGGTCTTGGGAGCGATGGCACGGACGGATTCCATACGGCCGACGAGCGAATTCAGGCACGGGTTGTCGGGCGTGACGTTGAAGTCGCCGGTAAGGACCATAGGATATCCTTCGGGATTGATTTCGTCGATACGGTCGACTATCAGTTTGAGTCCGTTGGCCTGAGCCTGGGCTCCTTTATGGTCGAGGTGCGTGTTTACATAATAGTATTTCTTGCAGCTGCGCTTGTCCTTGAGCAGGGCCCAGGTGGCGGTGCGGCGGCAGGCGGCATCCCATCCGTAGGAAGGCTCCTCGGGGGTCTCGGAGAGCCAGAAATTGCCCCACTTGATCATCTTCTGGGTCTTGGTGTTCCAGAATATGGACATTATTTCACCCTTTTCCTTCCCATCGTCGCGAGGAACGCCCACGCAGTCGTAATCGGGGCAGGTTTCCTTTATGTATTCAACCTGGTTTTGATAGGCTTCCTGGAGGCCGAAGATATCAGGCTGCTGCTCGGCTATCATCGCATCGGTAGCGGGCTTGCGCTTATCCCAGTCATTGTCGCCATCGTGGGCGCGGCTGTTGCGGATGTTGTAGGAAATAACCTTGAGAGTCTGGTCGCCCTTCTGGCAGCCCTGCATCACCGGAAGAGCCAGGGCGATGCCAAGAATGAAAAGAACTACTTTTTTCATGCTATCGGAATTAGTGTAATACACAAAAATAGCATTTTTTCTCTCATTTGTCAAAATAAAAGAAAATCTCTACCTTTGCAGTCCCGTCTGCGGCGAGATGCCCGGCGGGCACGCTCTGCAGCTCGGAATGCTGCACTGCGTCACTAAGGAGGAATGGCCGAGTGGTCGATGGCGGCAGTCTTGAAAACTGTTGTGCGGCAACGCACCGGGGGTTCGAATCCCTCTTCCTCCGCGCAATGCAATAACGGGCAGATGCCGCACGGAAGTGCGGCATTTTATGCAAAAGGGCAGACCGTCAAGCGCTCGCGCTTGTAAACGTCTGCCCTTTTGCATAAAGCCCCCCTCTGGGGAGCACCTGCCCGTTCATTGCTCGCGGACTCCGAGGGATAGCGCGACCGCAGGGAGCGGAATCCCTGAGGAAGTCAGCGTTCCCCACCAGCCGTACCCCATTTGTGACCAAAAACCCGCTTTTTTGGTTACGGAATCAAAATTTCACCTCGACGGTACCCAAAAACCCATCATTTTGGTTACGGATTCCGCGTCGCACAGATAGATAGGCGTTCCGGGGTGACGTGTGGCCGTGGTGAATGGTGTTGGCCGTGCTGAGTAAGTGGCTATGACATGGGAAGTTATGCAAAGAAGGCTGCTCGATTTGAAGCAGCCTTGATTGCATAATACGCTGAAGGACAGCCGTTTACGCAGCACGGCCAAAAACAATTAACCATATCATACGAAGAGGATACGACACAGCAAAGAGCCCTACGCTTCACAAGCTTTGGTGAGTCAGCTGGTTTTCAAGTGATCCATTGTAGCAGTTCTGGGCCTGCTCCCGGGATAAGCGTGGTTCCCAGCAGGTCGTCACCAATAAATAAAAACCAGTGTATTAGAAATCCACTTCCACGGGGGCGGCGGTAAAGGAATTGAAGGTGGCTTTGGCGTCCTTCAGGAAGTAAACGGCAGTATTGTCGTCATTCTCGTCATACATCGAACGCAGGCCCGGATTGGCATCCAACATGGCCTTCTTGATCTCCACCCTCGGATCCTCGATCAAAGTCGCAGTGATGCGCAACCACATCTGCCCATCGAAAGCACAGATGGCAACCTTGGGATTTGCGGCAATCTGCTTGGCCACATTCTTTACGTGTCCGGTCTGGATATAGAGCTTGCCCTCGATGATCTCGGCAGTGCCGAAAGGACGGACCTGAGGCTGGTCACCATCGACGGTGGCCAGGAAATATGCACCTGCCTTATGCAGGAAATCACGTACGCTTTGCATGTTCTCTTGATTAGATGATTGATATTCGGATGGATTCACGACGGGAGTCTTGCCGGAATTACGGCTGCAGGAGAAGACAGCCAATGCTGTCAGCAGGGAGAGTAGGATCTTTTTTGCTGTAAGGACCATAGTATATTATACATTAATAATCTTCATGGCTATATGCGCGCAGGCCTCGGCGTCGGCCAGGGCGTGATGATGGTTCGACAGGTCGAAACCGCAGGCTGCGGCTACCGTCTGCAGCTGATGGTTCGGGAGGCTGCAGCCGAAAGCCCGCCGGGACGCGGCCAGGGTGTCGTAGAAGCGATAGTCCGGATAATCCATCTGATACACCTTGAAGACCGCTTTCAGGCAACCCTCGTCGAAACGGCTGTTATGCGCCACCAGAGGCAGGCCCTCCAAGAGCGGAGCAATCTCCTCCCATACATAAGGGAAGACCGGAGCCCCGTCGGTATCCTCCGGCCCGAGCCCGTGCACCCGCCGGCAGAACCACTGGTAGTATTCAGGCTCAGGATGTATCAGGCTGTAGTAGGAATCGACAATCTGCCCTCCGCGGACGATGACAACCCCCACGCTGCATACGCTGGAGGGCTGCTCGTTCGCCGTTTCGAAATCTATGGCTGCAAAATCTGTCATCGTGCTTGCCGGATGGTACCGTATGCAAATATCAGAAAATTAAAGGACAACACCCAAAATCCGTGTGCGTACACGGCCAAAAAATGACAATTTTGAAACGCATGTAATAAAATTAACGGAAAATGTTCCAAAAATTATAAGTTTGTTGCTATTACAAAAGTCTTTGTATCATCCAAAATGCCTTTTCGTTGGAATAATGCTGAACTTTGTATCGGGAAAACACAACAACTTATTCCATTATATTATTTAACACAAAACTTATGAAACACAATTTCATGAAGTCCTTGGGACTAGTGCTGCTTGGGTTGATGCTTCCCCTCATCGCATCCGCCCAGAATCTCACTGTGAAAGGTGTTGTTTCCGAGACTAACGGAGAGCCTCTTCCCGGCGCTTTCGTCATGGTCAAGGGAACGACAAATGGTGTTAGCACGAATGTCGACGGCCAGTACGTCATCGACGTTCCTGCAAATGCCGTCCTTGTAGTATCTTATGTCGGCTATGTTACCGAAGAGGTGCCCGTAGCCGGTGTAAGCACCCACAATGTTGCTCTTAGATTCGACTCCGAAGCCCTCGAAGGCACGGTGGTCATCGGTTACGGCTCCGCCCGCAAGTCCGATGTCACAGGATCTATCGCATCGATGAACGGAAACGACCTCCGCGCTGTGCCTGCCAACGATGTCAGCTACGCCCTTCAGGGCCGTATCGCCGGTATCGATATGAGCCAGACATCTTCCAAGCCTGGCCAGAGCATGCAGATCCGTATCCGTGGTGAGAGATCCCTCACGGCATCCAACGATCCCCTTATCGTCCTCGACGGTATCCCCTTCATGGGCGACCTTTCCGAAATCAGCCCCAGCAACATCAAGAGCATGGACATCCTCAAGGACGCCGCTTCTACCGCCATCTACGGTTCCAGAGGCGCCAACGGTGTCATCCTCATCTCTACCTACAAAGGTGTGAAGGGCTCCAAGCCTCAGGTTTCCTATAATACATATGTAGGAGCCAAGAAGGCCAAGAAGTTCCCTATGATGAACACCAAGCAGTATCTGGCAATGCGCAAGGCTGCAAACAAGTTCTCCAACTCGGTCGATGAGAAAGAAGATGTCGATACCGATTGGCAGGATCTGTTCTATCGCACCGGTTTCGTGCAGAACCACGAACTCAGCGTCAGCGGCGGTACCGCCAGCGGAAGCTACAACTTCGGTGTCACCTACTTCCAGGATGAGGCAGTCGTTCCCACCCAGGATTACGACCGTATCGGCATCCACGGAAACATCGACCAGAATGTCGGCAAGTACATCAACATAGGCTTTGCCACCAACACCAACATCAACCACAGGCACGGCAATCAGATCAATCTGTACAACGTCCTCGAGATGACCCCTATGACCTCTCCTAAAGACGGCGAGAAGAATCTCAGGAGGACCATTTCCATGCCTTCCGACGAGGTGTACGTATATACTAAGGAGTCCCTCGAACTTCTCGGTGACAAATACATCGACGAATCCTTCGGTATGGGAACCTACAACAGCGGTTACTTCGAAGTCAAGGCTCCTTGGGTAGAAGGCCTCTCCTACAAGATCAGCGCAAGCTTGAACTACCGCAGGAACAATGGCGGCGCCTATACCGGAACCGGTGTCAACGCCGTCAACCCTTCCGAACCTAACTCCGCAAGGGTAAGCCACGACGAGACCACCAACTGGACCGTCGAGAACCTCATTACCTACGACCGCACCTTCGCAGAGAAGCACCACCTCAACGTGGTCGGCCTCTACTCTGCAGAGCAGACCTTCTTCAATGCCGACAAGATGTCCGCAAAGAACATCCCCAACGGTGACGTATTCCTCTATCATAACATCGCCAGGGCCGATGTCAAGGACCAGAAGCTCGACGCAGCCGACTTCAAGTACTGGAAGAGCGGACTCGTTTCCTGGATGGGCCGTGTGATGTACACCTACGATGACAAGTATATGATCTCCGCGGCAGTACGCTCCGATGCTTCTTCCCGTCTTGCGAAGGGCCATCAGTGGCACACCTATCCTGCAATTTCCGCAGGTTGGAACATCCACAAGGAGAGCTTCATGTCCGAAACCAGCGGCTGGCTCGACGAACTCAAGCTCCGCGTCGGTTACGGTGAGACCTCCAACCAGGCCATCGACCCTTATGCAACCTTCGGTTCCCTCGCAGCCCAGTACTACAACTTCGGCAACGAGCTCGCAGTTGGTTACGCATATGACGCCCTCCCTAACAACGAGCTCGGATGGGAGTACTCCAAGACCTGGAACTTCGGTACCGACTTCTCCTTCTTCGGCGGAAGACTCCGCGGTACTGCTGAATACTACATCCAGAATACCAATGATGTCCTGCTCAGCGTGAAGCTCCCTTCCACCACCGGCGTAGACAAGACCACCGCTAACATCGGTTCTACCCAGAACAAGGGCTTCGAACTCTCGCTCAACGGCACCATCCTCGAGAAGGGTGACTGGAAGTGGGATGCCGGCGTGAACTTCTATGTCAACCACGGCAAGCTCACCTCCCTCGTAACTTCCCACGATGACGACGATGTCGATAACCGCTGGTTCATCGGCAAGCCTCTCAACTGCATCTATGACTACGAGTACGACGGCCTCTGGAACGAAGGCGACAAGTATATGAGCGACCTCCAGCCCGGCGCCGGCTATGGTGACATCAAGGTCAAATATCACGGCGAATACGATGACACCGGCAAGCCTGTCCGTCCCATCTCTTCCCTCGACCGCGTCCCCATCAGCACCGAAGCTGATTTCATGGGAGGTTTCAATACCACCGTTTACTATAAGGACTTCGACTTCTCCATCATCGGAGCATTCCAGCGTGGCGGTATCCTCATCTCCACTCTCCACAGCAACAACGGTTATCTCAACATGCTGACCGGCCGTCGTGGACAGATCAACGTCGATTACTGGACTGATAAAAACAAGAACGCCAAGTATCCTCGTCCGGGTGGACTCAACAGCAACGATAACCCTATGTACGGTTCTACCCTCGGTTATTTCGATGCTTCCTACCTGAAGATCCGCAACATCACCCTCGGTTACAACCTTGGCAAGATCAAGGCCATCAAGGACTTCGGCATCCGCAGCCTCCGCGTCTATGCCTCCATCCAGAACCCTGTCGTGTTCTTCTCTCCTTATACCAGGGAAAGCGGTCTTGATCCTGAGACCAACTCTACCGGTACAGATATTACCGACAACAAGACCACCGCTACCCACGACGGTCTCCTCGGTAAGAACAAAGTGGTCGGCTACAACACCCCGAACACCCGTAACTTCCTCTTCGGTGTTAACATAACATTCTAATCAGGAACAATCATGAAAAAGATACTGAATATCGCTCTGGCTGCTTCCTTGCTGTTCCTCGGCTGCGCTTGCAACAAAGTGCTTGACGAACAGAAGCCCCGCACGTTCTACGAGCCTACATTCTTCAAGACCGAGGCCGGTGTACAGGGTGGACTTACTTCGCTCTACAGGAGCCTCCGCCTCATCTACGGCTTGGGATACTACTTTAATATCAACGAGACCGGTACCGACGAATATACCTACGGCTGGTCCGCTGACAGCAACTTCAAGGATGCCGACCTTTCAGGCGCCGGCTCCCTGACTCCTTCATCTTCCCGTTCCAGGGATCTCTGGGAAATGGCCTTCAAGACCATCAATACCGCAAACGGTATCATCGAAAATGCTGAAGAGGCAAAGCTCAACATCCAGTACATTGCCGAGGCCAAATTCTTCAGGGGATTCTACTATTTCCAGCTCGTCCAGACCTTCGGCGGCGTTCCGCTCGATCTCGGTTCAGGCTCTCTTAAATTCAACAACAAGCCTGTCCGCGTATCTGTCCGAAACACGGTTCCCGACGTTTACGCAGCTATTTTCAAGGATCTCGAAGATGCAGTCAAGGACCTTCCCGATTCTCCTCGTAAGACCGGTACCGCCACCAAGGCTGCCGCAAGGCTCGTTCTCGCCAAGGCTTATCTGACCTATGGCTGGTGGCTCAAGAACCCCAAGTCCATCCCTACCTATCCTGCTTGCACCCGCAATAGCGGCGAGGCTGCCACTTACTTCCAGAAGGCATACGACACCGCCCTTGCCGGAATAGCAGAACCCGGTCCCTTCGCACTCCAGGAGACTTTCCGCGACGTCAGCCTCGGCTCCAACGACCGCAACAGCGAAATCCTCCTCTATGCCGACCACACCGACCAGAGCGAGCTCTTCAATGAGTCCAGCTTCGGATGGTCCAACGGCAACCCTCCCGAGAACTTCGCAGGTTGGATGACTATCTGGAACTACTGCGGTGACATGAAGATCAATACAAATGACGGTAAAGAGATCAACCCCGTACAGCGCGAGGCTATCCAGGCTCTCGGACGTCCTTGGACCCGTATGGCACCTACCGTCGAGGCTCTTCTGAAGTTCACCGATGCCAGGGACTCCCGCGCCGACGGTACCTTCACCATCGTATACCGCGGCAACTGGCAGAAGGGTAGCAGCCAGGCTCCTTACTGCATCGGTGCCAACGGTCTGCAAATCAATCAGAACGAGCCCGTGCTCAGCTTCCTCTTCAATGCTACCAACGACGCCTCCATCAGCTACGCCAAGACCAACGCCCTGATCGGAGCAGGTGTTAAGGCTGGCAGGGCAGACTTCGTATACGACATCAATATGATCAACCGTCGTGTATATCCCTCTCTCTGGAAGCTCGGTCCTTACCGTACCGACAATGGCTCCGGTCTCGGTTCTCCTAACGGCGCAAGCACCCGTCCTTTCAACATCCTCAAGTTCTCCGAATTCTATTTCGTAGCTGCTGAGGCTGCCGTTATGGGCGCAACCGGTGCCAAGTCCGCCAAGGATCTGCTCGCCGTCATCGTCAAGCGTGCCGGTAAGTGGACTTACAGCAATGCCGCCGATGCTCCCGTATCTGCCGACAATGGTGATGCCCTGGTTGCCGATATGCCTGCTACCATCGACATCAACTACATACTCGACGAAAGGATGCGCGAATACTTCGGTGACGGCTTCCGCTGGCTCGACCTCGTACGTACCCAGACCTGGGCAGAGCGTGCAGGAAGTTATACCATCGGTGACGATTATTACAAAGCCGATGATCCTGCTACTCATGTGAGATCTCACACCCGTACCATCGAGGATTACATGTACCTCCGTCCGATTCCTCAGAATCAGATCAACGGTCTTGTGATGGATGAGGCTGACAAGGCAGCATATCAGAACCCCGGATATCCGACCAAGTAATTTGGTAAGTTATCATAGCAAAAGAGGCGACAGACTTGGTTCTGCCGCCTTTTTTGTTTTGGATCAGCGTGCCGCCGCGCGACTGCGGCTTACCAGGATGACACCGCCTACGATAAGAATGGTGGAGAGGATTTTCTGCCAGTTCAGGCTGTCCATTCCTGCGCTGATGCTAACCACGGCCGCGATGATGGGCTGCAGATAGGTGTACATGCTTACCAGGGTGGGGCGCAGCCTCTTCTGCCCGAAAGGAATGAGGAAATAGGCCACGAAGGTGGCGAAGAATATCAGATATCCTATCTCCCAGCGGACATTGACAGGGATGGCGGCGAAATCGGTGGAGAGCAGCCCGCGGGCCGAGAAAGGCAGCGACAGCAGCAACGAAAACAGGAACATCCATTTCATGAAGCTCACCACCGAGTAGCGGCTGATAAGCGGCCGGAAAAGCCCCAGGTATAACGAGAAACTCAGGCAGTTGAGCAGCAGTAGCGCAATTCCCAAGGGGGAAGTGGCCGCCGCTCCGCCTGCGTGTACGGAATTCAGTATCAGGAAGATGACTCCGGCGAAACTCAGTACGACCCCGCCTGCTTTCTTGCCCGTGATGGGTTCTTTCAGAAAGAAGTAGGCGAAGAACATCGTGAAGATGGGTCCGAGGGTTCCGAGAATGGCCGTATCTATCGAGGTCGACATAGTAATGGCCATCAGGAAGGTCAGCTGGGGGATGAATAGGCCCACTACCGATGCCGCGGCTATCTTGAACATATCCGCCGGAGAGACTCTCTCTTTGGGGAGGAAGAAGGATATAATCCAGAACAGGGCCGACGCCCCTATGGCCCTCAAAGTGAATAGCACGATGGGGGAGATAGCTTCTGCATTGGCTATATCCTTGCAGAAAACGATGTTCAGACCGAATATGGTGTAAGTGGCGGCAATAGCAAGATGCCCGGCAAGTTTCTCCGACATAACTCCGGCAAAATTACTCAAAACATTCGTTTTTTACTTATATTTGGGAAAACAAATAAAACTATGACCAGGATAATCGAGTGTGTCCCCAACTATAGCGAAGGCAGGGATCGTTCCGTAATAGACGCCATCGTGGCGGCAATTTCTTCGGTAAAGGAAGTGAAAGTCCTGAACGTGGATCCGGGCGAGGCGACCAACCGTACGGTGGTTACCTTCGTGGGCCCGCCCGAGGCCGTGGTCGAGGCCGCATTCCGCGGTTCCGCCAAAGCTAAGGAAAAGATAGATATGCGCTTGCATCACGGGGCTCACCCGCGCAGCGGCTCCACCGATGTGCTCCCTCTCATACCTATCTCCGGAATCACACTTGAAGAATGTGCAGCGCTTGCCCGCAAACTGGCGGAAAGGTTGTATAAAGAACTGGGAATTCCCTGCTACTGTTACGAGGCCGCGGCTTTCAAGCCCGAGCGTAAGAACCTGGCCGTGTGCCGCGCCGGGGAATACGAGGCCCTGCCCGAGAAGATGGCCGACCCTGAGCGCAAGCCGGATTTCGGCGGCAACTTCGATGAAACCGCAGCCCGTACCGGCGCATCCAACGTGGGCGCCCGCAACTTCCTGATAGCAGTCAACTTCAATCTCAACACCACCTCCACCCGCCGGGCCATGGCAGTGGCTTTCGACGTCCGCGAAAAGGGCCGCAAGGTAGGGGATGAATGGATTCCTGGCACCCTGAAAGGCTGCAAGGCAATTGGCTGGTACATAGATGAATACGGCATCGCCCAGGTGTCGATGAACATTACCGACATAGATGCCACCCCCCTGCACGTGGCTTTCGATGAAGTCTCCCGCGCCGCAGCGGCCAGGGGGCTCCGTGTAACCGGCGCCGAGATCGTAGGACTTGTTCCCAAGAGGGTACTGGTCGAGGCCGGCCGTTACTATCTGGAAAAGCAGCAGCGTTCCCTGGGCATCAGCGAAGAGGAAATAATCAAGATTGCCGTCAAGAGTATGTCGCTGGACGACCTCAAGCCCTTCGACCCTAGGGAGAAGGTCATAGAGTATCTGATGGAAGATCCTGCCGAAATGGCCGTGAAGGAGCGCCTGGTGCGTATGAGCATAAAGGGCTTCGTGGCCGAGACAGCATCCGAATCCCCGGCCCCGGGCGGCGGATCGGTATCTGCCGTAATGGGAGCCCTGGGTGCCGCCCTGGCTACGATGGTGGCCAATCTCTCATCCCACAAACGCGGATGGGACGAGCGCTGGAAAGAGTTTTCCGATGTTGCGGAGAAGGGGCAGGCTCTGGTGAAGGAGCTGACCGCCCTGGTAGATGAAGATACCGCGGCATTCAACCGCATAATGGATGTGTTCGCCATGCCTAAGGGAACTCCCGAAGAAAAGGCAGCCCGCGACAAGGCTATGGAAGAAGCTACCTTCTACGCCGCATCCGTTCCGCTCAAGACTATGGAGGCTTCGCTGAAAGCCCTGCCCCTGGCATTGGAGATGGCGCAGAAAGGCAACCCCGCATCCGCCTCGGATGCCGGCGTGGCCGCCCTCGCCGCCACCGCCGCCGTCCGCGGAGCAGCCATGAACGTGCGCATCAACGCCGCCGGTCTCAAGGACGGGGCGTCCGCCGCACCGCTGCTCGAGCGCGCCTCGCAGATCGAGGCCGAAGCCCTGGCCCTGCAGGACAAGGTCCTCGAGGCCGTGGGCCTGAGCAAATGACAGAAAGAAGCTAATAACCAGACATACTGAATGTTGACCACATTTAAAGAAGAAATACTCTCCGGTATTCCGGCGGAGCTGCCCGCTCCTAAAGAATATGACAAGGAGATAAACCACGCACCCAGACGCAAGGATATACTAAGCCCGGAGCAGAAGGTCCTGGCAGTGAAAAATGCCTTGCGCTACTTCCCCGCGAAGTTCCACGCCACTCTGTCGCGTGAGTTCGCGAAAGAACTTGAGGACTACGGACGCATCTATATGTACCGTTTCCGTCCTACCTATGAGATGTACGCCCGTCCCATTGGCGAATACCCTGCCAAGAGCCGGCAGGCGGCCGCCATAATGGCTATGATACAGAACAATCTGGATCCCAGGGTGGCGCAGCATCCCCACGAACTCATAATCTACGGAGGCAACGGGGCCATCTTCCAGAACTGGGCCCAGTATCTGCTGACCATGCAGTACCTGGCCACGATGACGGACGAACAGACCCTGGTGATGTATTCCGGCCATCCCATGGGGCTGTTCCCCAGCCACAAGGACGCCCCTCGAGTGATCGTGGCGAACGGAATGGTGATTCCCAACTACTCGAAGCAGGATGACTGGGAGCGTTTCAACGCCCTCGGCGTCAGCCAGTATGGCCAGATGACGGCCGGCTCCTATATGTACATAGGCCCTCAGGGCATAGTCCACGGAACCACCATCACCGTGATGAACGCTTCCCGCAAGGTGGGCGGAGCCCGTCTTTTCGTCACCGCGGGCCTCGGCGGGATGTCCGGAGCGCAGCCCAAGGCCGGCAACATAGCCGGAGTGGTGAGCGTCACCGCCGAAATCAATCCCAAGGCCGCCGAAAAGCGTTTCAAGCAGGGCTGGGTGGATGAACTCTACCGCGACCTCGACTCCCTTATCCCCCGTATCCGAGAGGCCGTCGCCGCTGGCAAACCCGTTTCCCTTGCCTACGTGGGCAATGTGGTGGACCTCTGGGAACGCCTCGCCGACGAAGGGATCAAGGTGGATATAGGCAGCGACCAGACCTCCCTCCACAACCCATGGGCCGGAGGATATTATCCCGCAGGATACAGTCTGGAAGAGTCGAAGGTGATGATGGCGGAGGACCCGGAGCGCTTCAAGGAAGCAGTCCGTTCGTCGCTACGCAGGCACGTGGATGCCATCAACCGCCTGACCGCCAAGGGGATGTACTTCTTCGACTACGGCAATGCCTTCCTGCTGGAATCTTCCCGCGCCGGGGCCGACATTCTCAAGCCCGACGGCAGTTTCAGATATCCCTCCTACGTGCAGGACATAATGGGCCCCATGTACTTCGACTATGGCTTCGGCCCGTTCCGCTGGGTATGTATGAGCGAGGATCCCGAGGATCTCGCGAAGTCCGACGCCCTGGCGGTCAAGGTGCTCTCCGCAATCGCGGCTACCGCGCCCGAGGAGATAGCGGGGCAGATGCGGGACAATATACGCTGGATAGAAGAGGCCGGCCGCAACCATCTGGTGGTGGGCTCCCAGGCCCGCATACTCTACGCCGACTGCGAAGGGCGCACCAAGATAGCCCTTGCCTTCAACGAGGCCATACGCAAGGGGGAGATATCGGCACCCATAGTGCTGGGGCGCGACCATCACGATGTGTCCGGCACCGATTCTCCTTACCGCGAGACCTCCAACATCTACGACGGCTCGCAGTTTACCGCCGATATGGCCATACAGAACGTGATAGGGGATGCTTTCCGGGGCGCTACCTGGGTGAGCATACACAACGGCGGCGGAGTAGGCTGGGGCGAAGTAATCAACGGCGGATTCGGTATGGTGATAGATGGTTCCGCCGACAGCGAACGTCATATACGCGAGATGCTGTTCTGGGATGTCAACAACGGAATCGCCCGCCGCGCCTGGGCGCGTAACGAAGGCGCCCGCTTCGCGCTGGAACGCGAGATGGCCCGTACCCCCGGCCTGAAAGTCACCATCGCGAACATAGCAGACGACGAACTGGTAAGAAAAGCACTACAATAAATATGAGCCACATAATATCGAACGAACGCCTTACGCTGGAAAGGCTTAAGGCCATACTTGACAATCACGAAAAACTGGAACTATCCGACGCATCCGTCGGCGCCATAATCAAGTGCCGGGAGTATCTGGACCGCAAGATGGAGGACATAGACCGTCCGCTCTATGGCATCACTACCGGATTCGGATCCCTCTACAACGTTACCATCCCCAAGGAAGACCTTTCCCGTCTGCAGTACAATCTGGTGGTATCCCACGCCTGCGGGGCGGGGGAGACGGTACGCCCGGAGATAGTGAAGATAATGCTCTTCCTGAAAGTGCAGAACCTGGCCTATGGCCACTCCGGAGTGCAGCTTGCCACGGTACAGAGGCTGATGGATATGTTCAACGAGGATATACTCCCCGTGGTATATCAGCAGGGTTCCCTCGGGGCATCCGGCGACCTGGCGCCCCTGGCGCATCTCAGCCTGCCGCTGATTGGCCTCGGAGAAGTACTGTACAAAGGGAAGGTCCGCCCTTCCGCCGAAGTATGGAAAGAAATGGGCTGGGAGCCCATAACGCTGCAGTCGAAGGAGGGTCTGGCCCTGCTTAACGGCACTCAGTTCATGAGCGCCCACGCAGTCTGGTCCATACTCAAATCGATGCGCCTATCGCGCTGGGCCGACCTTGTCGGAGCTATGTCGCTGGACGCATTCGACGGCCGCATCGAGCCCTTCCTGCCCCTTACCCACCAGCTGCGTCCGCATACCGGGCAGATATCTACCGGAAAGCGTTTTATGTCCGTGCTGGCAGGCAGCGAGCTCATAAACCGGCCCAAGGAACACGTGCAGGATCCTTACAGTTTCCGCTGCATCCCCCAGGTGCACGGTGCCGTCAAGGACAATATAATGTATGTTAAGTCGGTCATAGAGAATGAGATAAACTCCGCGACCGACAACCCCAACATCTTCCCGGACGAGGATATGATAATATCCGCCGGAAACTTCCACGGCGAGCCAATAGCCATACCTATGGATGCCCTGGCGATTGCGATGTCGGAGCTGGCATCCATATCCGAAAGGCGCACATATCAGCTGATACACGGCCTCCGCGGCCTGCCCAAGTATCTGGTGGTGAATCCCGGACTGAACAGCGGATTCATGATCCCCCAGTACACCGCCGCTTCGATAGTGAGCCAGAACAAGGGCCTCTGCTGGCCCGCGTCCTGCGACTCCATCCCCTCGTCCCAGGGCCAGGAGGACCACGTTTCCATGGGTTCCAACTCCGCCACCAAGCTGGTGCGCGTGGTGGACAACGCCGAAACCGTGCTGGCCATCGAGCTTTTCAACGCGGCCCAGGCCATGGAATTCCGCCGTCCGGCTAAGACATCCCCCTTGCTCGAGAAGGTGCTCAAGCACTACCGCAAGGAGGTGCCGTTCATTACCGACGACAGCTATATGCATCCCTTCATCGAGAAGTCTATCGAATTCATACGCAAAGAATCCCTGCCCATATGATTCTGTTCACTAACATAGGCGAACTGGCCGGAATAGCGCCGGAGGGCCTTCTGCGCCGTCAGGGTGCCGAGATGGCCGATGCCGGCATTCTTCACGATGCCTGGCTGGCGGTTGAGGGTGGAAAGATAGTGGATTTCGGGACCGGTCCGGCGCCGGAGGCCGATGAGACCATCGACGCCTGTGGCGGCATGATACTCCCCGCATTCTGCGACAGCCACACCCACGTGGTGTACGCCGGCAGCCGCGAGGGGGAGTTCCTCGACAAGATAAACGGCCTGAGCTACGAGCAGATCGCTGCCCGGGGCGGAGGGATACTGAATTCCTCCGACCTGCTGAACGCCACCCCAGAAGATGAACTCTACCGGCAGTCGATGGAGAGGGTCCGGGAGGTCCTGGCCAAAGGCACCGGTTCCCTGGAAATCAAAAGCGGCTATGGCCTTAATCCGGAGGGGGAGATGAAGATGCTGAGGGTGATACGCCGCATACGGGAGAGCGTGCCGGCGCAGGTGGTTTCCACCTTCCTGGGCGCTCACGCGGTAGGCCGGGGATATACCCGCGAGGCCTATGTGCAGGCCGTAATCGACATAATCCCGGAGGCCGCCGGACTCGCGGATTTCGTAGATGTCTTCTGCGACGAGGGCTTCTTCACTCCGGAAGATACGGCCCGCATACTCGAGGCCGGGGCCGCCTGTGGCCTTCGCGGGAAAATCCACGCCAACGAACTCGCGGTGAGCGGGGGAGTGCAGGTAGGAGTACGGCACAATGCACTCTCGGTAGATCATCTCGAACGTACTGGCGATGCCGAAATCGAGGCGCTCCGCGGGACCGGAACAATGCCCGTGATGCTGCCCGGATCCTCCTTCTTCCTGGGAATACCCTACGGCCGGGCGAAGGACTACATACGCGCCGGGCTGGGCCTTGCCCTGGCATCCGATTACAATCCGGGCTCATCTCCCTCGGGGGATATGCGCTTTGTAATGGCCCTCGCTTGCGTGAAGATGCGCCTGACGCCCGCCGAGGCCCTGAACGCGGTGACCCTGAACGGAGCCTACGCAATGGGCTTGAGCGGTGAAACCGGCTCCGTGACGCGTGGCAAGAGGGCGGATTTGATACTCACCCGTCCTGGATGGACGCTGGCTAAACTGCCATATCTGCACCATACTCCCTTCATCCGTTCGCTTTATCTGACGGGGAAAGAGTCATTATTTTGATATTCACGAAAAAATGCCTAAATTTGCGCGCTTTTGTTCGAAGTGGTGAACAGCGATTTTGCTACATCGGCAACAAGCCTTCCGGTTTCGGAAGATTCCTGATTATTAATTATTTAAAAACGCAAAAACATGGCAGAGTATTTACAGCCGGCGAAAAAGCAGGAAGTTTTCGCAAAGTACGGGAAGTCCAACACTGACACTGGTTCCGCAGAGAGCCAGATCGCACTGTTCTCCTACCGTATCGCACACCTTACCGAGCACGTCAAGACTAACAAGAAGGACGTCGTCACCCGTCGCTCCCTCCTCCGTCTGGTCGGTAAGCGCCGTCAGCTCCTCGACTACCTCAAGGAAGTTGACATCGAAAGGTACCGTAACATCGTGAAGGAGCTTGGTCTCCGCCGATAAGCAGGTGCTCAAGAAAAGGACCCGGTCGCCTCGACGGCCGGTTTCCTTTTATCAAGGACGCAAACAAGACGCAATAAAGAAGTAATGAACGTAATCAAGAAAACCATCACGTTACCCGACGGTCGGGTAATCGAGATCGAGACCGGCAAACTTGCCAAGCAGGCAGCCGGCTCCGCAGTTGTCAAGATGGGCGGCACCATGTTGCTCGCCGCCGTCACCGCTGCAGACGAAGTTAAAGAAGGAACCGATTTCCTTCCCCTCTCGGTGGACTACAGGGAGAAATACTACTCCGCTGGCCGCTTCCCCGGAGGATTCCTTAAAAGGGAGAGCAAGCCCTCCGACTACGAGGTGCTCATCGCCCGCCTGGTGGACCGTCCTATCCGTCCCCTCTGGCCGGAGGATTTCCACAATGAAGTATTCGTATATGTGAACCTTATCTCCGCAGAGAAGGATGTCCAGCCTGATGCCCTCGCCGGCCTGGCCGCATCCTGCGCCCTCGCTACTTCCGACCTTCCTTTCGGAGGCCCTATTTCGGAGGTCCGCGTGAGCCGTATCAACGGAGAGTGGGTCATCAACCCTAATTTCTCCCAGATGCCCGACGCCGACATCGAACTGATGGTGGCTGCAACCGAGGAGAACATCATGATGGTCGAAGGCGAAATGAAAGAGGTCTCCGAGGCTGATATGCTCGAGGCTATCAAGGTCGCCCACGAAGAGATCAAGAAGCACTGCCGCGTGCAGAAAGAGCTCATGCACGAGCTCGGCACCGACGGAGCGAAGCGCGACTATCCTCACGACGTTGAGGATGAAGAGCTCAAGGCCGCCGTCAAGAAGGCTTGCTACGACAAGTGCTACGAGCTCGCCAAGGCTGCCAAGCCCAAGCACGAGCGCGAGACCGGTTTCAAGGCCATCAAGGAGGAATTCCTCGCTACCATCCCCGAGGAGGAGCTCGAGGAGAAGACTCCTATCGTGGAGCGCTACTATCACGAGGTCGAGAAGGAAGCTATGCGCAACCTCATCCTCGACGAAGGCAAGCGCCTCGACGGCCGTGAGTGCAATGAGGTCCGCCCCATCTGGTGCGAAGTCGATTATCTCCCTTATGCCCACGGTTCCGCCATCTTCACCCGCGGTGAGACCCAGTCCCTCGCGACCGTCACCCTCGGTACCAAGATGGATATGAAGGAGATGGACGAGGTCCTCATCCAGGAAGACCAGCAGTTCGTCCTCCACTACAACTTCCCTCCGTTCGCTACCGGTGAGGCCAAGCCTATCCGTGCTACCGGACGTCGCGAAATCGGCCACGGCAACCTGGCAATGCGTGCCCTCAAGCCTGTGGTTCCCCTCGCACCCGAGAATCCCTACGCAGTGCGCGTAGTTTCCGATATCCTCGAATCCAACGGCTCGTCTTCGATGGCTTCCGTCTGCGGCGGCTGCCTCGCACTGATGGATGCCGGTGTCAAGATCAAGAAACCCGTCGCAGGTGTTGCAATGGGCCTTATCACCGACGCCGAGCGCCCCAACGACCGTTATGCCATCCTTACCGATATCCTCGGCGACGAGGATCACCTCGGTGACATGGACTTCAAGGTAACCGGTACCAAGGACGGTATCACCGCTACCCAGATGGACATCAAGGTGGACGGCCTCAGCTATGAGGTTCTCGCCAAGGCCCTCGAGCAGGCCCGCCAGGGCAGGCTCCACATTATGGGCGAGATGCTCAAGACCATCTCCGAGCCTCGCGCTGACTACAAGCCTTTCGTGCCTCGCATCGAAGAAATCCGCATCCCTGCAGAGTTCATCGGCGCAGTTATCGGCAAGGGCGGCGAGACCATCCAGAAGATTCAGAAGGAGACCGGCACCACCATCACCATCGACGAAGTCCCGCTTCCCGGCGGTGGCACCGAGGGTGTGGTCGATGTGGCCAGCACCGACGGAGAGTCCATGAAGAAGGCTCTCGACTGGATCAAGGGTATCTGCGCAGTTCCCGAGGCCGGACAGGTTTACCACGGAAAGGTGGTCAGCATCCTCGAGTTCGGTGCTTTCGTAGAGATTCTCCCCGGTAAGGAAGGCCTGCTCCACGTGAGCGAGATCGCCTGGAACAAGACCGAGAAGGTTGAGGACGTGCTCAGCGTCGGCCAGGAAATCGATGTCAAGCTTCTTGAGATCGATGCCAAGACCGGCAAGATGCGCCTCTCCATGCGTGCTCTTACCGAGAAGCCCGAAGGTTATGTCGAGCCCAAGCCCGGCCGCGGCCCTCGCCGCGAGGGTGGAAACGAGCGCGGAGAGCGTCACGACCGTGGCGAGCGCCGCGAGCGTGGGGAGCGTCACGAGCGTCGTGACGGGGACCGTGGCGAACGCCGCGGCTTCAAACCCCGCCGCGAGCAGGCCCCCGCACCCCAGGCCGACGACTACAAAGAACCCGTAGAGGAAACTTATTAGTCTACAGTTTATTATAAAAAAACCGCCTATCTCGGATGGGCGGTTTTTTTTGTTTGTTTTTTCAAGAATTGCAACTATCTTTGTCGCCGTTTTTTTAGAACATATGAGAGAATTTTTTGTTATGGCTATTTCTTTGATTAGCCTTTTTTCTTGCTCGAACCGTATCGAGCATCTTAGCGTCGACAAGTTCGCTGCTGCGATTGCCGACGGCGCACATATAGTCGATGTGCGCACCCCCGAAGAGTTTGCCGAGGGAAGCATCCCCGGCGCAGTCAACGTAGATTGGGAGGGCGGCGATTTCCTCAATGGAATCGACATCCTTTTCGACTCGTCAGACTCTTTGTATATTTACTGCCGTAGCGGGCGCCGCAGCGCAGCTGCCGCCAAGGCCTTGAGGAAGGAAGGCTACAAGGTGTACAACCTGCTCGGCGGAATCGAGGCCTGGACTAAGGCCGGTAAGAATATCGACCAGGACTTCAAGTATGCTGCGAGCTTGCTTCCCGCAGGTGCTCCCGTGCCCGGTTTTGAACTTAATGACATCGAAGGGAATCCCGTGAACATAAGCGATTTCCGCGGCAAGTCCGTGGTGCTGGTGTTCTGGGCATCCTGGTGCCCCGACTGCCGTGCCGAGGTTCCTGAACTTAAGGAAATGTATGCTGCTGCCGATTCTGAGAAGGTGCAGTTCGTGTCGGTCTCTTTCGACCGTGAATTCGATGCACTGTGCAGTTTCGCCGCCGAGAACGAGCTTCCCGGAGTGCAGCTTTTCGATCCTGCCGGAAAGAAGGATTCCAAGGTTGCCGCCGACTATGGCGTGAAGTGGATTCCTTCCCTTTATCTTATCGACCCGGATGGGAAGGTGGTGCTTTCTACCGTAATGGCTTGGAAAGTGGCTGCTGCCCTTGATGGCAAGGTGCCCGTCCAGGGCCGTTCCGGCCAGCTTTGCTCCGACGAGAGCTGCGCTATCTGAAAATCGAAGCGATATCTTCTATGCTGAGGGCTTCTTCTACGGAGAAGCCCCCATTTTTTGTGCGCCTGAGGCTGTGGAGGAAGGCTCCGCTGCCGAGTGCTTCGCCGAGGTCGCGTGCCAGTGCGCGTATGTATGTCCCCTTCGAGCAGTCCACCAGTATCTCCGCCTGCGGCAGCCCCTCCGGCACTTCCGCTACGTTTATCCTGCTCGACGCCTTAGACACTATTTCCTGCTGTCCTTCAAGGAGAGTGGCACGCCTCCCGGAGGGGACACCTCCCCGGAAGGACAGCAAAGATAGGTCGTAGATGTTGATGCGGCTGGCTTGGAGGACGTCGAGCTCATCGACGGGGAGACCGGCCTTATAGCGCTTGCGGGCAATCTCATATACACGGACGCCGTCCACCGACTTAGCACTGAAAAGCGGCGCTACCTGATCCTGCTCGCCGACGAAAGAAGGCAGCACCCCACGCAAAGCCTCCTCCGAAACCCCACCCAGATCACAGAAACCATCCACCTCCTTCTCGAGATCATACGAAGCAGTCGTAGCACCGAAGGTCACGCCTGCGATATACTGTTTCCGTGCCTTCTGGAAAGTCTCGGCCAATTTAGTGGCCTTGCCTATGCAGACCAGGAGCACCCCGGTAGCAAGCGGGTCCAGGGTGCCGGCGTGCCCGACCTTTAGGTTTTTCTTATGGAAATGCTTGATCGCCATCCATTTGACCTTGCGGATAACGTCGGCGGAAGTCCAGCGGTAGGGTTTGTCCACCACGACCACAATTCCTTCGGGATAATCCTCGATGGAGCCGGTCAGCTCCATCCCACGCTGTAAAGTCAGATAACTCATTCGGCAGAAACTTCAAGCCGCCCGTTCCACGCATCGTTCGCGCGGTAATGCGGCGCATATTCACATTCAATGGTTGCGACAGGTGCCTGGAACGAACCGGCGCGTGTCACGAAAAACTCTTCGCTGACCGTGGTCTTCTCTTCAGGATACACTTCGTACCAGCATTCGATGCGGTCCTTGAGCACGTTCCTGTAGCATCCCCAGCGATATCCGGACTTCTGGTCCACGGGGATGAGGCCCGCCCCGAAGGGGATGGTGAGCTTGACGAAGCTGCGGTTCTCCTCGTTGGTTATATCTACCGAGAGCTTGATACGGTCGCCTATGTGCAGGACCTCGGGAACGGCCTTCCTGGCTATGGACATTCCGTTGCCGGAAGCGCGCACCTTGTCGAAAGGAGCGGAATAGCTGGCCTTGAGGGCCAGGACCTTGGTATCCAGCACGCTTTCGGGCCCGTTCAGCACTGCTCCGAGAGCTTCGATGTAGCCGGGCTGCTGCTTCCAGTCCTGAGTTTCCTTCTGCACCATTATCCACAGTCGTATTCCGTTGGAAATCTCACTATGGCCGAAGCGGTCCATAATATCGATCAGAGTGCAGTGGGCATCCAGCTCGCTTTCCAGCAATCCGCGCCAAGGCATCACCGCATTGGGGTAGTACATTCCTCCGCACTTGTGGGGCTGGGCGTATTGCACCAGCGATTCTATGTCGGCGGAAAGCGACTTGCGCAGTTTGGATGCGGTGCCGAGCATTATGCCCATCTTCGATGCCAGGGCAGTGCCTCCGTCCTTGCTGAGGAAGTTGTCCAGGGTCTGCACCCTCTGTGCCTTGGCCGCTATCCAGCCATCGAGCCCGCGTTCCTTCTTGGGGACAAGATATGCGCGAACGTCCTTACGGAACTCGGAACTGGTCTTTTCCGTGAAAGGAACCTCCGGGAACATGCTCCGGATGTTCAGATAGCAGTTGAGGGAGAAGCCCTTCTTGAAGAACTCCTTGTCGATATATTGCACGGCGGCGGCCTCGTCCACTATTCCCAGGCCGTGGACCAGCTTCAGCACTACGGCGGTAACTACGGGGGATGAGTTCATCCCCGGGAACCAGGCAAATCCACCGTCGGAGTTGCGGCAGGCGAGCAGTTTCTGCACGGCCTCGGCCTTGTCGAAGAAGGGCGAGGCTCCTATCTTCTTGCAGAGGGACCAGGCGTAGAGGGCCTTGGAGACGGAAATGGAATTGTCGCAAGAAATTTCCAGCTCTGCGGGAACCGCCTCGAAAAGCATTCTGCGGATGTCGATTTCCTCGAGGGCGGGAAGCGATCCGTCCACATTCTTGAACATGGCCCTGAGTCCGGCTTCGAGCTCGGCCTTGTCGGCACCGGAGAGCAGTATGGCCGAGTGGGCCTCGGTAAGTGTCTGCTCGGCCTTCTTCACGGGTACGGAAACCAGCACTCCATCGGCGCCGAAGCTTCCGGATCCGGGACGGAACACGGCCTTGATGTCCAGCTTCCCGCCTTCCGCCTTAAGCCCCACGTCCTTGTTGATGCTGCCCTTTGCAGGAACCATCACCTTCTCGGTCACACCATTCACGCTCAGCGTACCGTCGATATCCTTGGAGAGGGCGCTGCTCAAGGCTATACGGACCATATATCTGTCGCCTTCATACAGGAACTGCGGTTCCACCAGGCTGATCTTCACAGGGATGGTGACCACCATCTCGCGGCGCAGTGTTTCGTTACGCAGCGCCTTGTCGTGGGCGAAGAGCTGCACATAGTAGGTGGACAGTTTGTCGGCATTGGTGAAACTGAATTTGATGTTGCCGTCCTTGTCGCTGCGCAGGAAAGGCTCCCAGGCTATGGTGTTTGCAAAGTTCTCGCGGATAGGGATGTCGGCGGAACCGCTGCTCTCGATGCTTCCGCTGCTTTGGACTGCGGCACTTTCTTCTGCGGAGTCCATCATTGCCATATTGGCCGTGGCCTTGCTCCTCATAAGTCCCCTGAGTCCCCCGACTTTTCCGTATCCTATTACTACCGCCTTGTAATCGCTGGCATCTATGCCGCATTCACTGTCCCTCAATATACGAGGAGAAGGAACTGGCTGAGCCCGGAAATTGTTCCATATGTTGGACGCATAGCGTTCCGTGCTTTTGTCGAATACGGCTGCGGCGCATTCCACTCCGGCAAGGGTCTTGATTTCGAAAGTGTAGCCGGCTCCGGGGGCAGTGGTATCCAGGAAACGGGTGAAACTCAGCGGAAGGTCGTATCTGTGGTCTTCTTTGCGGAGCTCGCAGCTATGGCTGTAACACTGCTTGTTCTGGAAGTAGAGTACGAAGATGGTCACGGTCTCGGGGTCATCCTCCTTCATACTGTAGCTGATGCTGGTGCTGGCCGGTCCTGATTGCGGCGCAAAGTGCTCGACGCGGCTCCAAAGCAATTTGTTCCCTCTTCCGTGGGCTTCCACCACCATCCATACCGGCTTGTCGCCGGCTACGACCTTGAGATCCATCTGTCCGCTTCCCAGCCCTTCCTTTTCTTCGAAGAAATACTCCGTCTTGACGCTCCTGGCGGCAAGGGGGTATATTTCGATGCTGCGGCTCCATTCCATGGTTTCTCCGGTACTGTCGATGACCCTTACTTCCAGCTGGTAATAGTCATATCTGGTGTTGCTGCTGTCCGGGGTGAAGCGTATGTCGAAGCGGCCGTCCTTGTCGGGATGCAGTTCCCCTTCTTTCCATACATCCCCGTAATGCCGGAGCTTATAGGCTATGATGGATCCGCTCAGCGAGTGGCCGGAATACGAATACAGATTGCCTCCGTACCTGACTTCCTCGACGGGGCGTGCGAAAGAACTTTCCTTGTCGAAGATAAGGTCGAAGCTGGGAAGTACGAAGTCATCTACCCTGAGCCAGCGGCTGCAGAGATTCTTCCCGTTCCTGCTGAGGCGCAGTTCATACATACCGTTGCGGTCCCTGCGCTTAAGGGCCATATCCCCGGCCACGCTGCCGAATTCGTTGGTGACCAGCTGCCGGGACTCGACAAATTTGCCCTCGGTATCATAGAGCTCTGCCTTAAGCTTCACTCCGGCACGTACCGGCTTCAGGTCGAATGTCCCTTTGTAAAGGACGGCCTTGAAGTGCACGGTCTCATCGGGATTGTAGGCCCCGCGGTCAGTCATCAAGACCGCATTGATCCTTTCGGTATCATCGGCCTCTTCTCCATATCCATATGAATACAGGTATACGGGCTTGGAAGCTCTTTTCCCGCTGCGCACCCGGATGGCATAGCCGCCCTTTCCCGATGCCAGCCTGCCTGCCATCGATGCGGGCAGGGGAGTGTAGCCATCCAGGACAAGGCTGGCCTTCTCGACCACTTTCTTGTCTTTAATCAGCTCCACGTCCACCTTTCCCAGGGGTTCTCCGCTTACGAAATCCGTGGCCCATACGCCCACTCCGTCAGCATCCTTGCGCAGGCTGGCAGAGATGGTGTATTTCTTGTACTCGACTTCGTCCTCCAGGTTTGAGATCTTTTCAGGTCTGACGTCCAGTTCTACGGCATAGTCCCCGTCTGCAAGGTCGGGAAGATCCACCAGCAGTATGTCTTCCACATAGCAGCTCTTGTATGGATTGGTGAGGTATTTCTCCCATACCGTTTTCTTTCCTTCCAGTATGCGGACGGTAACCGCACCCAGATTCTGCAGTTTTATCGTGGCCTTGCCGTCTTCTATCGTAATGTTCTTGTCCTTGGCTTCCAGGCTGAAGTGCAGAAGCAAATCGACCTTTGTCAATTCGTCGGCTATCTTTTTGTCCACTCCCTCCTTGAAGGAAGCACGCTTTCTGTTGAATGCATTGCACTGGTCCCGCAGGGCTTCGAAATCGGCAGATGTCCCTTTCTTGCGCCCGTTTTCACTTTCGTCGAGCTCATCGAAGCGCATCTGCAGCAAATCCTGCTCTGCAAGCAGGCCCGCGGCCTTTCCCTGCCATTTTTCCATATAGGCTTCCAGCTTTTCCTTCCTCCCTTCGGAAGAAGGAATGCTCTCATATTCGGCAAATGCCGAAAGCGGATATTCCTTGAAATAATCCATCAGCTCCGAGCCGTCTCCGAGGCTCCAGAGACAGTATTCGTAGTCGTTCGACAGCTGTCCCGCAAGCACCCGCCCGTACGCTCTCCTGTTCAGGCGCCGGTCATGCCCGTAGAAGCCCGGATTATGAGCCTTTTTCAACTTTTCCTGATTGTCGGCGACGAAGGCTTTCCTCCTATCCTGACCCAGCCCCTGGAACTCTACCATCAGGAAGTATTCCACTATGGGCTCGCCGAATTCTTTCAGGTCCTTGTTGCGGGCGGCTTCTTCCTGCTCGCGCAGCTTCCAGTTGACCGAAGTGCGGACCTGGACCAGTTTAACGGCAGCATCGTAGAAATCCCAGCTGAGGTGTTTCTCTTTGGCCTCGGCCTTGATCTTGACCAGGAGCTCTTCCTGGGTCTTGGGCTTATCCGACAGATTGGCGGTGCGATATTGCGCCCAGAGGTCCGTCAGGACGTGGCCATCTCTGTCGGTCTTTACTGGGGTGGAACTGATAAAGAGCATAGTCATCAGAGTCAGTGCCAAGGGTTTGAATAATCTCATATCGTAGTGCTTTCGTTGAACAAAGGCAAGGCCTCGGCAACCACGAAGGTGCTTCCGCCGATGTATATGAAGGGATTTGGCAAGTCCTGTGCCAAGTCAAGAGCCTGCCGGACTGCGCTTTGCACGCTGTCGGCCGCCTGGCAGTCCAGGTCGGGACGCAGCTGGGTTAGCCTTTGGAGCAGGTCTTCTGCCGGCAGGGCCCTCTGATTGTCCGGTGCTGCAAGAATGTACCTGGCCCCTGCGGGCATCAGCGGGGCAATGCCGTCCAGGTCTTTATCCGCCATTATCCCATAGACAATGATGGCGTTCCGGCCTTGCGCCTGCAGTTCCCCTATTCGGGCGAAGTTTTCTTTAAGTGCCGGGGGATTGTGGCCTATGTCGCAGATGGTTTCGGGGGCTTCGCATATACGCTGCCATCTGCCCCACAGCCCGGTCCTTTTCCCGCTCTCTTCGATAGCTTTCGCCATATCAGCCGGAATGCCGTTTCCGGTGGATGGAACCGCAAAGGCCGGCCACTGCCCGCCTGATGAGCTGAGTTGGTGGATACAGGTAAGGACGGTGTGCAGGTTGATGTCCTGGCAGGGCCCGGTTAGGTCCATCCTGGCCAGCAGCTCGCTTTCTCCTTTGAAAGCTGCAATATCTGATGCGAAGATTAGCGGTGTGCCCATCGCGAAGGCGACGGTCTTGAAGCTGAGTTCGGTCTCGGGGTCCCGTACGCCCACCACGGCGGGGACTCCGGCCTTGAATATGCCTGCTTTTTCGCAGGCGATCGCGGCGCGGGTGGATCCCAGCAGGGCGCAGTGGTCCAGGCCTATGGATGTTACTACCGAAAGTACGGGAGTGATGATATTGGTGCTGTCCAGCCGGCCTCCGAGGCCTACTTCTATTACGGCGGCATCGACACCCTTCCTGGCGAACCACCATAGGGCCATGCCGGTGGTGATTTCGAAGAAGGAGAGGCCGTCGAGGGTGGGTTCGTATTCGTTGAGGAAGTTCCAGACTTCTTGGCGGGAGATCATTTCGTAGCCGTCCGCGGATACTATCTTCATCCTTTCCCTGAAGTCCAGCAGATGCGGGGATGTATATAGGCCTATTTTGCTGGCGGTAGCGGAGCGAACGACCCCACCAGCCGCCAAGGAGGATGCGAGCATGCTGCAGACGCTGCCTTTGCCGTTGGTGCCGGCCACGTGAATGCAAGGATATGATTTCCAAGGATCCCCGAGCATGGCGCTGAAGCGCTCCATGCCTTCCAGCCCCGGCTTGTAGGCATTGCCCGTAAATCCCACCTTCTGCACCGATTGGAAACGGCTGAACAGGGATTCCAGCCTCTCATTATAAAGGGTTAGATCAAAAACTGGTTGCATCTGAATTCAAAAATAGTTATTTTTGAGCGAATTTGATGAAAAAGATGGAAAATAAGTCGGCCCTGCTGCATTCTCCTTTCATCATCGACGGAGTACGCCAGAGCGTCACCCCCGCCCAGATACTCGGAGACGTCAGCATCTATCCCGTGGAAAACGGCCCTGCGGATAATCTTCCACCGCTGGTGGACGAGACCCCCGACGTAGGCCCTTCTCCGGTCAAGCTGGATTCCCGGAAGGTCGAGAAGTATCTTTCTTCCATCCTCAAGACAGAACGCATCTTCCCTATGGCCTTCGCCGGCCCCTATACCCGGGCACTGATAGCCAAGACGCTCATAGACTGCATCTGGCGCCTGGGGCATTTCCGCATCGGGGACATCTCCCTGGATGCCCACTGGAGCTGGAATGAGCAGGAGGTCGGCAATGCCGCCGGCTTCTTCCGTTCCGTGGAAGCCCTCGGGGATATGCTGGATTCCCTGAACATCTCCCTGCGCGATTTCGACGTCAGCGAAGGGCCCTGCGCCCTCCGGCTGTCCGCCGACCTCCGCCCCGTTTCCGACGAGGAAGAACTGGTGGAACAGCCCTATACCACGCCCGATCCGCATATGGGAGTCGCCGGAATCTCCGGTTCCCTCCACTCTGACGAGGCCTCCTGGATCGTGTACGTTCCTTTCGATTCATCTCCCTACCGTCTGGGTGCTTCGCTGCTGGCGCAGAGCCTGGGCCTGAATCCTCCCACCGCCCCCCAGATCGACGATGCCGACTACTTCATGGACTGCTTCGAGGTCGTTCGCGAGCTGGTGGAGGATGGAATAGTGCTCGCCGGCGCCACCGTGGCGGAAGGCGGCCTGCTCCCGGCCCTCAAGGGAATGTGCACCGGCACCACCGGTGCCGTGCTGGACCTGTCCGACCTCAAGCGCGCCTCGGCCGATGCCGATATGGTGAGCATACTCTTCGCCGAGGTCCCGGGGGTCGTCATCCAAATCAGGGACATCGATTTCGACTACATAGATGCCGAACTCCTTCTGCAGGACGTGGCTTTCTACCCCCTCGGGCATCCCTCGCCTAACGGCGGCGCCGTGCGGGTGAAGGCCTCCGCGAAGACCGGCATACAGAATATCCTGGAATCCCTCGTGCAGAGGCAAGGGGGAGAGGGAGAAGACTAAAACTGATATGGGCAAACCGAAGATTTTCGTGCTGGACACCAACGTGCCCTTGCACGACCACAAAGCCATACGGCGTTTCCGGGACAATAACCTGGTGATTCCTATCGCCGTCGTCGAAGAACTCGACAAATTCAAGAAAGGCAACGACACGCTGTCCTACAATGCGCGTCATTTCCTGCGGGATCTCGACAAGATTTCCGAGGGTAAGTCCTTCGGGCAGGAAGGCCTGCCCATAGGCAAGGACCTGGGCCTCATCAAGGTCGAGCCCAACCATCCCTTCCCCGACAATCTCAAGGGGCTTTTCATCGATGATATCCAGGACCATCGCATCCTGGCCACTGCCATCTGGGTGCGCGACAACCACCCCGGCACCTTCGTGGCCCTGGTAACCAAGGATGTGAATCTGCGGATGAAGGCCAAGGCTGCCGGAATGGAGGTCCAGGATTATCTGACCGACCGTGTGGACGAGGCCCGCATCGAGAATGCCAACAGCGAGGTGCAGTACTACTCCGTCGATCCGACGCTTATGCAGGAGCTGGTGTACGGCTCCGGCAATGCCATCGACTGGAAGCACGTGGTGCCCAAGAAGCCGGAGGCAAATCAGCTTTTCAAGCTGCGCTGGGAGGGGGAGAAGGACTCCGAGGTGGTCTGCGCCCGTTTCGATGAAGACAGGGACAAGATAGTGCTTATCCGCAGCCATAGCGCCTATGGCATCAAGCCTCGCAACGACGAGCAGAAGATGGCCCTCGACGCGCTGATGAATCCCAAGGTCAAGCTGGTCACCCTTACCGGAGGGGCCGGTACCGGCAAGACCCTGCTGGCCCTGGCCGCCGCCCTCGAGCAGGAGAACGACTTCGACCATATCTATATTTCGCGCCCGACCGTGATTCTTGGCAACCAGGACATAGGCTTCCTGCCCGGCGACAAGAATACCAAGATGACACCCTTCCTCCAGCCTCTGATGGACAACCTGAACGTCATCAAGGGGCAGTTCAAGGCGTCTTCCCGCGAGGCCCAGCATCTGGACGGGTTGCTGAAGGACGAGAAGCTTATAATCGAACCTCTGGCCTACATCCGCGGGCGCAGCCTGGGCAATGCCTTCTTCATAATAGACGAGGCTCAGAACCTCACGCCCCTGGAGGTAAAGACCATAGTCACCAGGGCGGGGGAGGGCACCAAGATAGTGCTGACCGGCGACATTTTCCAGATCGACCAGCCTTATCTGGACCAGTGGAGCAACGGTCTTACCCACACGGGCGAAAAGATGGACGGACAGAAGCTCTTCCAGCACGTGTTCCTGCGCAAGGGCGAGAGGAGCGACCTGTCGGAAATAGCGTCAAAGTTATTGTAAATCCATATTTTGCTATTGTTTGAATTTTTAGTAAATTCGCAGGATTTTTTAGACGAGATTCAATAACAGATAATTATGGCAGAAAAAAAGAAGAGAGTCTATCGTTTCGGCGGCAAGACCGCAGAAGGCGATGGATCCATGCGTGAGCTCCTTGGTGGAAAAGGAGCTAATCTGGCGGAAATGAGCCGCCTCGGAATGCCGGTTCCTGCCGGATTCACGATCACAACCGAATGTTGTGCAGAGTATTACCAGCTTGGCGGAGGCTATTCCGCAGAACTTAAGGCAGAGGTTGCAGAAGCCCTCGCCGCTACCGAGAAACTTATGGGTAAGCATTTCGGCGACACCGAGGATCCCCTCCTCGTGAGCTGCCGCAGCGGCGCCCGCAGCTCCATGCCCGGTATGATGGATACCATCCTCAATATCGGTCTCTGCTCCGCCACCCTTCCCGGTATGATCAAGAAGACTGGTAATCCCCGCTTCGTATATGATGCATACAGGCGTCTTATCATGATGTACTCCGACGTCGTAATGGAGAAAGCCGAGGGCATCGAGCCCGAGGACGGCCAGGGCATACGCCAGCAGCTCGACCGTATGATGCAGGAGCTCAAGGACGCGAAAGGATACAAATCCGACACCGACATCACTGCAGAAGAACTTAAGGACCTTTGCGACAAGTTCAAGGCCAAGGTCAAGGAGGTTCTCGGCGTCGAATTCCCCGACACCGCAGAGGCTCAGCTCTGGGGTTCCATCGGCGGAGTTTTCAAGAGCTGGAACGGAAAGCGTGCTATCGCATACCGCCGCATCGAGAAGATTCCTGATGATTGGGGAACCGCAGTGAACGTGCAGAGCATGGTGTTCGGCAATATGGGCAACACCTCCGCAACTGGTGTGGCCTTCAGCCGTAACCCTGCTTCCGGTGACAACAAGTTCTATGGCGAGTGGCTCATCAACGCCCAGGGCGAAGACGTGGTTGCAGGTATCCGTACCCCCAACCCTCTGAACGAGGCCACCAAGACCGACCATAACAAGCACCTCGAGAGCCTCGAGAAGGCTATGCCTCAGGTGTACGCAGAGCTCGACGCCATCCGTCTCAAACTGGAAAACCACTTCCACGATATGCAGGACATCGAGTTCACCATCCAGGAAGGCAAGCTCTGGATGCTGCAGTGCCGTATAGGCAAGCGCACCGGTATCGCCGCCCTCCAGATGGCGATGGATATGCTCGAGGAAGGTATGATCGATGAGCGTACCGCCATTATGAGGGTTTCTCCCGCACAGCTCGACGAGATCCTCCACCCTGTCCTCGACCCTGCCTCCGAGAAGAAGGCCGCCGTCGTCGCCAAGGGTCTGCCCGCATCTCCGGGCGGAGCAGTGGGTACCATCGTATTCACCTCCGAGGCCGCTATGGCCGCCGCCGCTGCCGGCAAGAAGGTCATCCTCATCCGCGAGGAGACTTCTCCCGAGGACATCGAGGGTATGCGTGCATCTTCCGGTATCCTTACCACCCGCGGTGGTATGACCTCCCACGCCGCACTCGTTGCACGTGGCTGGGGCAAGTGCTGCATCGTGGGCTGCGAGGCTATGAAGATCAACTTCGCCGCCAAGAGCGTCAGCTTCGCCGGTTCCGACAAGGTTTACAAAGAGGGCGAGTGGTTCAGCCTCAATGGTAGCAAGGGATGCGTCTATGCCACCAAGATCGACACTATGGACGCTAGCGAGAATCCTCTCTTCATCAAGTTCATGAGCATCGTGGACAAGTACCGCAGGCTCGGTATCCGCACCAACGCAGATACTCCCGAGGATGCTGACCGCGCTCTCAAGTTCGGTGCCGAGGGTATCGGTCTGTTCCGTATCGAGCATATGTTCTACGGACGCAACTCCGAGACTCCTCTTACCAAACTCCGCAAGATGATCCTCAGCTCCACCGAGGAGGAGCGCCGTTCCGCTCTCGCCGAACTGCTTCCTTTCATCAAGGCTTCCGTCAAGAGCACCCTCAAGGTGATGGACAGCAAGCCGGTCGTGTTCCGTCTGCTCGACCCGCCTCTCCACGAGTTCGTGCCTAAGACCGAGGACAAGAAGCAGGAAATCGCAACCGAGCTTGGCGTTTCCGTAGTCGAGGTCGAGAAGCGTGGCGACAACCTCCACGAGATCAACCCTATGATGGGTCACCGCGGAGTGCGTCTGCACGTTACCTATCCTCTTATTGCCGAGACTCAGTACCGTGCAATCTTCGAGGCTACCTGCGAGCTCAAGCGCGAAGGCTTCAACCCTATGCCTGAGATTATGATCCCCGTTACCATCTCCGCCCGCGAGCTCAGCTTCCAGAAGGCTATCTGCGACCGCGTGCTGGCAGAGGTCGAGGCTCATTACGGAATGCAGGTAGAGTACCACTTCGGTACTATGATCGAGATCCCTCGTGCCGCCCTCACCGCCGACCGTATGGCCCGTACCGCCGAGTTCTTCAGCTTCGGTACCAACGACCTTACCCAGATGACCCTGGGCTTCAGCCGCGACGACGTGGGCACCTTCATGGGTGACTACCTCGGCAACAAGATCCTCGATGCCGATCCTTTCCAGACCATCGACGTCAAGGGTGTCGGCAAGCTTGTCGAGTACGGTATCCAGAATGGTCGCAGCAAGCGCGCCGACCTCAAGTGCGGCGTCTGCGGCGAGCATGGTGGAGATCCCGATTCTGTCCGCTTCTTCAACAAGATCGGTGTGGACTACGTAAGTTGCTCTCCTTTCCGTGTTCCTATCGCGCGCCTGGCCGCTGCTCAGGCTGCCATCGAGCAGGACAAGTAATTTGCGTGTCTTCGCATATGCCAGAAAGGCCGACCCCCTCCGGGGCCGGCCTTTTTTGTGGCCTGTTCGAACCGCCGCGGCGTTCTTTCTGCGGCCCCCTTTCTCGCCGCGGCATTTTCCTCTGCGGCCTTGTTTCGCCGCGGCTTTTTCCAACCGCGCCAGGGAAAGGGCAGGTCCGTGCCGCCAGGAAAATGGCGTCCCGGTACCTGCATTCCCCGTCCGCTGGGCCCCCGCTCGCCGCGGCGTTCTTTCTTCGCCGCCTTCCCTCACCGCAGCGTTGTTCGTCCTGCCGCGGTGGGGTGTGGATTTCCCGAAAGGTGAAATCTGGCATTTTGACCGTGCTGCGTAAACGGCTGTCCTTCAGCGTGTTACGCAATCAAGGCTGCTTCAAATTGAGCAGCCTTGATTAAGCAATCTGCTGTCTCTCAGTAACTTACGTATCACGCCCATTTTCGTTGTGCCGTCGCCACCCTGATCTTTCGTGGCGTGTCGCGCATATCGGAGATGGCGCTAAACGTTTTAAACGTTTAAATTTTCAGAGACCACCCTTGGAAGCCCTTGGGAGGCGGTTTGCTGTAAAAAACGCCCCCTTCAACCCCCGTCAATTTACAGCACACCCCCACAGAACGCCCTCCGTGGCACTTCCCTGTAGTAAATCCTAAATCTTTCGCACTTCTCTCCTTCTCCCCTTCTTTCCTTCTCTCCACTCCGCCTCTCCGCCCCTTCGTCTCTCAGCACGGCCGCCACTTCTTCCCCCACGTCGCTCCGTCCGGGCAGAAAAATCCAGGTGTGCGGGCTGGAATTCGGGCTTTTTTCTGCCCGGACCGTGGAGAAACCGTTGTGCGGGCAGAATTTCGGGCATTTTTCTGCCCGGGCCGTGGAAAAACCGTTGTGCGGGCTGGAATTTGGGCATTTTTCTGCCCGGACCGTGGAGAAGCCGTTGTGCGGGCAGAATTTTGGGCATTTTTCTGCCCGGGCGGCTGTTTTTCCCTGGTGTGGGCAGATTTTCCTGGGTTTTTCTGCCCGCACCGCTCCGCCCCGCACCGCTCCGCCCTGCCCCGCGCCCCCCCCCCGCTCCACCACACACCTCACCTCCTCGCGCACCGCCCTGCCCCGCCCCGCCCCCCCCCCCCGCTCCACCGCACACCTCACCTCCTCGCGCACCGCCCCGCGCCCCGCCCCGCACAAAAAAAGGCACCCGTGAAGGGTGCCACTGCTGTATGGCGTTTTTGCCTAAACTAAAATGTTAATAAATTATGTTTAAGAAAAAACTATATAGTAACGCAAACGCGTATACTCATTGAATTGGTAATCGCTTCGGCATCGAAACCGTCGAGGTCCTGGAGCACGAAAGTGACTTTACCCTCTTCGTATTCGAACCTGATGTTCTCGGGAACTATGGACTTGTTGCCTTCGGTGTCGACATACTGTACGGGGTATACGAAAGGCAGGGGGTTCCAGCTGCCAAGGTTGTTGCCGGCATCATAGATAGCATAGATGTAGGCGTGGACGGTGCCGACGGCTATGACTTCCTTGTCGATGTAATTGTTTTCGAAAGTTGCATAGAAGTAGTTGTCGGATCCGGGGAGCTCGGTGCCTTCGTTCTTGTTCCAGTCTTTAGGATACACGTTGTAGTCCTTGACATAAACTGCACAACCCTGAGTGTAATACTCTTTAGTGCAACCCTGGAAAAGGGTGAATGCTACCACTGCAGCGATGAATAATTTAAGATACCTCATAGTTATCCAATTAATAAAGTTTGTCTGTTATTGCCCACAGCACCACCCCTGCGCAGACGCTCACATTGAGGGAGTGCTTCGTGCCGTACTGGGGAATCTCGATGGATGCGTTGCATTGGTCAACCACCTCCTGCGATACCCCGTCGACCTCGTTTCCAAACACAAATGCATATTTCTTGCCAAAGTCGCAATGAAAGTCCCGCAGACTCACGGAATGCTCTGTCTGTTCGATACTTACGACGGTGTATCCTTCCGCCTGGAGCTCCTTTACCAGGGCTACGGTATCGTCGCGATGTTCCCATCGGACGCTGTCTTCGGCGCCCAGGGCTGTCTTGTGGATTTCGGCGGTAGGGGGCAGGGGAGTGATGCCGCAGAGCCAGACGCGGTCGATCCTGAAAGCGTCGGAACTGCGGAAGATGCTGCCCACGTTGTGGGCGCTGCGTATGTTGTCGAGTATTACTTCCACTCCGGAGGGCCGGGCGGCACGATATTGTTCTGCGCTCAGGCGTCCGAGTTCGGAATTTAGTAGTTTGCGGTCTTTCATTCTTGCGCAAAGTTACTTAAAAAGCGCTAAATAGCCTAACGGGGTGAAACTGAAAGGAAAAGAATGATTATATTTGTTTGATACAAGGACGATAATAAATGCAGACAAAAAAGAGTTTCAATTATTGGCAGTGGCGGGTGATCATCTGCTCGATGATCGGTTATTCGATGTTTTATTTCGTGCGTAAGAACTTTTCTTTCGCAATGCCCGTTCTGGGTGCGGAATTCGGCATCAAGGATACAAGTTTCGGCCTTATCCTGACTTTGGGCGGACTGGTCTACGGACTCAGCAAGTTTGCCAATGGTTTCATCGCCGACCGAGCCAATGCGCGCTGGCATCTGGTGATTGCGCTGACTGCCTGCGTGGTGCTCAATGCCATTTTCGGCTGGAGCCCCGCGATCAGCCGCTGGATCAGCGGCAGCGCCGGCGGCCCCGACTTCGTGGGCACGCTCGTCAGCATAACCGCAGTGTTCATCATCCTTAACAATCTTTTCCAGGGAGCCGGCTTCGGCCCGTGCAACAGGTTGCTGGTGAATTGGATACCTCCCAAGGAACTCGCTACCAAGATGTCGCTCTGGAATATGTCCCACTCCATCGGAGCGGGTATAGTGGCCGTGCTCTGCGGAGCGATAGTGGCCAAATCGCATTGGCAGTGGTGCTTCTGGATTCCTGCCATCATCGCCGGCCTGGGTGTGGTATTCATCTTCTTCACCCTCCGCGACACTCCTAAATCCGTAGGCCTTCCCGAACTCCCGGACACCAAAACCGAACTGGACGACAACGACACTCCCGCGGAATACCGGAAGTTCGTAAAGAAGATGGTCTTCAGGAACCCTATCGTATGGTCCCTGGCCATTTCGGATATGTTCCTCTATGTGGTGCGCTTCGCCGTACTGGACTGGGGCCCGAAGTTCCTCCAGCAAGGGGACAATCCTCTTTCTCCCACCCTTGCCGGTTGGACCATTGGCATCTTCGAGGTCTGCGGCTGCGTGGGAATGCTGCTGGCCGGATGGATTACCGACAAGGTATTCAAGGGCAAGGGACAGCAGATGTGTCTCATAGAGATGATACTCTGCGGCCTCTGCCTTGTTGCCATACACTTCCTCCCCGATGGCACCAACCCCGTTGTGATGCTGGTGCTCCTTGCGATGGCGGGCTTCTTCCTTTACGGCCCCCAGGCCCTCTACTGCGTGGTTTCCGGAAAGCAGGTCACCAAGAAAGCTGCATCCGCCGCAGCCGGGCTCATAGGGCTCTTCTGCTATGTCAGCGTCCTCTTCACCGGCACCGGCATCGGTATGCTGTCGGATGCCTTCGGGGATGCATTCTGGAATAATCTCTTCATAATAATGGCCGGAGTATCCCTGCTCAGCGCACTGGTGCTCGTGCCTATTTGGAATATAAAGGATGATGGTTATGTGCATGAATAAGAAACTGATAGCGGCGATATTGCTTCTGGGGATGAGCCTCGTGTCGTACGGGGCGTCATCCGGCGACAGCTGGCCTGACGGCAGCCCGGTAGATCGTTGGTTCTCCCAGGAATCCAAGGCTCCCCGTGGCAGGCAGGCCCGGGAGTTCAGCATTATGGCCTACGGTGCGGTTTCGGACAGTACCATACTCCAGACCGCCGCAATACAGAAAGCTATCGATGCCGCCGCGGTAAGGGGCGGCACCGTCGTGATCCCCGCGGGCACCTGGCTGTCCGGGGCCCTTTTCTTCAAGCCGGGGACTCATCTCTACCTCGAGGAGGGTGCGGTGCTGAAGGGAAGCACGGACGTGAGGGATTTCCCGGATATCCCCGTGCACATCGAAGGCGTGCTCCAGCCCTATGTGTCCGCGCTCGTGAACGCGGATGGATGCAAGGGCTTCTCCATAAGGGGGAAGGGTACCATCGACGGCAGCGGCCTGCCCTATTGGGAGGCCTTCTGGGCCCGCAGGAAGGAGAATCCCGCCTGCACCAACCTGGAGGTGCGCCGCCCGAGGATGATAGGCATCAGCAACAGTTCCGACGTCACCATCGAAGGCATACGCCTGCGCAATTCCGCATTCTGGAACATACATCTCTACAAGTGCTCCAAGGTCCGGGTGAGCGGGGTGAATATCTACGCCCCGGTAAAACCCGTCAAGGCCCCGAGTTCCGACGGCATCGACCTTGACGCCTGCACGGACGTACATATCAAGGGCTGCAGTTTCGCTACGGGAGATGACCTCGTCGCCCTGAAGGGCGGGAAGGGCCCCTGGGCGGACGCTGATCCCGACAATGGCCCGGACGCCAGGATACTGATAGAGGATTGCAGCTTCGGCCACGGCTCCGGCGCCCTGGTGTTCGGCAGCGAATGCGTGGATGCCCGGAACGTAATCCTCCGCAACAGCAAGGTGAACGGTACCGATCGCATACTCTGGCTGAAGATGCGTCCCGACACCCCCCAGCAATACCGTCACGTGCTGGTGGAGAAGGTCTCCGGCAAGGCAAGGTACGGGGTTTACGTGAAACCCTGGACCCAGTTCTTCGACCTCAAGGGCAGGGAGGATCTTCCGAAATCCTATGCCTCCGACATCAATGTCCGCGGCTGCGAGGTGCGCGTACAGCGCTTCCGCAAGATCGAAGATGCCCCCGACCAGTACGAGACCGACATAGTCACCCTCGGAAACAAGGTCAAATATATATTCAATACCGACGAGAGCAAGGTCAAACCCTATACCCTTCCCGACCCGCTGACGTTCGCCGACGGCACTCCCGTGGCAAGCCCCTCGGACTGGGAGGCCCGCAGGAGGGAGATACTCTCGATGTTCGAGAGCGAGATGTACGGAAGGATGCCCGCGGCCCTGCCCATCTATCTTGAAGAGAAAGAAGAGGGCCCGGCGCTGGGCGGCATCGCCATCCGACGTCAGGTACGTATGACTTTCAGGCCCGACGGTTCCGGACCCCACATCGACTGGCTGATATTCTATCCTGCCGATGCCCGCGGCCCCGTGCCGGCCATCATCACCCTGAACTACAACGGCAACCACGCTCTTACCGCCGATCCTGCGGTGATGATCCCGGATTGCTGGCTGGACAATGAAAAGAAATTCGGAATCGTCGGCAACCGTGCTACCGAAGCCGGCCGCGGTGCCTATGTGAACAGCCCTGTGGCTACCATTTTCCCTTTCCAGGAGATATTGGGCCGGGGATATGCCTTCGTGACTGCCTGCTACGGCGACATCTCGGCTGACCCCCGCCATTCCGACGAACAGGATGCCCTTGCCTACAAGGGAGTGTTCGAGCTTTGGGACAGGGATCCTTCCCGTACGGACAACACCGCTGCCCTGATGGCTTGGGGATGGGGCCTCTGCCGCGGGCTGGATATGCTGGAAAAGGATTCCCGCGTGGATGCATCCAAGGTGGTGGTAACGGGTTCTTCCCGTCTTGCAAAGGCCGCCCTGCTTGCCGGAGCCTACGACCAGCGCTTTGCGGTAATGGTGATCAACCAGACCGGTGGCGGCGGAGTGCCTCTGGCCAAGAGGAACTTCGGCGAAAACATCGGAACCCAGGTAGAGCAGTTCACCCACTGGTGGTGCAAAGCCTTCAGCAAATACGCCGAGAAAGAGAAGGATATGCCCTTCGATTCCCATATGCTCATAAGCTGTCTCGCTCCCCGTCCCGTGCTCGTGCAGGGATACAACAGCCCTTGGTTCGATACCTATGGGGAATTTCTCGCCCTCAAGGCTGCATCGCCTGTCTGGAAGTTCTTGGGAGCGAATGGTTTACCCGATGTGGAATGGCCGGACAATGGCTCCACCGCCGCAATCGGAAGCGACCTTGGATATGTCCGCAGGGAAGGTAACCACGGCATCAATGCCGATGACTGGAAATGGCTCTTGGACTTTGCGGACAATGCTTTGAATAAACGCTGAGGGGCGCTCAATGTGTGCGCGCACATATTTATTGAAAAATCTTCAAAGAATATTTTGAAGATAGGGAATATATTTCTATATTTGCAGTGTGTGCGCACACACTATGCTCGGAAATTAATAATACATAGCTATGTCCAATAAAGGTTCTACCAAGTCAAATGGTACGTATGTATCTCCTGCTTGCACTACAATCGTAATGTTGCCCGAGTCGTTGATTTGCGAAAGCCCTTTTTCTTCGGGCTCGCAGAATTACTCGCTCGTTAGTATTTTCGAAGAAGGCTCAGAAATTTAGCAATATGAGTAGAATATTTTTCAGAATCGTCCTTGCCGCCCTTGCCCTGATTATGTCGGGGCTGCTGCTTCGTTCGCAGAACACGGTTACCATCAGCGGTACTGTGTTCGAGGGAGGAAGCGGTGAGCCGCTGATCGGTGCATCCGTGCTTGTCAAGGATACGAACAATGGGGCAGTGACAGACCTGGACGGCAGGTTTTCTATCTCCGTTCCGCAGGGGGCGGAACTTGTCGTCGGTTCTATTGGCTTCAAGGATTACTCCTTCATTGCTGCCAAGGATGTAAAAGACCTCAGGATTACCCTGGAGGTTTCTGCGGAGTATCTTGAAGAGGTGGTAGTCGTGGGATATGGTTCCGTAAAGAAGGAGAACCTTACGGGCGCAGTCGATCAGGTCGGTGCCGAGGTCTTCGCCGGGCGTCCTGTCGCCAATGCGACCCAGATGCTTCAAGGTGTCGTGCCGAACCTTAATATCGAACTCGTCGACGGTAAGCCCGGACGGAGTGCGGATTATAATATCCGCGGTGCGACATCCGTCGGCGCCGGTGGATCGGCGCTTATACTTATCGACGGTGTCGAGGGCGATCCGACCCAGCTGAACCCCAATGACATCGAGAGTGTTTCCGTCCTCAAGGATGCTGCTTCTGCCGCGGTCTATGGATCCAGGGCCCCTTATGGCGTGGTCCTTATCACGACCAAGAATCCTTCCGGTGATGGGAGTTCCAAAATAAGCTATAATGGTTGTTTCTCCGTGATGGATCCCACAGCCGTTCCTGACGTAGTTACGGACGGTTTCGTCTATGCCAGTCTGTTTGCCGAGGGGTATTACAACGTGGCCGGAAAATACCCTACCACTATGAATAAAGGCCAGGATTTCTCCCGAACCTGGCTGGAGGATTTCCGTCAGCGCCAGCTCGCGGGCATCAGGCGCACGACCGAACTAGGCCCCGACGGAAGATATGTATATTACGGTAACGAAGATTATTACGATTTCCTCTACAAAGACTATACGATGGCTCAGAGCCATAATGTCTCCGTAAGCGGAAGCGGCAAGGATTACGGGTATTATCTTTCCGGACGTTTTTACAAGTACTATGGTCTTTTCAACCTCTCGACCGACAAGTACCACACGATGAACCTCCGTTCCAAGGTCTCCGTCAACATACGCCCTTGGCTCAAACTCACGGAGAACATCACTTTCAACAACGAGGATTACCACATTCCCAGTACCTCCAATCAGCAGAGCTCCGGTAATTTCTGGACGGCGATCAATGCCGAGGGGCATCCGTCTTCGCCGATTTTCAACCCGGATGGGACGATGACGAAATCCGGCGCATACGCTGTCGGTGGCCTCGTGACAGGGAACAACTACATCAACCGTACTATCAAGAACTACAAGACTACTACGGCTCTAAAGGCCGATTTCTTCAAGAATACTCTCAGGCTGAACGCCGACTTCACTTATTCGGACCGTGGCAGGAGCCAGCTTACCAAGCGTACGGTCGTTCCTTACAGCGAGGCTCCGGGGGAAATCAGCCATCTCGGAACCCCCGGCCTTGACGATTACCTGCAGGAATACAATTCCCGCACGGACTATATCTCGGTCAACGCCTATGCCGAGTATGAGAATACCTGGAAGGAGAAACACTATTTCAAGGCGATGGGTGGCTACAACTACGAAGATGAGAAATGGAAAGCTGTGACCTCGCGCCGTTACGACCTTCTCACTTACGACACGGACGCTATTAACCTCGCTGTTGGAGATGATATGAGCGTCACCTCTTCGGAAACCCGCTGGAGAGTGGCCGGCTTTATGTTCCGGCTCAATTATGTATACGATGAGCGCTACCTGTTCGAGGTCAACGGACGATACGACGGCTCTTCCAAGTTCCCGGTAAACAGCCAGTGGGGCTTCTTCCCCTCGGCTTCGGCCGCCTGGCGTATCTCCAAGGAGCACTGGTTCAAGGTGGACCCCAAGTGGATATCCAGCCTCAAGTTGCGAGGCTCGTTCGGTGAACTCGGAAACGGCTCCGTCGCGGCCTATGCCTTTATGGAGAGATTCTCCTATAATAATATGGGTAAAGGAGCAAGCGAATGGTGCCGCTGTCTCGACGGGCTGAGCGGTATGCGCTATACTTCCGTTCCGACACAGATTCCCGACAATCTGACCTGGGAGACTTCCCAGACAGTGGATGCCGGTCTGGATCTTTCTATGTTCAAAAGCCGGCTCGATTTCACCTTCGACTGGTATCAGCGTCGCACCTATGATATGTATACGGTAGGTCCGACCCTTCCGGATACCTACGGAACGGATGCGCCTAAAGGCAACTATGCCGATATGCGCACGAGGGGTTGGGAACTGTCCCTCTCCTGGAACGACTCGTTCAAACTCCGCGGATCGACTTTCTCTTACGGCCTCAAGGCGACCCTGGCCGACAGCCGTGCTTTCATAACCAAATACTATAATCCTACGCGTTCCATCTCGGATTATTATGTGGGTTATGAGATTGGCGATATCTGGGGATGGAGGGTCGAGGGCCTGTTCCGCGACCAGGAGCAGATCAACACCTACTGGACCGACATCGAAACAGGCTTGCCCATCCCTTACGAGCAGACCCGTATCCGTATGCACGACGACGGCATCACATATCCCGGTGACGTCATCTTCTCGGACCTGAACCATAATAATCTGATCGACTCCGGTTCCAACACCGTCGATGATCCCGGAGACCAGACAATAATCGGAAACTCCTCGCCCCGTTTCCCTTATTCTTTCAACATCGACCTGAGCTGGTACGGCTTCTATGTGTCGGCCTTCTTCCAGGGTGTCGGCAAGAGGCTGTGGAGCCCGACCAAAGAGGGCCCGTTCTGGGGCCAGTACTGCCGTCCGTACGCACAGGCCTACAAGTGGCAGCTGGACAATTGCTGGACTCCGGAAAACCCTGATGCCCTGCTTCCTGCGTGGACCGGCTATTGCGGCGTTTCCTGGCAGAATAAGAGGATAGACCGCTACCTGATGGATGTTTCCTATATCCGTCTCAAGAACCTGCAGGTCGGCTATAAGTTCCCTAAGAAACTTGTCTCCCGCTTGAAGATGTCCGAACTTTCCGTATATTTCTCCGCCGAGAACCTCTGGACCTGGTCGCCTATGCACAAGTACACCAAAGACTTTGACGTCGTAACCGTCTGCTACGGCTCCGACAGCGACCTAGGAGGCGGTCAGGGCGACGGTTACAACTACCCGACGATGCGGACCTTCAGTTTCGGGCTTAATATCGCTTTCTAAAATGAAGATGCTATGAAAAAGAGAATATCAAATATCTTCGTCTTACTAGTTTCAGGAGCATTGGTGCTGTCGTGCACCCTTGACGAGCCACTGATTTCGGAAGCCGACAGAGCGACCGTCTTCGGCAGCGAAGCAGGTATCAAGTCCTATTCCTACTCGCTCTATGCCGGACTTCCGTCACTGGACGATGTCTTCTACCAAGAATCCTCACACGTCGATTACTGTGCGGCCAACAGCTACTGGGACTTCTATGTCGACGGAACCTACAATCCGGAGCAGGTGACTTCCTGGAGCTGGAGCGGCCTCCGCAGAATCAATTATTTCCTGGATGCGCTCCAGAGCAAGGACTGCACCGTGAGCGAGGATGTCAAGGCCCACTATATCGCCCTCGGTAAATGGTTCAGGGCATATTACTATTTCGGCAAACTCCGCTCCTATGGAGATGTTCCCTGGTTCGAGCACCTTGTGAGCAGCACGGATGAAGCGACTCTCTACAAAGGGCGTGACCCTCGCGACGTGATCGTGGACAATATGCTGAAAGACCTCGACTATAGCTACGAACACCTGAAGACGACTTCTTCCGTAGGCAATTCCCTCGTTTCCAAATATGCGGTGCTAGCTCTTAAAGCCCGTATATGTCTATATGAAGCTTCCTGGAAGAAGTATCACCATCTCCCGAATGTCCTTTACACCGCGGAGGACCTCTATCGCCTTGCCGTATTGTCCGCCGAGGCAATCATCCGCTCGGGTGCGTTCTCTCTCCACACCGATCCCGGCACCAAGGGGGCCTACCGCAGCCTCTGGTACAGCACGGAAATACAGACCGACGAAGTCATCCTGGGGCTGTGTACGGATCCCGACTACGGCGTATTCAACTCCGCAAACAGGCACTTCTTTTCCAATTACGGAAATGGTGACTGCATGTCCAGGGCTCTGGTGTTCGCGTACCTCAATACGGACGGCACTCCTTTCACCTCCAAGCCGAATTACGCGACTACACTTTTTAAGGATGAGTTCAACAACAGGGATCTCCGCCTCTCTCAGACGCTCAAGCACCCCGACTATGAGATGTACGGTGCCGCAGCAGCCGACCTGGTCCCTGACATTATCCATCAGAACGCTGTCACAGGCTACCAGATCATTAAATTCTGCTTGGATGATATCAATTATCAGAAAGACTCCAAGGGCATCAACTCAATGCCTCTTATCCGCTACGCAGAAATACTTCTGATATACGCCGAAGCTAAAGCTGAGCTCGGTATCTTCACCGCAGCCGACTGGACGAACACCATCGGCAAGCTTCGCTCCAGGGCCGGCATAACCGGCGGGCTCACCACCTTGCCGACAGCCGTCGATCCTTACCTGCAGCAGACATTCTACCCTTCGGTCACGAATCCGGTAATCCTTGAGATACGCCGGGAAAGGATGATCGAGCTTTTCTTTGAAGGATTCCGTTCTTCCGACCTCGACCGATGGGCGGAAGGCCACCTCATCGAAGACCTTCCCTGGAGCGGCATCCATATTCCCGCCCTCGATACCCCGATAGACCTTCGCGGCAAGGGCAAGCAGGAGTTCTATTTCTCGCTTAAATCCATGGCAGAAATCCCTGCGGCCTACAGGGATATTTATGTCCCTATCCTCCCGGAAGATTCTACCGAGCAGGGGCTCCGCGCTCACGCCAATCCGGCCGGAGGTTTTGACCTCGAGTACGTCTATGCCGTTCCGCGGATCTGGCACGACGACGACCGTCAGTACCTCGAACCCATCCCTCCTCAGATTATCCGCGAGTACAGGGACAAGGGATATGTGTTAACCCAAAACCCCGGATGGGAATAAATGAGAAGACTTATGACGACAAGACATATCAGTAAAACGTTAATACTCCTTGTGGCGGCCGTACTCTTGCTTCCGGCCTGTCATGAGAAGATGGACTACGATTATTCCCGCTGGTACGTGGACCCTTACGCTGCCGAAGCCGGAAGACCGGTCTGCGTGATGTCCTTCAACCTGAGGGCCGCCCATATCGATGCGGATGAAAACCGTTGGGACAACCGTCGCCCTGCGGTCAATGCGATGATCAAGGACAGGACGCCGGTTCTTCTCGGCGTCCAGGAGTGCGATTATCTCCAACGGGAGCATATCCTCGCCGATAATCCGGCCTACGGCGCCATCGGCGTCGGCTTCGGAGGCCCGACCGAAGAATGTGAAGAAGATATCATATTCTATATCAAGGATTCCTTGGATGTCATCTCCAGCGGGACATTCTATCTGACAAACACACCTGACATGCCAAGCAAGATGGGCCAGACAAATCACTACCGCGTTTGCACCTGGGCCCTTGTGAGGCTGAAAGCCGATGGCAAGCAGATGTACCATTTCAACACCCACCTCGACACCAACGAGTCAATTCAGGCCCCGGAGATGGCGGTGATCTTCGATAAGATCCAGTCCATCAACACCGCCAATCTCCCCATCTTCCTCACAGCCGACTGGAACTGCGAAGAGAATTCCACCGTTTTCTCCGGTATCAGGGGCGCCGGTTTCAAGAGTGCCCGCCAGGAGGCCGCTGTCGGCGACTCCCACAAGACATTCAATGGTTTTGGAAGATACGGCAACGGGCAAACCCTCGACCACTGCTGGTTCAAAGGTTTCGGAGGAGTCAACCGTTTCACCACGATCCGGGACAAATACGCTGGGGTGCCATACATCTCCGACCATTATCCCATCGAAATAGTCCTTAAATTCTGATGACTATGAGAAAGTTAGCTGCATTGATCATCCTCGTCGCCGCGGCGTTTGCCTGCAAGAAGGGTCCGGCCGTGGAAGTGACGGCTTCGTTTACGACCAACAAGGACGTCTTCCAGGTCGGCGAGGTAATTCTTATCGAAAATACTTCGACCGTGAAGAATGACATCCTGGCTTTCTGCAGGTGGGAATACGGTGACTTGTCCGGGATGACGGAAGCATACGGCCTCGATCTCGAAGGCGTGTCTTTCTCCCAGCCGGGCCTCTACACCATAACCCTCACGGCATATGCCGAGCAGGGTGCCGGCCAGGACAGCTATTCGCGGCAGGTGCTCGTCATAGACGAGAACGATATTCCCTGGGCCGACTTCAGCTGCCCCGCACAGGCGAGGGTAGGGGAGGAAGTGGTCTTCGAAGACCGTTCGGTCGACAATATCGGAGGCATCAAGTCCTGGCGTTGGAACATAGGCGGAATCGATTCGGTCATCGATTCTCCGGTCATAATTTTCGATGCCCCGTCCACAGGCGTCTCCGTGACCCTTACGGTAACGGATGCCTATGGCGCGAGCGATACCGTAACCAAGACAATAGACATAATCGAATAAGCGGATATGAAAAGAATAATTCCATTTTTGATTCTCCTGCTGCCGGTGTTCTCCTGCAACAAGGCTGAGCCGGCTCCCGCCGGGAAGGATATGGCCTTCGTCTCTATCCGTGCCTTCGAAACGAAGTCCCAGATAGGGACCAATACCCGTCTTGCCTGGAGCGAAGGCGACAGGATTTCCATAGTCGGGGATCTTTGCGACACTCCGGCCGAGTTCGTTCTCCGCAGCGGGGCCGGATATTCCTCGGCATCGTTCGAAGGGGTAAAACCGGAAGGCAATATGTTTATGGCATATTCCCCTTCGACCGCAAGGTGTGACGGCGTTACCTGGCGAGGCCTCCTCTCCACCAAGACCCGTCACGCGACTCCGTCCCAGTTCATAGGCGACCTCCCCCTGTGGGGCCGCGGCAAGGACATTACTTCGCTGGAACTGAGCGCTGTCTGCGGCATCCTGCGCGTGGATCTCAAGGGTGGCGGAAAACTTGACCACATTATCCTTGAGGCCGGCAGACCGATTTCCGGCGAGTATCTCGTCAGTTTGGCCGATGGGATCTTCGCCGTCATAAACGGCTCCAACATCATCTGGATGGACGCCCCTCAGACAAGCCTGATGCCGCTGAAAGCGACTCCATTCTACTTTATCCTTCCTCCTGCACAATACGAGGACCTTTCAGTCACCGTCGTTCCTGCCGAAGGTGCAGCGAAGCAATACATCCTCCCGGATGAGATAGAGATCGAGGCCGGGGCATTCACCTGCGTCTCTTTCGAAGAGCTCGAAGAAAATGACTAATAGATACAAAACAATATGAATCGCGTTTGTCAAGCAACACTGCTCGCGCTCACTGCCCTTCTTGCTGCAGTGTCCTGCGAAAAAAAGAATCAGCCGGAGAAACTGGCGGCGCCTTCTCCCGTTCTGGCTACAGCCGGGATCAACAGTGCCACCTTCCTCTGGGAGAATGTCAAAGGTGCCGAATCCTACCTGGCGGTCTTGGATGAAGGTGAGCCGATTCCCGTCAAGGGCATCAGCATTACGGTAGACGGCTTGGAGCCGGCTTCCGAGCACACTCTCAAAATGAAATCTATTGCCCCGGAGGGAAGTTTGGAGTGGCTTGATTCCGATTTCTCCGTTCCGCTTAATTTCTCGACGGCAGGCAAAAAGAAACTTTCTATGCCGGACCTCAGTGCGTCCTGCATACTCCCCAGCGGATTCACGGTTTCCTGGCCTGTCGTGAGGAATGCTGCCAAGTATGTCTACAAGATTGGCGAGGGGGAGGAAATCCAGACCGTCGAGACTGCTTTCACGGTTGACAATCTAATTAACTCAACCCATTACACCGTAAAGGTGAAGGCTGTCCCCTCCGAGGAAATGTCCGAGGTCGCGACGGAGAGCCAGTGGGCCGAACTGGTGGTTACTACGGCAGGACCTGCCGCCCTTGACGCTCCTGTGCTCCGGGCCGAAAGCGTCCTGGGAGTAGAGATTACCATCGCCTGGGATGCAATCCACCATGCGCAGAGCTATGTCTGTACCCTCAACGACGGCGAACCTGTCAGCGTGACGACGAACTTCGTGAAGTTCGAGGGTTTGCAGCCGCTGACGCAGTACACGGTGAAAGTATATTCCAAGCCTGCAGAGGGTGACGTGAATTATTACGACAGCTCCGTTTCGAAAATCTCCGTGACGACGAAGAACGCGCCTTCCGAAGATGACAAGAAAGGAGACCTTCCCGATTTCGAAGAAAAGCCCATTTTCTAAACAGGAACGATTATGAAAAAGTCATTATACATCAGTATGGCCGTTATGGCGGCGCTAATTGCTCCTTCCTGCAATAAGGAGTTTGTGGCCCCTTCGGACGAAAACGGCCTCACTACATTCACTGCTACGACAGCTGATACCAAGACTGAACTTGCCGACGGTCATACCGTCTGGTCGGCGAATGATCAGATAAAGGTTTTATACGGTTCCGAGGGAGCTGGAGTTACTGCTTCCATAAAGACTGGCGAGGGCACTTCGCACGCGACCTACCAAGCCGCAGTGCCTTCCGGCGTGGACTATTACGCCGTCTACCCGGCTTCGGCTGAGGCCTCCCTTTCCGGAAGCACCATCAGCGTGACCATCCCCTCGGTGCAGAATGGGGCATTCGGAGCCGGTCATACTGCCGTAGCTAAAGGAGTCGAAAAGACCTTCTCTTTCGCCAATGTCAACTCTTTCCTGAAAATAACCCTTCCCGAAGCCGGCTACACCCGCATCACGGTAAAGAGCCCTTCCGGGAAAGCCCTGTCCGGGCCGGTGAATGTCGCCTGCGGCGATGACATCGTGATTAGTTCCGGCAGCGGCGTACAGGACCAGGTCGAGATCGCTTCCGGGTCCGGTTTTCCGGCCGGGGATGTGTACATCAGCGTCATTCCCGGAGTGACCCATTCCGGTGGCCTTCTTGTCGAATTCTTCAAAAACGATGGATATGTCGGCGGCTATTTCCTTGACAAGGAGATTACTACTGAAGCTTCCGTCATACACAGTTTCGGGGAATTCGGCGTGACGGGCGAATACTTTGCCAGTGTCGAGGGCTCCGGCAACAAAACCGGTATCAACCCCGGGAATGCGATGGACGTCGCTGCACTCAAAGCCCTCCTGACTATGCCGGAAGATCAGGATAAACTTGTGGCAAAGGCCTCATCCCTTGATGGGACCACCATACATATGTCGGCAGGAACCTATGACTTTCAGGACTCCTTGGGCATAGCCTTCCCCGGCCTTTCTGAAAGGGTAAAGATAAGCATTGTCGGTACCACCGGGACCATTGTCACAGGACTCGACGCCCACAGGCTTCTCAATGTGGGCGCCAATACGGATGTTTCCTTTGCGGAAATCACCTTTGACAAGGGGCTGGGCAATGCTTCCGGCAATTCTCCCATCAGGATCGATGATGACGCGAAGGTGCTTTTCGCAAAGTGCACTTTCCAGAACTGCTCCAACAAGAAGCCTGACGATAGTTACGCTACAGGCGGCTGTATCTACGCGTATGAAGGTACCGAAGTGACTTTCGACGCTTGTGAATTCTCTGGAAACAAGGCCTCTTATGCTGCCACGCTTCTGGTAAAAGGCAAGGCGGTCATAAAGGACAGTTATTTCCATCATAACGATGGAACCTGGCCGGGAAGCGCACTTTACATTGACTATGGTGACGCCGAGGTTGAAGTATCCGGTACCCGGATAGAAGACAACACCGTCACCCCCAATTCCGGTGAGAAACCGGACGGCGGGGCGATTTGTGTCACTCACGGCAAGCTCACGATGACCGAGTGTTCCATCCTCAGGAACAGCATCCCCGGACGCAGGGGCGGAGCAATGCGCGTACATAACAGTGATTCCAAGGCAAAGCTGGTGAACTGTACGGTAAGTGACAACACAGCCGACTGGGGCGGAGCCATCAATATCGCCAACGACGGAGTTGTGGAGATAGTGGGCGGTCTCTATCAGGGCAACAGTTCAAAGGGCGGCGGCTGCATACTGTCGACCCAGGCTTCCGAGCTCATCGTCAAGGACGCTGTCTTCAAAGAGAACTATGTCAAGAGCAACGGCAACTTCGGCGGTGCCATCCGCCACGAAAGCAATGGCTCCCTGACAATTCAGAATACGGTTTTCGAAGGCAACCACATCGATTACAATGGTGAAAACGAGGCCTTCGGCGGTGCCGTGTCCATAGCATATGACCAAAACAAGGCGGAAGTAACGATTGACGGATGCACCTTCAAGAACAATCACACCAAGTCGGGCGGCGGAACCGCGCTTTGCTACCAGTCTTCCGGAAACGGAGCGACTGGCTGGATGAAGGTGACGGACACCGTATTCGAAGGCAACTACAACGAGTACACCGGCAGCAACAATTCCAACTATGCCCGTCATGCCGGTGCAGTCCGACTCGGTCACGATTCGACCGACAGCTTTTTTGACAACTGTTCATTCATCAACAACTCCACCCAGACGGCCGAGTCTGAAATCAAGAGTTGTTATGGTGGCGCGGTCACCTTCTACTCCGATGGCCACAGCTACTTCAACAACTGCCATTTCGAGGGCAACCGTGCGACCCGTGGCGGTGCCATCTCGGTGTGGAGCTGCACTGCGAGCGGCATTTATCTCAACGCTTGTACGTTCAGCGGTAACTGGTGCTCCTACAAGAACGGTACGACCATATATTTCGAAAAGTCCAAGCACTTCGCAATGAACAACTGCAGCATCGCCGATGACAGCTATACCCTCAACGAGAGCGAAGATGCCGCCAGCTGGGTGTATCTTAGCGGAGAGGCAGACAAGGTAATGGAGGAGTGTGTGGTCAGCAATTGCTCGTTCATCGGATCGGCCAGGTCGTCCAGTATGATGACAGCCCTTTCCGGCCAGGAACTCCTGTATATGGGAAATATCAAGAGTGGCAAGAATTATTATCTTGTCAACAATATCATCCTGGCAGGAGACGGTCAGTATTCCTGGAAAATCGGAGAGTCCGGAACAAGTGTCGCTTACGGCTACAATAATGTCTATTCGGCAAGGACCGGCGATTGCCCTTACACGGCATCCGGCGATACCTCCGGCAAGTCCAAGGCCGATCTGGGATCCCTCTCCTGGGACACTGCAGCATTCGCCTGGAAATGGAACGGCAACCTGACCGGTGGCTATACGCCTATCTCTTCTGCTGATTTCGCTGCGGCAATCGGTTCAGGAAGCTCGGTATTCAAGTCCTGGCTGCAGAGTAAAGGTGTTATTAACAAAGACCAGCTCGGCACCGACCGCGGCAGTAGCGATTGGTGGCCAGGCGCATATCAGAAATGATGAATACAATACTTATATCGCTACTAGTGGCCGCCCAGGCGGTGGTCGGAATCAATCCGGCCGCCGTCGTGGGGCCTGTCAAACCGATGAATGCAGGCAATAACGGCCCGATTGATGCCGTAATGGCATCTTATGAAGCTCTTCGTATCCCTTATGCCCGGACCCACGATACCGCTCTCGGGACAGAATACGGCGGGCACTGCATAGATATAAACCAGGTCTTTCCCGACTGGGAAGCCAATGTTAATTCTCCGAAGTCCTACGATTTTACTAATTCCGACGTGGTGCTTCTGGATATGCAGAAGGCCGGGACGAAACCGTTCTACCGGCTCGGACAGAGTATCGAGCACCAGACAAAGAAATATGGCATCTATCCGCCCAAGGACTTCAAGAAGTGGGCGAAAATCTGCGAGCACATAATCCGGCATTATAACGAAGGCTGGGCGAATGGCTACAGGATGGGGATAGAGTACTGGGAAATCTGGAACGAGGCAGACCTTGACCAGCCGGATGACCGCTGGAAGACGGACCCTCGTACCTGGGCTGGTACTATGGCGCAGTTTCACGAACTGTATGCCGTGACGGCGAAACATTTGAAGAAGTGCTTTCCGGACCTGAAGATCGGCGGACCGGCTTTCGCCAATCCAAGGAGATACGGCCCGGAATTCCTCGATTATGTAAAGGAGAAGGGCGCACCCCTGGACTTCTTTTCGCACCATATGTATCATCGCAAACCGGCGCGTATTGTCGAGGATGTGCGTATCATCCGTGAAATGCTCGATTCCAAAGGTTTCGAGAAGACCGAGTCCATTCTCGACGAATGGAATTATAACCGAAGATGGGACGAGCCGGACCGCTACAGCCACAGGGTCAGGCCCACCGTGAAAGCGGCCGCTTTCGTAGCCGCGGTAATGTGTGAGTGCCAAAATGCTCCGGTGGATATGCTGATGTACTATGACTTCCGCCCGAATACCAGCTGGTGCGGCCCCTGGACGCCCACCATCTATGACATCCGTCCGCCATACTGGGCCCTGTATTATTGGGCGGAACTCGCGGAGTATGGTACGCAGATAGAATCAAGCTGCGACACAGGTAATATCTACACCTGCGCCGCCGTTTCCGGGGATGGGACGAAAATCCGTCTCCTGGTAGCGAGGTATCACGAGGACGACAGCCACGATACGCCCCGTGAGATAAAGCTGGACCTGCCGGATGGCTGGCGGGTGACAGGCCTGCGGATAACCGACAGCAAGGGCATGGACCGCAAGGCTGATCCTTCAACGGTATACACCATGGAGTCTAACTCCGTAACACTGATAGAAATAACTAAGGTTTGACGACATGAAAAAGTTTGTTGGAATATTCGTATGCACCGCGTGTGCAGTCGCATTATTATCCTGTGAAAAAGAGGATAAAATTATCGATCCCGGGTACGCAACGGAGACTATCATAGGTGAAAGCGAGCGGACCAAGACTACGATTGACAATGGTGTCACGCTTTGGGCAGAAGGCGATGAGATAAAGGTGATCTGCAGCGACAATTCCGTGAGCAACTTCACGCTCGATGGCGGTGCAGGTACTTCCACCGGCAATTTCAAAGGTCTGATCCCCAAAGGTAAGACGGCTGTCTATGCCGTTTATCCCGCCGCACGCTATTCGTCCGTAGACGGGACGACGGTCAAAGTCAGCATTCCGGCGGAACAGACCGGCGCTTTCGGCGCCGGAAATATCGCCGTAGCCAAAGTCGGTTCCAACCACAGCATGTCGTTCAAAAACGTCAACGGTTTCATCAGTTTCACGATACCTGCGGATATTACCAAGGTCGTCGTCTCGAGCGTCAGCGGAGCCGGTCTTGGCGGAACCCTTTCCGTAGCCTGCTCGGGAGATGTCCCGGTTGCCGGCGCGCTGGAGAATGGCGTATCCAGCATCACGACGACATTCCCCAGTGCAAGCGGCGGCACTTATTATATTTCTGTCGCCCCCGGCATCAACCATTCCAAGGGCCTGCTGCTGACTTATTACAAGGGTGAAGCAGTTTCGGGGACGTATTATCTCAACAGAAATATCACTACCGCTGCCAACACGATTCTCTCGATGGGCACTGTCGAGGCCGAGGGAAATTATTATGTTACGGTGAGCGGCGCCGGCAATAAGAACGGTATGAGCTGGGAAAATGCCTGCAGCGCCGAGCAGATGTGGAAGAAACTCCACCTTTCCGATGCGGCTGGCGCAGAGGCGGTCAACGATGCCAAGCTTGCCGCCATCGACGGCGCAGTCTTCCATCTGGGCGCGGGTATGTACGACTTTGGCGGAACGCCTCTCCTGTCCTTCGACGGGACAGCACCGCTTGCCATCACCTTCAAGGGCGGTTACCCTGCAGCCGGAGGCACGCAGGATCTCTCCGCCGCGGACAACAGGGCCTGCTTCTCAGGCGCCAATGCCCACGCAGCCCTGATACTGAGAAATAAAATCAACGTCACTTTCGAGGGTGTCAACTTCGTAAATGGACTCGTCAGTGATGATGAAGAAGAAATCGAATCCTCCGGGAACACCCCTAAGGTGGCTGCTGCCCTGGATGCCGTCGGCCCGGATGTCAGCATCACGATGAGTTACTGTGACGTGAGTGAGAACGCTCACGCCGCCAACGGCAACAGGGGAGCCGGCATCCGCCTCAATGGTGTGGGCTCTTTCACGGCCGACCATGTAGTATTCTCCGACAATGAGGCTCCGGCGGCCGCGGCACTGAGCATACGCGATACCGATGTGACGCTTGAGAATTGCGGATTCAATAACAATGTGGCCAATGCGAACAACGCCGGTGCGGTTTACATTTCCGGAAGCAGCAACGCCAGCTTTGTCTCCTGCTCTTTCGATGGCAACGCCTCCCTGGTCAAGAATGGCGGAGCCGTCCATCAGAACAGTGCGGCCACCAGCTCATTCACGGATTGCGTATTCACGAACAACTCGGCATTCAACGATGATTGCGAAAGGTCGTCCGGCGAGGGTTATGGCGGCGCTGTCAACATCACTGAAGAAAGCAATTGCACCATTGAAAACTGCTCCTTCTCCGGCAATATGGCCTGGAGGGGCGGTGCCCTTAACATAGTTTCAACCGGGGCTGTCCAGATTACAGGATCTACCTTCTCCGCCAATGGCGGTTCCGCGCTCACTCGCGGCGGTGGTGCAGCTTATGTGCAGAGCAGTGCGACGTTCACCGATTGTATCATCGGCGGCCCTGACGAAGGGGACGGTAACAAGGCTAAGTACGGCGGCGCTATCCATCACGTTTCTTCCGGAGTCCTTGACATCCTGGGCGGTACCTTCCAGAATAATGTGGCGAATAATTGCGGAGGTGCTATCTGTGACGAACGCGGATTGAGGGTCCGTGTCTACGACGATATCCACTGCACCAGTTTCCTTGGCAACAAGGTAACGGCCGACAGCGCTGATGACGGCGGCGGCGCAATATGGGCGGAGACAGGAAGCACCTCCAGCGAAAGGAACGTCAGCGTGAGGAATGCCATATTCAAAGGCAACGAAGCATATAGCGGCGGTGCCGTCTACAGCTATGGCAATAGTACCGGTACATATTTTTATGACTGCAGCTTCGGCGGAAACGAATCCGGCGACCCCAACTATGCCCGAGGCAACAGCGGGGAAGGCGGTGGCGGCACGCTCTATATGGTCAGCAAGACCTACTGCACAATGAGGAACTGTACCATTACAGGCGACCACTCCAGGCGGTTCGGAGGCTCCGTATTTGGAAAGACGACCGGAAACATGATCTTCGAGAACTGCAGTTTCAATGGCTGCTACTCCTCCAGCGGCTGGGGCGGTGCAATCCTCACCAGGAAGGTCGCTATGGGTGAGCTGACCATCAAAGGCGGCTCCTTCATCGGTTGCCATTCCAACTGCGGCGGCGCCATCCTTGCCTCTCACACAGGAAAACTCGCCATCACCGAATGGAACGGTACAGGGACGCTTTTCGAGCGCAACTACGCCGATCACGCCTCTAGTGTCCTGACCGGCGGCGCTATTCAGATCGAGGGTAATTCGAGCGTAAACGAGGGCGCGAGCAACCTGCGGGTCTCCATCTGGAAGGCCAGGTTCATCGACAACTTTTCCGGTAATGGCGGTGCCATCTATTCGGCAAGTAGCGGCAAACCCGACATCTATATCGACCGCTGCTCCTTCGATGGTAATTACATCACCAAAGAATGGGGCGCGGTAATGGCTACGGATGGTTTGAATCGTCTGCATATCAACAACTCCTCCATACGGAATTCCTATACCACCAGTACGGATGCGGGAAGACAAAGCGGCAACAAGCCTTCCTGGATCGCCATTTACGGAAATCCTTCCGCATTCAGCATAAGCAACAGTACCATAATAGGCAATCCGCAGTACAGCAGCGACGGCCTTTCCTTTACTCCGCTGCCCGATGGCAATGGCCTTATCAATTTCGGCGGAAGCACGCCTTTGTATCTCATAAACAACATTATCGTCCCTACCGTGGCCGGTGTTGCTGCCGTGTACGGAGATGCCGGAACGGAGACGGTGGATATGCGTTATAATCAGTACAGCAAAGTGACAAACGTGGCCCTGACCAACAGCGGAGGCAACGTGAGCGGCCGTACTGCTTCCAGTTTCGACGGCCTTTCCTGGGCCGGAGGTTTATGGCAGTGGAGCGGGACCATCGGTGGAAGTGCTCCTTCGATGATCACGGCTTCGGATTTCATCAGCCGTCTGACCGCCATCAACGAGGCCTATGTCAACTGGATAGATACGCCCGACATCCGCTATGACTTCCGCGGCGTGGACCGCGGCAGCGACGGCGCACATTGGTGGCCGGGGGCCTATCAGGCAGGGGAAGGAGCCGAATCTCTGCTCAAAGCTGTCACCTGGAACATCCGTTCTTCGAACATGGGCGACACTGGCGATCACGCCTGGACCGCCCGCCGGGGCGGCATGGCCGCATTCATCAATGACCGCAAACCGCAGATAATCTGTATGCAGGAATGCGAGCCGGACCAGCGCAGCTATCTTGTCAACAACTGTTCGGGATATGCCGCCATCTATGACAATACTTCCCTTAGCTTCTGGCAGCAGATTCAGGGCGCAGAAAGATCGAACGAGGTCATCCTTTATAACATCGGCGAGATATCGGTCCTTAGTTCAGGTACTTTCTGGCTCACTCCGGGAGCCCCGACGACTCCTTCCAAGTCTTCCAGCCAGAACTCCTATCGCAGTTGTACCTGGATGAAATGTACTTATATGGGCCAGAAGATGCTGGTGATGGACGTCCATCTGAGCTACCGGACAAAAAACAACGGCACTCCTGGCTCGGATGAGGTGATAGCTCTCCGCCAGGAGGAGATGGGCGTCATAAAAACCTGGATCAACGGTCACTACAATCCTTCCAATGACGGTTGGTTGCTCTTTATGGGGGATATGAATACTTCTTGTCACGAGCCAATCTTCGACGAGTGGAAAGACGGTACCTATGGCTATTTTTCAAGAGACGAATGCCCCGGCGGCTCCACCGGCCGCACCTATAACGACTGGGACTGGGAGAACGGAAGTGTCGCTACCATAGATTTCCAGTTCTTCAAGGGTTTCCCGTCCGTGAAATCTTACACGATACCTACGGCCACTTACTCGGAAGTGGAGTACCTTTCGGACCATTGGCCGGTTGTGGCGGAGTACAGGATGCAGTAATTGTTGACATTTCAAACTGAAGTCCCCAAAAATTGCTATCTTTGTAGCTATGAGAAAAGTCTTGATTCTTTTAGCTACTCTCGTGCTGGCAGCAGCCTGCTCAACCAAGGCTCCGGATATTGAGAAAAAGATTGACGAACTTCTTCCGCAACTCACACTGGAAGAAAAGATAGCGATGGTGCACGCCCAGAGCAAATTCAGCTCTCCCGGCGTGCCGCGTCTGGGGATTCCTGAAATATGGTGCACCGACGGCCCTCACGGCATACGCCCTGAGGTTGCCTGGGATCAATGGAAACAGGCCGGCTGGACAAATGACTCCTGCACGGCCTATCCTGCGCTTACCTGCCTCTCCGCAACCTGGGATACCGAACTCTCCCGCCTCTATGGCGAGAGCATAGGCGAAGAGGCCCTCTACCGCAACAAGACCGTACTCCTCGGCCCTGGCGTAAACATCTACCGCCATCCCTTCGGAGGCCGTAACTTCGAGTATATGGGCGAGGATCCTTATCTTTCCTCAAAGATGGTCGTTCCCTATGTGCAGGGCGTACAGAGCAACGATGTCGCCGTGTGCGTGAAGCACTTCGCGCTGAACAACGACGAGATCCACCGCCACACCGTGAACGTGAACCTGGACGACCGCACCCTCTACGAAATCTACCTGCCCGCCTTCAAGGCAGCGGTGCAGGAGGGTGGCGCCTGGACCGTGATGGGTGCATACAACCTCTACAATAACCAGCACCTCTGCCACAACGAGCGCATCCTTATGGACATACTCAAGGGTGAGTGGGGCTTCGACGGCGTCGTTATCAGCGACTGGGGCGGATGCCACGATACCGACGAGGCGGTCCGTTACGGGCTTGACCTCGAATACGGCACCTGGACCGACGGTCTTACCATGGGCGCCACCAATGCATACGACAACTATTTCCTGGCCAAGCCCTACCTCGACGGCATCAAGTCCGGCAAGTACGGCACCGAGGAACTCGACGACAAAGTGCGCCGTCTGCTCCGCCTGCAGTTCCGCACCAATCTTGCCGAGGGCCGGGGCCACGGCAGGTTCGTCTGCCCCGACCACAGCGCCGCCGCGAGGAAGATAGCCGCCGGTGGAATAGTGCTCCTGAAGAATGATTCCAACGTCCTTCCCATCAAGGGTGCCCGCAAGATACTTGTGGTCGGCGAGAATGCCGTCAAGATGCTTACCGTCGGAGGTGGTTCATCTTCGCTCAAGGCGAAGTATGAGATTTCCCCGCTGGATGGCATCAAGGCCCGTTTCGCCGATGCCGAGGTTGTATTCGAGCGCGGTTATTCCAGCGGCCCCGCCCGTGAACAGGACGGTGTTTCCGCAAAGTTCGACCTCAGTGAGGACAGGACCCCTGCCCGTATGGTGGCCGATGCGGTTGCCGCTTCGCAGGATGCCGACTATATCATCGTGGTGGGCGGACTCAACAAGAACAAGAATCAGGACTGCGAAGGTGCCGACCGTACCGAGTACGGCCTTCCATATGGCCAGGACGAGCTGATTGAGGCCCTGGCTGCAACCGGCAAGAAGCTGGTTTACGTCAACATCTCCGGAAACGCCGTTGCAATGCCCTGGATCGACAAGGTTCCTGCCGTCGTGCAGGCCTGGTTCCTCGGCAGCGAGGCTGGCTCCGCCATCGCCGACGTGCTCAGCGGGGACGTGAATCCTTCCGGCAAACTTCCTTTCACCTTCCCCGTGGAAATGTCCGACGGTCCCATATTCAACGAGGAGCAGTATCCCGGCATACAGCGCGAAGGTGAGAATATCATCGACGAATACTACAGCGAGGGTGTCTTCGTGGGCTATCGCTGGTACGATACCAAGAACGTCAAGCCTTTGTTCGCTTTCGGGCACGGCCTGAGCTATACCAGCTTCGAATATGGGGAGGCTTCCGTCAAGGGCCGCAAGCTCAGCGTCAGCGTAAAGAACAGCGGCAAAGTGGCGGGTGCCGAGGTCGTGCAGCTCTACATCAGCGACACCGAGGCCAGCGTCGCGCGCCCTGCCAAAGAGCTCAAGGGATTCAAGAAAGTGTTCCTGCAGCCTGGAGAGTCCGCCAAACTTACATTCGACATTACGGACGAGGCCCTGAGCTTCTTCGATGCCGACGCCCACAAGTGGGTGCTGGAGCCCGGCGAGTTCGTCGCCCACGTGGGTTCAGCCTCCGACGATATCCGTACTTCCGTGAAGTTTAACGTCAAATAACATATGAAAGAAGATCTTCAAATTTTCGACCTG
>JAEEXQ010000042.1 GCA_016287875.1 Bacteroidales bacterium | reverse complement strand
TACGCGGAGATAAGGCAGCACCCTTTCTCTCACACCTACCGGACCGCTTCCGGGACCGCCTCCGCCGTGAGGCGTGGAGAAGGTCTTGTGCAGGTTAAGATGCATTATGTCGAAGCCCATATCTCCGGGACGGACCTTCCCAAGCAGAGGGTTCATATTCGCTCCGTCATAGTAGAGAAGGCCGCCGCAATCGTGGACGAGTTTGGCAATCTCCCCAATCTGACGCTCGAAAAGGCCGAGGGTGTTAGGGTTGGTCATCATTATGCCGGCGATATCCGGCCCAAGAAGAGGCTTGAGGGATTCTACGTCCACCAGGCCATCCGCTCCGGACTTCACTTCCACGATCTCGAGTCCGCATACTGCGGCAGATGCAGGATTGGTGCCGTGGGCGCTGTCTGGGACTATGACCTTGGTACGGGCATTGTCGCCACGGGCCATATGGTACTCCCTCATCAGCATCAGGCCGGTAAGCTCGCCGTGGGCTCCTGCGCAAGGCAGGAAGGTGAAATGCTTCATTCCGGTAATGGCCGCCAGCGCAGCGTCAAGGCCGTCTATCACGGCCTGCGCGCCCTTTACGGTCTCGGCCGGCTGCAGGGGATGGAGACCTGCGAACAGCGGATGCGAGGCAATCTCTTCATTGATTTTGGGATTATACTTCATTGTGCACGATCCCAAAGGGTAGAATCCGGTATCAACCCCGAAATTCATCTGACTCAAATTCGTATAATGCCGCACCACATCCACCTCGCTCACTTCAGGTAGGTCCAATTTACTCTCGCGTAGGAGGTTTGAAGGCAGTGAGGCCTCACTGCCTTCAAAACCGTCGGGGAGGGAATATCCGGTACGACCCGGATGACTGAGTTCGAAAATCAGTTTATCGTAGTACCTCATAACGCAATCTCCTTTATAACAGCCACCAAAGCATCAATCTCAGCCTTGGAACGCCTCTCCGTAACACAGAAAGTCACATACCCATCAAGCTCCAGAGCCCCGAAGAAACCCGCATCCAGCAACTTCTGCTGAAGCACATCCACAGGAACAAGCGGCTTGAGGCAGAATTCCTTGAGGAAAGGCCTGCCGGGGAAAGCCTCCTCGAAACGGCCGGTCTTCAAGAGTTCATCGTAGAGATAATGCGCACCGGCAAAAGACAACTCGTTCACCTTCCTGAGCCCCTCGGGACCCATAAGCGAAAGATAGACGGTAACCCATAGGGCCATCAGGCTCTGATTGGAGCAGATGTTGGAAGTCGCCTTCTCGCGGCGAATGTGCTGCTCGCGGGCCTGGAGGGTAAGCACGAAACAGCGCTTGCCATCCTTGTCGCTCGCCTGCCCCACGATACGCCCGGGAAGCTTGCGCATATATTCGCTCTTGCAGGCAAGGAACCCGACGTAAGGTCCGCCATAGCAGAGAGGAATGCCGAGGGACTGCCCGTCACCGACGGCTATGTCCGCGCCCCACTCGGCGGGAGTCTTGAGGACCGCCAGGGCGGAAGGGTCGCAATACTCTATGAGCAGGGCACCTGCCGCGTGCACGGCATCGGCGATACCGCTAAGGTCCTGGATTATGCCGTGACGGCAGATGGAAGGAACTATCACGCCGGCGACATCGGGCCCGAGAGCCTCGAGCACGTCCCAGGCATACACGACCTCGATGTCGGGGTACTTGAGATAGCTCTTTACCACATCCAGCACATTCTGCATAAGTTTGGTGGATACGACCACCTTGTTGCGCTTGCGGGTGCAGCTGACCGCCATCCTGAGGGCTTCCGCGGCGGCGGAAGGGCCGTCATACATCGAAGCGTTCGAGACATCCATACCGGTCAGGCGGCAGATCATCGACTGCCATTCGAAGATGTAACGCAGGGTTCCCTGCGAAATCTCGCACTGGTAAGGAGTGTATGCGGTAAGGAATTCGGAACGGGAGGTGATGTAAGGGATGACGGAGGGCACGTAATGGTCGTAGGCACCCTGTCCGGCGAACACTTTGAGAGGAGTGTTCTTCTTGCCCAGCTCCTCGAAGAAATCACGCACTTCCTGCTCGCTTAGGGCATCAGGAAGATCGTACTCTTTATTATAGACGAAATCCGCGGGGACGTCGGAATAAAGGTCGTCCAGGGAACGGACGCCAATTCTTTCGAGCATCACGCGGATATCATCTTCCGTATGAGGGAAATATGCAAAATTGCCCATATCTACTTTGCTACCTCGGCGTAAGCTGCTGCAGAAAGGAGGGAGTCAAGTTCGGAGGCGTCACTCATCTTGACCTTGATGATCCAGGCGCCGTAGGGATCCTCGTTGATAAGTTCGGGCTTGTCTTCGAGTTCTTCGTTGACGGCGACCACTTCGCCGCTTACGGGAGCATACAGCTCGCTGGAAGCCTTGACGCTCTCCAGTGCGCCGAAATCCTCGCCCTTGGCGACGCTGTCACCTTCGGAGGGGGCATCGACATAGGTAATGTCACCCATTTCTTCCTGTGCGAAATCGCTGACACCGATGATGGCGATGTTGCCGTCGACTTTGACCCATTCGTGGGACTCACTGTAAAGGAGTTCTTCTAAAATCTTGCTCATTTCTTATAGTTTGTCTGGTAAAATCTTTTCTTGACGACCTCTCCCGGGAACACCTTGTGGCGTATGCGTATGTTGAGAGGGGTTCCGAGCGGAGCATATGCCGAATCCACGAGGGCAAAGCAGATGCTCTTGTCGAGGGTGATGGAATGATATCCGGTGGTAACGACACCAACTTCGGTGCCGTCCGGCAGTTCAACGGGATAACCTGCGCGGGGAATGGCCCTGTCGGCTATTTCTATGCCAACCAGTTTCCTCTTCACTCCCCCGGCCTTCTGGGCGACCAGGGCATCCTTGCCTATGAATTCATCCTTGTCCAGCTTGCAGAACATCGAGAAGCCGGCCATTACGGGAGATATGTCCGCGCTGAGTTCGTCTCCGTAGAGAGGGAGACCGGCCTCGAAGCGGAGGGTATCCCTGCAACCAAGCCCGCAAGGGACCACGCCGGCAGCAAGGAAGGTCTTCCAAAGGTCCACTATGGCATCGGGAGTGGCGTAGATTTCGAATCCGTCCTCTCCGGTGTAACCGGTGCGGCTGATTATGGCACGCTTGCCATAGAGCTCGGAATCTACGAAATGATAGAACACAAGGCCGGAAAGATCCATGCCGAGCACCTTGCCCACCACCTCTTCGGAGGCAGGGCCCTGTACGGCTACCTGGCCCCAGTTGTCGGAATCGTTGAGAATGCCTACCTCATAGCCTTCCGCATTGCGCAGCAGCCACTCATAGTCCTTGTCGATATTCGCGGCGTTGACGACGAGAAGGAAGGCATCATCGGCATATTCTTTATATACCAGAAGATCGTCCACCGTACCGCCGTCGGGATAGAGCATCATTCCATAAAGGATCTGGCCGGGTTCCATGAGACGGACGTCGTTCGTGAAGATGTGATTCACGAACTGTTCGGCCTGAGGACCGTTGATGAATATCTCGCCCATATGGGATACATCGAAGATGCCGGCACGCTGGCGGACGGCATTGTGTTCCTCGGTGATGGAACTGTATTGGATGGGCATATCGAAGCCGGCGAACGGGCTCATTTTGGCTCCCAGGGCGAGATGCTCGCCGTGGAGGCAGGTCATTTTATATTGGTTATCCATATTGACCACCAAGCTGGACTTGTTTGTCAGCGCTTGAGCAGTTCCAGATCCTTCTTCAGTATCATCTTCGGATCCATCATCGCAACCTTCTGGAAAAGCTGGATCTGACGGCCGAGGGACAGGTAGACCTTATCCTCGTGACCGCCTTTGCGCCACCATTTGTAAAATCCTATAGGGTCGTTTTCGAAAGGAATGCTGGCCACGATGCCCGTGCTGTAGCCGGGATAGTCGATGACAAGCTTCAATCCTACGAAACGTTTGTAATAATCGGGGTCGGCTTTACGCAGTTTGCTTTCGAGCGGACGGAGGACTTCCATCTCATCGACCTTGAGACATTTTTCCTTTACGATAAGCTTATGGATACGAATGGGATCGACTGCTATCCAGTATCCCATTTTCAGTGTCTTGGATCCTTCCTCGGTATCGAGCGTGAGCTCATCCATCGAGAAATAGACCTTTTCAGGATCTAAAGGAAACGTTGCTTCCGTAGCCATAAACTGTAACTGAATCATGCAAAATTAGGATTATTTTTCGATTTTTCCTAATTTTGAAAACTATGGATTCGCTTTTAATCAAGATGAGCAGTCTGTATGCCGACGAGGGCTGGTCGCCGGAGGGTGTTCCGGTGTGCGACCTGAGGCATCTGGATGGCACCTGCTGCTATTGCGACCGGGAATCCGAGGCTGCAATCTGCAAAGAACTGGACAAGCACCCCCTGAGGGCCGTCCACTGGATAGACGGAGGCGATTTCCATTATCTAAGCGAGCTTTGGCTTCGCCGTCTTGAAGAGCCAGCACAGCTGCTGCTCTTCGACAATCATCCCGATGACCAGGAGCCTGCTTTCGGCGCGGATATACTTTCCTGCGGCGGATGGGTCGCCCATGCAAGGAAAAGCAATCCCCTGCTGGTCCCGGAATCCGGCAATATATATCTAAGTATAGATCTCGATTATCTTTCGCCCGAATATGCCCGCACCAACTGGAACCAGGGCGATGCCACGCTGCAGGAGCTTCTGGACAGGACAGAGGCCGCCCTGGAGGGGAAAAGGCTGCTTGGGGTGGATATATGCGGAGGTATTACTTCCGCACAGGGCGGAAAGGCGGAAGATTTCGCAATCAACCGCCGGACCAGGGACATTCTCCTGATGTATTTCAAAGCAATTTAGAAAGCTCGTCGTAGTAGCGCTTCGACACCGGTATGCTGGGCAGGCCGGGAGTGTCCAGATCTGCGAATATCAGGCTTCCGACTTCTTTACGCAGCACGGTCACGTGGGCAGGATTGACGTAGAAGGACCTCTGGCAGCGGACGAAGGAATAACGGTTCGCTATCTCCTCGAGCGAGCTCATGGTGGCACGCAGTTCGAACACCTTTACCTTTCCCCCTTCCAGGTAATGGATCTTGACGTAATTCTCGCGGGCCTCGATGAACAGGACTGCGGAAGGAGCGATGATAAGTTTGGGACGCTGGTATATGTCCATGAAGCGGATTAGGGAGTTGTCCTCCTGGTCGCGGGACAGAAGCAGCCTCTCCCTGTCACGGTGCGCACCGATCGTGAAGGCAAGTGTCAGCACTACATATGGAATGATGAAAATCAGATAGCAGAACCCCACGCTTGTAAGAAGTACGGAATAATAGGGCAGCTCCTTGCTCATGAGCGTAAGGTACAAAGCCACGAACATGCCGGTGACCAGAACCTCGAACATGCACCATATGATGAAATGCGCCCAGGTAAGGTGCCTGGCGTTCTTCATATAATGGAAGGCTACGCGAAGGCCGCAGATTACACCAAGGGCAATGCTGAAGCAGATGGCGAGGTTCATCGCGTAGAGCCCGCGCCCCATATCCAGGTAGGGCCTGAGCCTAAGAGGCTCGTAAACCAGCACGAAAACGAAGAAAAAGACCGGGCAGATGGTCATATAGAGAATGGTCGTGCTCCACTTGAAGAAGTTTCTCGGCAAAGTATGCATATTCCGTCACAAATTTAGCGGTGACAAATATAAGAAATATATCGATTTCGTCACTATATTTTGTTTTTAATCGTCAAATCGCATTTTTCGTCACTAAATTCCGTCACTAATCACTTTTGTTTTTCCAGGCCGGGAAAACACCCCATATTTGCATTGTGAAAAACGAAGACAAGCTTTTATAACATCATTGTTACTACAGTAATTATCCGCTATTGAACCTAAACTTAAAGTAACATACCTAAACTTAAAAGTGATTATATCAAAATGAGAACCCGCCACTAGTGATAGCCGCGGGTTCTTGTTTAAGTTTAAGGTAACGATAGGGTTGTGTTGTTATTTGTTCAGATCGTCGGCGCTCTTGATGAAGCGTGCGAGATCTTCGTCAGATACGTGGTAATTCTGCATTTCACCGGAGAAGTAGCTGTCGTATGCACCCATATCCACGAAGCCGTGGCCGGAAAGGTTGAAGAGGATGGTCTTGGCCTCCCCTGTCTCCTTGCACTTGAGGGCTTCGGTAATGGTGGCGGCGATTGCGTGGCAGGATTCAGGTGCGGGGATTATGCCTTCGGTCTGGGCAAAGAGCACACCGGCCTTGAACGAATCCATCTGCTCGATATCAACGGCCTCCATATATCCATCCTTCATAAGCTGGCTGAGGATGACTCCTGCACCGTGATAACGCAGGCCGCCGGCGTGAATGGAAGCAGGCTTGAAACTGTGTCCCAGGGTGAACATAGGGAGCAGAGGCGTCATTCCGGCCTCGTCACCGAAGTCGTACTCGAACTTGCCGCGGGTAAGTTTGGGGCAGGAATAGGGCTCTGCCGCGATGAAACGGGTCTTCTTGCCATCGAGAATGTTGTGCCTCATAAAGGGGAATGCAATGCCGGAGAAGTTGGATCCGCCGCCGAAGCAGGCGATGACGATGTCGGGATACTCCCCTGCAAGCTCCATCTGTTTCTCTGCCTCAAGGCCAATTACGGTCTGATGCATGCAGACGTGGTTGAGAACGGAACCGAGGGCATATTTGCAATTGGGCGTGCTCACGGCGAGCTCTATGGCCTCTGAAATGGCGCAGCCGAGGGATCCCCTGTCGTTAGGATTGCGGGTGAGGATGTCCTTGCCGGCACGGGTGGACATAGAAGGCGAAGGAGTGATGGCTGCTCCGAAGGTCTGCATTATGGAACGGCGATAAGGCTTCTGCTCGTAGCTGACCTTCACCATATACACGGCGCAGTCGATGCCGAACTTCTTGGTGGCGTAGGAAAGGGCACCGCCCCACTGGCCAGCACCGGTCTCGGTGGTAAGGTTCGTGACGCCCTGTTCCTTTGCATAATATGCCTGGGCAAGGGCGGAGTTGAGCTTGTGGCTTCCTGCGGGAGATACGCTCTCGTTCTTGAAATAGATGTGGGCAGGGGTTCCTAGGGCCTTCTCAAGCTCATAGGCGCGCACCAGAGGAGTGCAACGATAAGAAGCATACTGCTGCCTCACTTCCTCGGGGATGGGTATCCAGGCATCTTTCTGGTTAAGCTCCTGATCGGCGCATTCCTTGCAGAAAATGGGATACAGATCTTCGGGTTTCAACGGCTGGCGGGTGGCCGGATGCAGGAAAGGCATAGGCTTGTTGGGCATGACGGCCTGGATGTTGAAATAATGGGTAGGAATCTCGGATTCCGGCAGCAAGAATTTCTTCTGTTTCATAATGATGTTATTGAATTGATTAAACTAATTTGCATAAAAAAAGCAGCATTCCGTAAGTCCGAAATGCTGCTTGACTCCTATATACACGGCAATGGAACTTACGACTTTCTGAGTTGTAAGTGCCACCACCAGTTATTTGCGTTTCTCGTAATCATTCTGTTGCAAATTAAAGAATAAGAATCCTTATATGCAAGAAAAATCGTAAAAAACTTATAATCCCCACTCGGAAGCCTTGCAAGAGCTTTTTGGAGCGTTAGGAACATTGGGGAAATATGTAAAGCCCGTTATCTTTTCCAAATCGCTGACACTCATCATCTCACGGCTGCTCACCTTCTGCCCTTTAAGGCTGTTGACATGACCGCGGACGAAGGCAGCGCACTTGATTTCATCGGCAGTGCAATCCTTTAGTGCCTTGCCGCTGCGGCCATCTTTGGTACGTATCAATATATAGTAGAACATAGTGGGCTTGGCAACGTCGCTGCGTCCGCCGAAACTGATCACCTCGGGTTGTACCGTATTGCCATAACCATCGGTAAACTTGTCGAAATAGCAACCGATAACGACATAGAGGGTGTCGCTGCACACCTGTCCGTCCACCCACTCCTCGAGAGTGTTCCATCCGCCGCCACCGGTATTGAAGCCTGCGGAAAGCTGGGGAGCGATATTGGGATAGTAGAATACGTCCATATTGGTGGGCCTGGAAGATGTCCTCTCCGCAGAGCCCAGCATATGCCCCTTGTTGCATCCCCCGCCTGTACTCTTGGAGTTGTATTGGATCCCCGTAGGTATGCTCTCATCCTGCCTGTAAGCCTCGCTCCTGCCGGAACTGCCAACATACATCGAATGGCGGGGTGCCGCCACCCACACGGGGCAATGCTTGCCGGCGCTGAAGCACAGGGTATAGTTGCGGGCCGTCTTGCCGCCGGGACCTTTCTCCCCTCCCTGACAGAGGTGGTAAGTATAATAATAGTCAGCATTCTTAGCATCCTGCATATACTTGCCATCCTTCTTTATGCTTGCGGCAGGGACTTCATACCAGCCGGGAAGGTCGGAATCCGGCACTTCGGCTATCTTCTCGGTATTGAAATACAGCTTCTCTCCGTAAGTATAGACAGCCTTGCCATCTTTTAAGATCATCGCGTAGGCCCTGAAGAAGACCTTCGAACCGTCGTTCAGGCCTTCGAGCGTGGCAGAGAAGGAGCCCTTCCCGTCCGGGAGGATATCCTGGGACTGTAACACTTCGCGGAGATTCTCGTCATATCCCCATTCGAATCCGAGTTCGCGGGGAGTTTCGCCGAAACCATCGATTTCGGCATTAAGCGTGGCGCCGGAGCTGCTTATGTCAGTAGCCTCCTTGCTTACGACCTTACTATTATCTACGACCTCAGGCCCGTCGGAGCCACCTTGGCTCTTGGGAGTGCAGAGGCAGAATACTGATAAGGAAAGCGCAAGGAGCGCAGGGAATCTTAATGATATCATCTTATGGTAGTTTCTGTACAATCTAGCGTAAGGCTGCAATTGCCGGCCGCGAAGCGGAAAGCTCCCTTCTCGAGATGCCATTTACCGTCCTGCCCGACGAAAGCGAGTTCATCGGCAGGCACGCTGAGCTTCACGACGGTGCTCTCCCCCGGCTGGAGCTCCACCTTGGTGAAAGCCCTCAGACGGCGGACGTCGGGCACTATGCTTGCAACCAGGTCGCTGCTGTAGAGCAGCACGGCCTCTTTTCCTGCAACATCACCTACATTCTTCAGTTCAAGCTCGAACTCGAGCACGTCGCCGGACTTGAAGCTGCTCTTGTCGCACTTCAGGCCCGAATACTCGAAGGAGGTGTAGCTAAGCCCCGTGCCGAAAGGCCACTGTACGTCCATAACGGCATCATAGTTATAATCGCCCACCATAATGCCGACCTGTTCGGATACTTTGTAATCGTAGGTATGCAGGGAATTGATATGCTTGGGATAGGTGAAAGGCAGTTTGGCGCAGAAATTCTTCTCGCCGGCGAGCAGTTCCGCAAGGGCATCTCCACCGTAATTGCCGGGCAGCATCACATCCACCACGGCCTTGGCAAGAGGCTCTACATCCCCGATTATGCGGGGACGGCCTTCGTTAAGTACCAGCACTACAGGCTTGCCGCTGGCAGCGACGGCCTTCAGCAGAGCCTTCTGGTTGGCAGACAGATTCAGGTCATCGATGTTGCCAGGGGTCTCGCAGTAGCTGTTCTCTCCCAGGCAGGCAACGACCACGTCCGCCTGACGGGCGGCTGCAGCAGCTGAAGCTATGTCGATATTCTTCTCCGCCTGCCAATCTGCCTCGTCGAACTCGACTCCGGGCACGAAGCGCACCTTATCCTTGCCGAATTTTGCGGCGAGGGCCTCATAGATGGTATTGAATCCATCCACGAAGTAAGGATCGTCACTCCCCTGCCAGGTATATGACCAACCTCCGTTCAAGGAACGTATGCTATTGGCGCAGGGGCCGGTGACGAGGATGCGGGAGCCCTTCCTGATAGGCAGCACGCCTTCGTTCTTGAGCAGGACCTCAGACTCTGCGGCAGCCTGCTTTGCAGCGGCCACGAAAGCGTCGGAAGCATATTCACCGTATGCTGCGGTATCCCAGACGGGATTCTCGAAGAGGCCGAGACGGTATTTAAGGCGGAGAACCCTGCGTACGGCATCGTCGATGCGGCTCATAGGGATGAGTTTCTCTTCCACGGCGGCTTTGAGGTCGGCGCAGCAGAGAGTATCGTAGGGCTCCATTATCATATCTATGCCGGCGTTGATCGCAAGGGCGAGGGCCTCCTTGCGGTCTGCGGCTATATGCTCGCGGGTGAAGAGATTGTTGACATCAGCCCAGTCGGTAACTATCATTCCATCCCAGTCCAGTCCATCCTTCAGCCAGTCGGTGAGCAGGACCTTGTTGGCGTGGGTAGGCACGCCGTTGATGCTGGCGGAGTTCACCATCACCGAAAGCGCCCCGGCCTCGACGCACTCCTTGAAAGGACGGAAATACTTCTCGCGCATATCCTGCTCAGTGAGTATGGCAGGCGTACGGTCCTTGCCGCTGAAGGGCGCACCGTAGGCCATATAATGCTTCAGGCAGGCAGCGACATCCCCTTCCTGAACGGCCTTGGTCTCGGCCACGGCCATCACTGACTGAAGGTATGCATCCTCTCCGAAACTTTCCCAAAGACGGGCCCAGCGCGGGTCGCGGCCCAGGTCCATCACGGGAGAGAATATCCAGGGGCAAAGGGCCGCCCTGGTCTCGTAGGCCATTATACGGCCCATTTCCGATGCGTGGTGAGGGTCGAAACTGGCAGCTATGTTGATTTCCTGGGGGAAGAAGGTTCCTTCCTTGAGATACGAAGCACCGTGAATCATATCCAGGCCATAGATACAAGGGATACCGATGTATTTCATCGATGCCTCCTGTATGCCGGCGATAAGCTCGGCTGTCTTTTCCCTGGTCTGGGCCTGCCCCTTATAGACATTGAGGATGGAGCCTATCTTCCAGCGCCCGAAGACGCTTTCCATCTTGGCCTCGTCCAGGCCTTCGTCGTTGGTGACCAGATTGATGTTCAGCTGGACCATCTGCCCTATCTTGGCGTCCAGATCCATTCCCTTGAGTGTCTTCTCGACATCGGCTTCGATGCCGCTCTTGCAGGAAGCAAGCGCACCAAGGGCCACGAGGGCTGCTGCAATAACACGGTATAACTTCATATCTGTCAAAGTTAGCTATTATTTCTGGAAAACGCGCACAGCGCAAGAAACTCTCACTAGGCAAGCAAGACAACCAGACGGATTTCCTGCAAAGATTCTAGTATTCCCTGTTACCGAAGATGGCTGTCCCGATGCGCACTTCCGTGCAGCCGTAATCCAGGGCTATACGCCAGTCGTCCGACATTCCGATGGACAGCTGGTCGAAATCTGCGAGTTCGGGATGAGCGGCCCTGCATTCGTCGTAAAGAGCCTTTATACGGGCGAAATCCCCGCGTATGGCTTCCTCGTCATCAGTGTGCGACGCCATACCCATAAGGCCACGGAAGCGCACGAAGGGGAAATCCCCCGTCATCATAAGTACCGCGGCAATTTCCGAAGGAGTGAATCCCTGCTTGGTCTCCTCCGCCCCTATATGCACCTCCAGCAGCACGCTGATGGTCTTGGAGTTCTTCTCTCCCCATGCATTGACGGCCTCGAGAAGATGCAGCGTATCTATGGATTCCACCAGAGAAGCATAAGGAAGCACCAATTTGAGCTTATTGGTCTGCAGATGACCTATGAAGTGCCATTCGATGTCGAAAGGAAGCTGCACTGCCTTGGAAGCGAACTCCTGCGGACGGTTCTCCCCGAAGGCCCTCTGGCCCTCCCCATAAGCCTCCAGAATGGCTTCGAAAGGGTGGAATTTGGAAACTGCCACCAGTTTGACCCCTGATGGCAGTTCTTTCCTTAGTTTCTCCAGATTGTAAGCGATCATTATCTGCGGTTCATCTGATTGCGTCTCTGCTGTTCCTGCATCTTCTGAGCCTCCTCGAGCCTCTGCTGCCACTTGCTCTTAGGCATAGGCTTGCCTTCGCTCGCACGTACTTTTTCCAGTATGGCTTCCTTATCGACGAAGAACTTGCGGATTACATATATTTCCACCATGCTTATCAGCTGGGAAAGCAGATAGTAGTAGCTCAGTGCAGCGGAAAGGCTGTTGCAGATGAAGAACATCATAATAGGCATCATCCACACGCTCATAAACTGCATGCTCTGTGCATTAGGATCGTTGGCGGTAGCCTGCCCGGACATCGTCATCTTGCTGTAGAGCCACATCGTCACGGCCATAAGCAGGGCGAAAAGGGAAAGATGGTCGCCGATCAGAGGCACCCTGTGGCCAAAATCCAATATTGCATCGTAAGTCGAGAGGTCGTGAGCCCAGAGGAAGGACTGCTGACGCAGCTCGATGGATGCAGGGAAGAATCGGAACATAGCCCAAAGTATAGGGAAGGTCAGCAACATAGGCAGACATCCCCCCATAGGGCTCACGCCGGCCCGCTGATACAGGTTCATCGTGGCCTGCTGCTTCTTCATCGCATCTTCCTGCTTGGGATAGCGGGCGTTGATCTTCTCGATTTCGGGCTTCAGAGCCTGCATCTTGGAAGAAGAAGCGTAGGACTTGAAAGTGAAGGGCAGCACCACCAACTTGATGACGAGGGTCATAAGCAGGATGATGAGTCCGTAGTTGGATATGAACTTGCTGAAGAAGTCGAACATAGGGATGATGGCGTACTTGGTAAACCATCCTACGAGCGAACCTCCCAGAGGAATTATCTTCTCATACTTCTGGTCATAAGACTTGAGGGTCTTGAAATGGCTGGGGCCGAAGTACATCTCGAAAGGCAGCACCACATCCTGACCGGGACGTATGTCCGCACGCATCTTGGCGGAGCAGGCCATCAAGTTGCGGGATTCATCCTCCTGAGGGAAGAAGGAGATGTCGAAAGCTCCGGAAGAATACTGGTCCTTGGCGCGGAATATAGCGGAGAAGAACTGCTGCTGGAAGGCGAACCAGTTGACCTTCGAATCGAAGCGCTTGTTGCCATTGCGGCTGCGTCCGATCTCCACGGGCTTCTTGTCGCCGGGCTGATAAATGTCAAGTTTAGAATACTGGGCCTCGTTCTTGTAACCCTTCTCCATCCTGGGAACTATCATCGAGTAATCGAGGTCGATTGCAGATACGTTCCTGGGGATGCTCTTCATCCCTACGAGGGAAAGCTGGTTCTCCACCATATAGGAACCCTGGCGGAGGACATAGCTCTGCTCGATGTAGCCGCCGTCAGAGAAAGGAAGGCGGAAAACCGCGCTGGTGTCGCTGCTGGCGACCAGCTGGAAATTGAAATCCTTGGTGCTGATGAATTCGCCCGTATAGATATGTGCGGTGAACTCGCCGGCGCCCTCCTTGAGTATGTACAGGGCCGTGCTGTCGTAATTGAAATAATCCTTGACCATCACGCTCGAGGGCTGCGCGCCACGCGAACTGAGGGTAAGTACTATCTTGTCGTTTTCGAGGACTATCTTGCTGGCTTCGGCCTTGCGGGCATTCTCGAGCTCAGCATCTTTGTAGATGGCTTCTTCCGGGGCGGCTACGTCAGTTGCTGCAAGTGCTGCCGTCTCGGCAGCTGCAGCGGCGGCGCTTTCCCTGTAATCTATCGTGTCACCGCGGGCTATGCGCTCTGCGAGTGCGATGGAATCCTGGACTGCCTGCCACTCCTGGGCCTTGCGGGCCTGACGGGACTGAAAAAAAGTAAAACCAATCAGTATTAATCCTATGAGGACGAAACCGGTTACTGAATTCTTATCCATTACAATTATTCTCCTTCTTCTTCCTTGCGGATCTTCTCTTCGAGTTTACGTAGTTCTTCTTTTGCTTTCTCTATCTTGGACTCCATCTGCTTGATAAGCCCCTCGGAATTCTTGGATGCGGAGAAGAAACCGATATTGTTCTCGAAGGTCTCTATCTCGGACTGGAGGTTCTTATACTGCTGGATGAGTACGTCCTTGGCGCTGCGCTCGCGGGCCTTGGGTTTGCCGAAGTCGGGGAACTTCTCCTGCATTGCCTCGCGGTAGGCGGTATTGATGCTGTCCTTTTCCTTGAAAGGAACGAAACCAATGGCCTGGAAATCGGCCGCGAATTTCTTGGCAGCCTCGGCGTCGGCCTCGGGGCCTGCGGATACATATGCCTTGATGTCCTCCACGACCTTCTTCTTGGCCTTGAGGTTGGCGTAGTAGTTGTTCTCGGGGGCTGCGTTCTTGTCGCGCTCGGCGAAGAAAGCATCGCAGGCGGCGCGGAACTGCTTCCAGAGCTGCTCGCTCTTCTTGCGAGGCACTGCGCCTATCTCCTTCCACTGCTTCTGGAGCTCGATGAACTTCTCGGTGGTCTTCTTCCAGTCGGTACTGTCCTTGAGGGCCTCGGCCTGATGGATGAGATCCATCTTCTTCTCGACGTTGGCATCCATCTCGGTGCGGAACTGGGAATAGTATTCACGCTTGCGGCCGTAGAAGGCGTCGCAAGCGGCGCGGAAACGGTCGTAGATCTTCTGATTGTCCTTCTTGGTGGCAAAACCAATCTTGCGCCAGTCGGCCTGGATGGCTTCGATCTCCTTTGCACAGGCGTTCCACTCGTCGGAAGAGGCTATCTCCTTGGCGGCGATGGCTTCCACCTTTTCGCAAAGGACCTCCTTGGCGGCGAGGTTTTCCTTCTGCTTGCCCTTCAGCTCTTCGAAATGAGCCTGATAGCGCTTGTTGATCACGGAAGTCGCGGCCTGGAAACGTGCCCATATGCTTTCGCGGAATTCCTTGGCCACGGGGCCGAACTCCTTCCACTGTTCGTGGAGCTTCTGCAGCTCGTTGAAGGCATTGACTATGCTTTCGTTCTCGGCGAGCTTCTCGGCGGCCTCGCAGAACTTCTCCTTGGCCTCGAGGTTCTTCTGGAAATCAAGGTCGCGGAGTTCGCGGTTGATCTTCACCTTGTCGTAGAAACGCTCGACATTGAACTGATATGTGCTGTTGATATCGCGGAAAGCGCTGGCGGGCACGGGGCCGGTGGAACGCCACCTGTCCTGAAGCTCGCGGAATACGGGGAAGGACGTGCTTACGTCGTCCTGGCCGTCTACCAGCTGCTTGAGCTCCTCGATAATTGCTTTCTTCTTTTCGAGATTCTCCTCCTTAAGAGCATCCTGCTCCTTGTTGTACTCGGCTCTCTCTCGTTTATAGTCGGAGTAGATGCTCTTGAAGTTCTCTTCAACATCGGAGAAAGCATCTTCGACTTCTCCCGCCTCGCTGCGGAGTTTGCCAAGAAGTTTATAAAATGCAGACTTGATGGCCTCAGCTTCCTTGCTCCGGCTCATACGGTCGGCGCTGTCCATCAGGTTTTTGAATACATCCGAGAGTTCGGAAAGCGTCTTGTCTGCCAACGACAGCTCTTCCTGCACTTCGGGCTTGTTGATTTCTTCGCTCATAATTATAGAGTTCTATTTAGTAGCTTACAAATATAATGATTTTTGGTAACTTTGCGAAAAATACGGATAATCCTATGAGAATAGACATAATCAGCGCAGTTCCCGAGCTGCTGGAGAGCCCTCTGAGCCATTCCATCGTAGGCCGGGCCATCAAGAAAGGCCTGGTGGAAATAGAAGTCCACAACCTCCGCAAATACGGTCTGGGCCCCCGCAAGAACATCGACGACTACTCTTATGGAGGGGACGCCGGAATGGTGCTTATGGTCGAGCCCGTGTATCGTATGATAGAGGAACTCAAGGCCCAGCGCGACTACGACGAAGTAATCTACCTCTCCCCCGACGGCGAAAGGCTGGACCAGGCTATCTCCAACGAACTCTCGCTGAAGGAAAACATCATACTGCTCTGCGGCCACTACAAAGGGATTGACCACAGGATAAGGGAGCACCTCGTCACCAGGGAGATTTCCGTGGGAGACTATGTGGTGAGCGGAGGAGAGATCCCCGCCGCACTGCTTGCCGATTCCATAGTCCGTCTCATTCCCGGAGCACTAACCGACGAGACCTCCGCACTGAGCGACAGCTTTCAGGATGACCTGCTTAGCCCCCCGGTTTATACCCGTCCCGCAGAATTCAACGGATGGAAAGTGCCGGAAGTCCTGCTTAGCGGAAACCCCAAATTGATACAGGCTTGGCAGGACGAAATGGCCCTGGAACGCACTAGAATGCTGCGTCCGGAGCTTCTGAAAGACTAGTTATTAAAATATTTTAAAAACAGAATAACTTTTTTACAATTTTTTTTCGTTTTTTATTTGTCAATTCAAAATATTGACTTATATTTGCAGTGAAAATGAAACAACAACTTCTAACCAACAATAATTAACCTTCTTATAAAGGTAATACACTACTAACTAACCGTCAACGCCCGCTGTGAAGCGGGCGTTGGTCGTTTATCGTATTCCGGAGTGCCTGGAGGCTAGAATTCGAAGCGGATTTTAAGGCTGTAATTCCTGAAGGCCTGAGGGAAGAGGCCCTCCTCTATGTACTCAGGATCGCCATTGGCGAAAACTGCCCTGTAAACCCAGGCATCTGCATAATAGTCGCGGTTGAAGACATTATTGCAGTATGCCCCGGCAACGAGCTTGTACCTTCCGAAGCTGAAAGCTTTCTCGACGAAAGCATCAGCCACATTGTAGGCGGGGATGCAGAGATCGTCGTTCTGGGTGTTATCCCAGTACTGCTTTCCTACGAACTTGCAGTCGAATACCACGCGCAGGTCCTTTCCGCCAAGAGGACGGAACTCGAAGCCCAGCATCCCAATGCTGGAGGGCGACATAAGCATCTTCACGGTTCCGGCGTGGATTTCCGTCTTGCCTACAGGGTTCCAGTCTTCGGAATTGTCGTAGGTGTCCTTGTAATACACATAGTCCTTGATCCTGTTGTCGCTGAGAGTCAGGTTGCCGTGCACGGAGAGCAGGCGGCTCATATCCCAGGCGGCGGAAAGTTCCACTCCCCTGCGCCAGCTGCGGTCGACGTTCTCCTTGATGGCATAGCCGCTGTCGCTTAGCTTTCCCGTCTCGAGCAGCATATCCTTGTACTCCATGCTGTAGAGGTTGACGGAGGCGTTGAAAGAGGAAGTGCTGAACTCGTATCCGATCTCGGTATCGAGCATCTTTTCGGGGCGCAGGCTAACTTCTGCCTCCTGCCCAAGGCTCCTGAGGGTATTCACGGACTCTATCTGCTCCTTAAGATCGCTCCTGCCGGGCTCGCGGTGACCGACGGAAACGGAGGCGAATGCACGATGGGAATTCCAGCGCATAGAGACACCTGCCCTGGGATTGAAGAACTTCCACACGGTGTCGAAGCCAAGGTCGGAGAACTCGTCGTCGAGGCCCTTCATCCTAAGGCCCACTATCCTGTATTGCAGGTCGGCGAAGGTGGTGAGCCATTTCAGCGGCTGGTATTCGGCACGGAGGAAGGCGGTAGCCTCGCGCTTATGGCTCTTGTTGCGGTACCACTCGTAAGCCTCGGCATCCTCTATCCCCTGCTGCACGGCATTTCCGAAGTGATTTCCAGTATAGCTGGCCAGGTAGATACCACCGGCAAGGTCGAGGGCCGAAGTCTTGTACTTAAGGTCGGTATTCAGCACGTGATAGCCGTTGTCCATCTCCTTCCTGGTCAGGAAATCGGCAGTTCCGCTTCCGCTCAGGCCATATTTCGAGAATTCCTTCCCGGCCTTGTACTGCTTGTAATAACCGTCCCCCTTGGTGAAATTGTAGGTCGTACTCCACACCAGGGGGCTGTCGAACTGATGGGTGTAATTTAGCTGCCAGTGGGTCTGGGAATAATTGTCGGAATCCGGATAATAGTGGACATTTCCCTCTCCGTCCTTGTACTTTCCTGCAGGATTGTATCTGCGGTCGGAAGCCATCTTAGAAGCAGGGATGCCCTCCCAGGTAATTCCGGTGTGCTGAGTGCCGTGCAGTACCGTGAATTTCACGGAATTGTTCACATCCTTCCATCCTGCTACTCCGAAGATGGAATAAACGTCTGCCCAGGCATTGCGTATGTACCCGTCGGTAGTGTTGATGGAGAAAAGCGCAT
>JAEEXQ010000041.1 GCA_016287875.1 Bacteroidales bacterium | reverse complement strand
CGCCTCACGGCGGAGGCGGGCCCGGAAGCGGTCCGGTAGGTGTGAGAGAAAGGGTGCTGCCTTATCTCCGCGTACCCCGCACATCAGGCTTCCACGGCAATTTCGGCGTGATGATGCGTGCTTACGCATATATTCTGATGCTAGGCAAGCAGAACGTCAAGATGGCCGGTCCTCTGGCCACTCTCTCCGCCAACTATATCAAGGAGTCCCTCAAGGACTGCTACAAGCTTCCCATCCCTACCGTATGCAAGCACGAGTTCGTGTTCGACGGGCTCGTAAATGACGGCGCACGCGAGGGGAAGGCCGGGGCTACCACCCTGGATGTGGCCAAGAGGCTCCTCGACTACGGATTCCACGCGCCTACTATCTACTTCCCTCTGCTCTTCCATCAGGCACTGATGATAGAGCCCACCGAGACCGAATCCCTCGAAACCCTCGACGAGTTCATCGCGGTGATGAAGAAGATAGCGGCGGAAGCAGCCGAAGATCCCGACATACTGCACGGAGCGCCGCACAATGCTCCGATTGGCAGGCCGGACGAAACCGCTGCAGCGCGCAACCCCATACTTAAAGCATGAAAAAATTGATTGTTGCAGGCCTGATACTACTTCAGGCCTGCTCTTCTTCCGGGAACTATGTGCTGGATCAGTTCGAAAAGGCTGCTCCCGGCCACGCATTTGCCGTGGCGCACCGCGGCTGCTGGTTCAAGGAGGCCGACGGAGAGTTCTATATCCCCGAAAACAGCACCTACGGCATAGAGATGGCTGCCCGCTATGGCTATGTTGCGGTCGAGATGGATGTCAAGTACACTCTGGACCGCAAGATGGTGGTAATGCACGACAGGTCCATAAACCGCACAATGCGCAATGCGGCGGATTATTCCAAGATCGATTCTCCCGTTTATGTAGACGCAATGCTCTTCGAGGACTTGCGCAGGGATTATGTCCTGGAATCCTCCGATCCTGCCATGCGTACGCCCATCCCGACGCTAGAAGAAATGCTCCGCTGCTGCAAGAAGACCGGCATAGTCCCCATGCTTCACAGCAATGTGCTTGAGTCCTACAGCCTTGCCAGGAAGATACTTGGGGACAGGTGGATAGCCTTCGACAGCAATTATTCCGCGATGAAGGTGGCCCGCGGCAAGTCCGGCTGCCTGGTATTGTGGGACCCCGGAAAGAAAACGGCAGAGGAGACCGTGGCCGGTCTGCAGGCCTTGGGTGGATGGTGCGGAATGTCCACCATGCGCTATGAGATGCTGGATTCTGCATATATCTCAAAAGTGCAGGAGGCCGGTTTCCTGGCCCAATCCTCCATCTTCCCGACGCCACACGACCAGGATGCCATTCGGGACGGGGCAGACATAGTTCTTTCCGATTTCTACTGGTATCAGACCGGCACCCGCGAGCCCTTCGAATCGATGTCGGCGGATGTGGCACCGGGGAAGACCTGGCACAGCCCTTCCATGCTGGATGTCGGGGATTTCTCCGCCGTGACCATTGAGGCCTCAATCGCAGGCCCCGCTGTTATCAAGGTTTATGAGCAGGACTCCATACGGACTTATCCTCTGTACGGAGACGGCAGCCCGGTGTATATGGGATTCCGTTTCTACAAGACCGTTCCCCGCGTTGAACTGAGCGTGCCGGAGGATGGCGTTCATTCCAGTATTAAAGTAGATTACTACAGATTATAGTATGCGTGCAGTTATCCAAAGGGTATCTTCCGCCTCCGTCACCATAGACGGGAAGGTCCGCTCCGCCATAGGCCCGGGGCTGATGATTTTGCTGGGCGTGGGCCACGAGGATGGCCGGGAAGATATCGACTGGCTGGTAAAGAAGATTGCCGGCCTGCGTATTTTCGACGATGAGGCCGGGGTGATGAACCGCAGCGTGGTGGAAGTCGGGGGAGAGGCCCTGGTGGTAAGCCAGTTCACTCTGATGGCATCTACCAAGAAAGGCAACAGGCCGTCCTATATCGCTGCTGCAGGCCACGGACTGGCAGTTCCCCTGTACGAAGCCTTCTGTGCCGCTCTGTCGGCTTCCATAGGCCGTACTGTGGCGACGGGGGAGTTCGGCGCCGATATGAAAGTAGCCCTTGTCAACGACGGCCCCGTCACCATCTGCATAGATACTAAAAACAAAGAGTGATGTTCAAGGTAAGCGATATTATTTCTACTCCTCCCGCAGAGTTTTCCTCCGAGTTGCAGAGGACCGTTTACGAGGCTTTAGCCTCCTTGGGAATTCCTTTCGGCCGCGTGGATACGGATCCGGGGCTCACTATGGAGGATTGCCAGCATATAGATGCGAAGATAGGCGTCCACATTGTGAAGACCATATTTCTTTGCAACCGGCAGCAGACCGAGTTCTATCTGTACGTTACGACCGATGACAAGCCTTTCGTGACCAGGGATTTCTGTTCTGCCCTCGGAATTCCCAGAGTGTCGTTCGCTCCCGCCGACAAACTATGGGAGCTTACGGGTGTCAAGGTCGGTGCCACTACCATACTCAGTGCCATCCTTCCTCAATCTGCCGCGGTCCATCTTGTGATGGACAAATCCGTTGCCGAAGACGAGTATTTTGCCTGTACCGATGGCACGGCTACGTGTTTCGTAAAGATTTTGACTAAAGATTTGCTAGGGAAGTATCTTCCTGCGTCGGGTCACGAAGTGGCGCTTATCTAATCTATCGAAAGTACCGTCAGCACTTTACCCTCCACTTTGAAGCGTACGTTGTGCCCAGCATAGTCCAGGCCGTAGATACGCTCAGGATCATCGTGGTATGCCGGCCGCGGGTCCTGCGACAGCAGCTCCTTCAACCTCTCAATATCATCCTCGGATAGACCGGTGGCAGCTTGCCCGTGTCCGGGGGTGGACACGTCCGCCATGGGCAGTACACAGCAGTCTATGACGACATCAAGTACTGAAGGAGCTGCTGAAGCAAAGCCGGAGCGGACTCCGGGATGGGCATCAGCATACTCGACATAAGGTTTGATGTCGTAGATGGGCGTACCGTCCACCAGATCCGCACCGAGTACAGAAATGCGCCCTGCGGAAGCATCTATCGAAGAAATCCTGACGGAAGAAAGCCCCAGGGGATTGGGTCTGTATGGCGAACGGGTAGCGAATACCCCCATCTTGTCGTTGCCGCCGAGCCTGGGAGGACGCACCTTGGAAGAAACGCTTGCATCGGGATTGTTCAGGCTGAATCCCCAGATAAGCCAGATATAATCGAAACCCTCCAGCCCGTCAAGCATCGCAGGCTCGTAACCATCGCAAAACTCCACTGAACCCGGAAGATCCGGCACCAGACCCGCCTGACGCGGAGTGCCGAACTTCTCCCTGAGAGGGGAGCGGAAGAATGCTATAGGCTTAATTTCCATTGTTGGCCATTTCTGCCTTATATACGCGGTAGAGCGAATCCAGCGCAGGCAGGTTCTCTTTCTTTATAGGTTCGGCAGAAGGGGACTCAAGCTTGAGAGGATCCACCGGAGTGCCGTTTTTCCATACGCGGAAATCCAGATGGGGGCCTGTCGCGGATCCGGTCATACCTACATAGCCGATGACCTGGCCCTGTTGGACACGGGTTCCGGCCTTGATTCCTTTAGCGAAACTGCGAAGGTGCAGGTATCCGGTGGTATATACGCTGTTGTGGCGTATCTTTATCATATTGCCGGCACCGCCCTTGCCCCAGCCGGCGGAAAGCACTACACCATCTCCCAAAGCGTGGACGGGAGTTCCCGAGGGGGCAGCATAGTCGACTGCGGTATGGGGACGGACCACTCCGTGTATGGGATGGACGCGGTGGTAGCTGAACTTGCTGCTGATGCGGGTGAACTTGAGGGGGGCCTTCAGGAAGGCCTTGCGCATTGATTCACCCTTCTGGTTCCAGTACTTGTTGCCATTGTCACCTTGGTCATAGCGTATGGCATATAGGGTGTCGCGGCCGCGGGTATATTCGGCGAAATCCACTCCCAGGATATCTATGACCTCATCTTCGCAGACGCGCTGATGGTAGAATGCACGGAAACGGTCCCCTTCGTGCAGGCCGAAGAAGTCCACGGTCCAGGCATAGACGTCGGCGAGTTCCAATATGAGCAGGGGAGATGCTCCTGCGGCTATCATATCGTTCCAGAGGGAACTTTTGATGGTTACGTCGGTGTATTTGCGGACAGTGTCCACCTGTTTGGCCACGTTCCAGATGGCCAGGGAGTCATAGCACTTGAAAACTGTGGAATTGATGCGGTCACGCTCGTAAACCACGTATCTGAGCACCGGGGAGAGGGTATCTCCGCAGTAATAGGCATCGACCTTGTTGCCTGCGCGGAGTTTGCGTATATCGAAGGTGGAGTCGCAGACGGCAGCAAGTTTCTGCACTTCGCCGCCGGGCATTCCCAGGCGGGTGAAAAGCTTGTAGAATACGTCACCGCTCTCGACCTTGGACTCTTTCACGAACAAAGTATCGGTCCTGAAGCCCAGGGGCCACACGGTTTCATCGGTATCGGTCTTGCTTTTTTTGCCGCTGCAGGCACAGATTGCGAGTATGCAGACAGTGAGTACGGAGATTCTTTTAAACATAACGCGAAGATAGTTATTTTTAAGTCTTCAGAAAAATATTTAAATTTGAAAATATGTTTGCTGCCTTCACCATATCAATTCTTACCTATTTGCTTTCATCCGTCGTGGCAATTCAGGCCCCGGGTGAACCTGAGCGCGATGATTTGATAGAACTATTCAGGAATCCGGCCAGACAGGCGAGGCCCTATGTCTGGTGGCACTGGATGGATGGTGAAGTAACTCCCGAAGGCATCAGGAAAGACCTTGAATGGATGGATGCCGTGGGTATCGCGGGGTTCCATCAGTTCGATGCAGGCGGCGTAAACATGCCTAAGGCTGCGCCTTTCAAAAGGCCTTATCTATCCGACAGCTGGAAGGCTGCTTTCCGCTATGCGGTCAGTCTCGCAGATTCCTTGGGGCTGGAAATGACCATTGCCAGCGCCCCCGGCTGGAGCAGCACCGGAGGCCCTTGGGTAGGCCCGGAAGATGCAATGAAGAAGCTGGAATGGCAGACCGTGGAGGTCCGCGGCGGAAATGTGGATATCCAGCTGCCCGAATTGCAGAAGATTTCCGGCCCTTACAGGGATATTCCCCGGAAAAATGAACACGTTAAAGTGAATCCCTATGGCTATGATATAGCCGTGGTAGCGGTCAAAATGTCGAAATGGGATAAAAGTATGGAGGAACTCGGGGCCAAGGTGGAGATCGATCCCGGCAAATCGGTAAGCGTATCATTCCCTGCCGCTACCCAGGTCCGTTCTTTCACCGTAAGGACATCTTCCCCATCCGTCCGCCCGAGGGAAGGCAGTGCCGACAGCGGCATCATCTTCCAGAAAAGCAGGGACGGCAAGCACTGGAAAACGGTAATGAACGTTCCTAAATCCCCTCTGGAATATACTACGAACAATGTGGACGCCTATGCACGCTATTTCCGGGTGATTGGCAAAGGGGTAGAGGGCCTGGAACTATCTTCCGAATATAAGATCGATCATTTCGAAGAGAAAGCAGGGTACTGCTTCCCATATGATTTTTCCAGATATCCGACGGAACATTTTGCGGAGATCTACTGCCACAAGCCTTCGGATATTGTCATACTGACCGGGCAGATGAGCGCCGACGGGCGTCTGCAGTGCACCCTTCCCGAGGGGAAGTGGCGCATCTACCGCTTCGGGGCATCGCTGACCGGCAAGATGAACCATCCTGCATCTCCCAATGCCACTGGCCTGGAGGTGGACAAGCTCGACAAGGATGCCTGGGAACGCTACTTCCGGAATTATCTTGAAATGTACAAGGAGGCTGCAGGAGGGATGCTGGGGGAGAAGGGGATTACGCACCTGCTGGTCGATAGTTACGAGGCCGGCACCGAAACCTGGACCGCCAATCTTCCTCAGGAATTCCGGGCCCGCAGAGGCTACGACCTCATCCCCTGGCTGCCCGTACTCACCGGAGAAATAATAGGCAGCACGCTGCAGAGCGGGCAGTTCCTTGCCGACTGGCGCAAGACACTTGCCGAACTCTTCGAAGAGAATTATCAGAGAATCAATGAGATAATCGCCGGATTCGGAATGAAGGGCAGCTATATCGAATCCCACGAAACCGGCCGGGCATTCGTAGGGGACGGTATGGCAGTTAAGAAGAATGCCTCCGTGCCTATGTCGGCCATATGGGTGCAGGATACTCCCTCGGGGTCGATGATCCCATCCGCCATATCGGATATACGGGAAAGTGCGTCGGTCGCCCATATCTACGGTCAGAATATCGCTGCCGCCGAATCCTTCACTGCAAACGGGGACGGTGCCCACGCATATACCTATCATCCGGGGAATCTGAAAGCCGTCGCCGACATAGCCCTTGCAAGCGGCCTGAACCGCTTCGTTATCCACGACAGCGCCTCGCAGCCTTCGGATGATTATCTTCCCGGGCTGGGCCTGTTCAGATACGGCCAGTGGTTCCACCGTAACGAGACCTGGGCCCCTTATGCGAGAGTATGGACGGATTATCTTGCCCGTAGCTGCCAGATGATGCAGGCCGGGCGCAACGTGGCGGACATCCTTCTTTTCTATGGGGATGACACCAATGCCACTGCGCAGTATGGTGGAGAGTATCTATCTTATTTGCCGAAAATTCCGGCCGGATATAATTTCGATTATGCGAATGCGGACGTTCTCCGTAATGCCGTGACTTTCGAAGATGGCTGCCTCGTGACCAAGAGCGGCCAGCGCTACAAGATCTTGGTGTTGGGTGCGAACTCCGATATTTCGATTTCCAAGGAGACCGTGGGCATTATTCAGCAATTAGGCCTCCAGGGTCTGCGTATCTGCTATGAGGAACAATTGCCGGACGAACTTGCCGCTTCGGACTTGAAACCGGACTGTGAGATTGCCGGTCAGAAAGGCGCTTTCGTATATGGGGGGACAGCCCCTAGGAATCAGCGCGGGCACGATTGCAGCCTGACAGGAATCCAGTTCGTGCACAGGAAGATTGCCGGACAGGCGGACATCTATTGGCTATGCAATTTTACCGGGAAGGACTGGCAGGGGGCCGTTTATTTCCGCGAAACTGCGAAGAATGCCGCGCTGCTGGATCCTGAGACTGGCAATGCCGTGCGGATTGCATCTGAAATAAAAGACGGAAGAACTCTGGTAAACTCATCCCTCAAAGCCGGTGATGCTGTTTTCTATGTGCTTACGGACGAGCCTCTGGACCTGCCTGAAGAGCGTATTTATGATAACAAGAAAGAAATACTTACCCTCGACCGTTACTGGAACGTAAGCTTCGACCAGAAGGGTGGGGAAAGGGCCGAGGAGACATTCTCGACGCTGAACGACTGGACCACAAACAGCGATCCCGTAGTGAAGTATTTCTCGGGCACCGCGAATTACAAATCCAGCTTCGACGTTCCCGCAGCTGCGTTGTCCGGCCTTGCGGAGGCCCATATCGACCTCGGCGCAGTGAATGTGATGGCCGAACTCATAGTCAACGGACATAATGCAGGGCTTGTCTGGCGCGAGCCATATATATCGGCCGATGTTCTTGGCTATTTGAAAGAAGGAAACAATACTATAGAAATCAACGTGACCAATCTCTGGGTCAACAGGATGATAGGGGACCGCCAGCGCGGAGAGAAGCCCGTAACCAAGGTACGGCGCTTCTACAATGCAGGGGACCATCTCCTTCCCTCCGGACTCCTGGGGCCGGTCAAACTTATAGGATACAGCGAATAATGTCGGAAGAACTCAACCTTGTACGGGACCTGGCCGTAATACTGATATCTGCAGGCGTCTTCACCATAATCTCGAAGGCCCTCAAGCAGCCTCTTATACTCGGATATATTATCGCGGGCTTCCTCATCGGACCCCACGTCCACTTCTTCTTCAACATATCCAGCGCGGAATCCGTCCACCAATGGTCGGAAATAGGCTTGATATTCATGATGTTCGGTCTGGGCCTGGAGTTCAGTTTCAAGAAGCTGCTGAAGGTGGGCGCTGGCGCAATAGTCACTGCCGGGACCAAGTTCGTCGGAGTATTCGTCATAGGCTTCATCGTGGGCCAGGCAATGTCGTGGACGGTAATGGAAAGCATCTTCCTTGCCGGTCTGCTGTCCATGTCTTCCACAGCGGTGGTCATCAAGTCATACGACGATATGGGCCTTAAGGAAAAGCCCTATGCCGGCCTGGTCTTCGGCACATTGGTCGTGGAAGACCTGATAGCCATACTGCTGATGGTGCTGCTTTCCACTATGGCAGTTTCCAACCAGTTTGCGGGCGGAGAACTGGCAGGAGCCCTTGCCAAGCTAATCTTCTTCATAATACTTGTGTTCGTGGTGGGTATCTACCTTATTCCCACCATCTTCCGCAAAGCCAGGAAATACCTCAATGACGAGATCCTGCTGCTGGTGAGCATAGGTTTCTGCTTCGCGATGGTCTCGATCGCATCTGCCGCCGGCTTCTCCTCCGCTTTGGGAGCCTTCGTGATGGGTTCGATCCTGGCCGAAACCATAGAAAGCGAACACATTGAAAAACTGGTAAGCCCTATCAAGGACCTCTTCGGGGCCATCTTCTTCGTATCCGTCGGTATGATGATAGCCCCCGATATAATCCTGCATAACTGGTTCATAATCCTGATACTGGCAGTGCTGGTGGTCATTACCCATATTTTCTTCAGCGCAGTCGGAGTACTGCTGACCGGAAATGGCCTCGGGAACGCCGTACATACAGGTTTCAGCCTTGCCCAGCTTGGCGAATTCGGCTTCATCATAGCCAGCGTAGGAGTCACCCTTGGAGTTATGAGGGAGTTCATCTATCCTGTCATCGTAGCGGTATCGGTCATCACGACTTTTACGACTCCTTACATGATACGCCTCGCAGGCCCCTCGCTTGCCTTCCTTCAGAAAAAAGTGCCTCCGCGCATACTTGCCCGTATCGACCAGATGGAGAGGACCACGAATTCCTCCGCTGCCGAAAAGAGCGACTGGCAAAAGCTTATCAGCGCCTATGTTATCAGGATACTGCTCTACAGCGTCATACTGGTGGCCATCATGATCGCTTCCAGGGCCTGGCTCGACCCTTTCCTTACCAGCGCCCTGCCGGACGTTGGCAAGTTCTGGCAGAATCTCGTTTCCGTGGGAATCACTCTTGCGGTAATGTCCCCCTTGCTCTATGGCCTGGCCGTAAACAAGGGCTCATCCGATATGTATGCGAAGAAACTGATTAAGGCTAAGGCCCTGAACAGCTGGCCCATCCTGGGCTTGCTGCTGGGCCGTTTCTTCCTGGCACTGGGCTTCGTTCTTGCTGTCATTTCTACCCATTTCGACCTTGCCGGATGGACGGCCGTCCTGCTGGTGGCCGCCGGAGTTGTCTTTTTCCTTATTTCCAGATCCCGCGTCCGCGAGCGCAGCAATTCTATGGAAAGCATCTTCTTCGAGAATCTGAATGCCAAAGAGACTCTTGCCCGCAAGCGTACCCCGGTCACTTCTTCCATACGCACCAAGATGGCCGGGTACGACGTGCATCTGGAGAGCATCAAGGTCTCGGAGGATTCTTCTTTCGTGGGACGCAAGTTGATGGAAATCCCCATCAGGGAGGGGACAGGGGCGAATATCATCAAAATTACCCGTGGGTCGCACAACATATTGATTCCTGAGGCCAAGGAGCCTATTTATCCTGGAGATGTGTTGCTCGCCGTGGGTACCAACCATCAGCTCAGCGATCTAAAGAAGATGATAGCGGATTCTATAGTTCCCGCCGAGAAGGGGGAAGAACCTCGTTTCGACGTAGTTACATTAGACGTTAAAGAAGACTCCTACCTGTGCGGCAGGAGTCTGCAATCACTTCAATTCCGTAAGTTCAACTGTATGGTAATCAGTGTTAAGCGTAACGATGAAATGATTACCAATCCCAAAGCCGACCTAATCTTTCAACCCGGCGACAAAGTCTGGGTCGCAGGTGAATTTACATCAGTAAATTACCTGACAAAGAGCGAATAGCTTAGTTTGTTCCGGAGCCAGCCGCTGGAGGACGTGTCCACCCCCGGAACAAAAAAGACCCCCGGTCGTAGCCGGGGGTGACATAAGAAAAGCTTGTTTATTTAAGCAAATTTCCCAATAAGGATCGAGTGAGGGTGCGGGTGGCGGTGCTGGTAGCACTCTTGATGGCCTTGTTGGCAATGCTCTTGCCACTCGTGGTGGTGGACTTCTTTCCAGTGACTGAATTAGCTACGGCAGTACCGACGGACGCGGTGACACTGGTGATGACCGCACCGGCAGCAGCCTTGGCTATCTTGCCGAAGATGCTGGAAGTCCCTTTGGAATTGCCGTTGGCCTTCGCCGCCTCTACGGATTTCTGCTTCTGTTCCTCGATGGCAGCCTCCTGAGCGGCCTGCTCCTCCTGAGCCCTCTGGGCATCCTCAAGCAACACCTCGAACGCGCTGGGACGGTCGATAGGATTATCGTACTTGCCGGCTATCATCGAAGAATTGATGAGCTGCTTGCGCTGGGCCTCGCTGATGGCCCCTATCTGGCTCAGAGGGAAGAGTATCTTGGCACGCTGCACGACCGAAGGGGCACCCTTCTCGTCGAGGAAGGAAACCAGGGCCTCGCCAGTGCCGAGCTCCATTATGGCATCCGCCGTCTTGAAAGCCGGATTGGCGCGGAAAGTCTCGGCCGCAGTCTTCACGGCCTTCTGGTCCTTGGGAGTATAGGCGCGCAGAGCGTGCTGGATACGGTTGCCCAGCTGCCCGAGAATTGCATCGGGAATGTCGGTAGGGGACTGGGTGATGAAATACACGCCCACTCCCTTGGAACGGATGAGGCGTACTACCTGCTCTATCTTATCTACCAATGCCTTGGGAGTCTCATCGAAGAGAGTATGGGCCTCGTCGAAGAAGAAAACGAACTTGGGAAGGTCCATATCGCCGACTTCCGGCAACTTGCTGTAGATCTCGGAAAGCAGCCAGAGCAGGAAGGTGGAATAGAGCTTGGGGTTCTGCATCAGCTTGTCGGCTGCCAGCACGCTCAGTATTCCCTTCCCGCAGTTCGTCTGCAAGAGGTCGTAGATGTCGAATGCGGGCTCTCCGAAGAACTTGTCGGCTCCTTGGTTCTCGAGGCTGAGAAGAGCCCTCTGGATGGCTCCTATGCTGCCGTCGGAGACATTTCCATAGCTGGTACGATACTCCGCGGCGTGCTCCGCCACATAGTTCACCATAGCCCGGAGGTCCTTGAGGTCGATAAGGAGCAGGCCCTTGTCGTCAGCTACGCGGAAGATGATATCCATCACTCCGCTCTGCACCTCGTTGAGAGAGAGCAGTCGGCTGAGGAGCATAGGGCCCATGTCCGATATGGTGGTACGCATCGGATGACCTTGCTCGCCGAACACGTCATACACGCGGACAGGGCATCCTTCGAACTTGGGGTTCTCGATTCCGAATTCGGGCATCCTCTTCTGGATAAATCCGCTGAGGGTGCCAGGCTGGCTCACACCGCTCAGATCTCCCTTCATATCAGCCATGAAGCAGGGTACGCCTGCCTGGCTGAAAGTCTCTGCAAGAACCTGCAGGGAAACGGTTTTACCTGTGCCGGTTGCACCGGCGATGAGTCCGTGGCGGTTGGCCATCTTGCCGCAAATCGAAATTGGGCCTTCATCCGAATGGGCCACATAGAGCCCGCGTGTCGTGTCTAGCATAGTGTTATCCGATTTTTCTGCAATATACGAAAAATTATTTTCTGCCGTGCTTGCGGCCGCGCTTGTTGTTCTTGGATACGAAGTAACCTGCGCCGAGGGCTACGATGGCAACGACGATGATTATGTAGGTCATCGAGTTAGCATTGTCACCCTTCACGCGGGACCACATAGCAAGAAGCTTGTCGGTATCCTGGCCCCAGTCGTGCTCTAGTGCACAGCGGTCGATAATGGAAAGGTCGGGGTAGAGGACAGGGTTGACCCTGACGCTGTCGGCGGCCTCGCCGAAGAAGTAGCTGAGGTTGACGGGTTCGCATTCCTCGTCTATCTGGCTCTCGAGCACCTCGATAGCTCCGTTGGCGGAAACATAACCGGTTTCTTCCATATTGCGGATGGCGATGTCGGGACGGCACATGAAGTCGATGAAGTAGCTGGCGGCTTTGATGTTCTTGGCATACTTGGGTATCACCCAGCCGTCGAACCATACGGTACTGCCTTCCTCGGGAACGATGTAGTCGAGATTGACTCCCACTGCGGCAGCTTCCTCGATGGCCCACACGGCATCTCCGCTCCAGTTAAGGGAGATAACTCCGCGGCCCTTGGTCATCTGGTCCTTGCCGAAATCGGCCTCCCAGCCAAGCACTCCTTCCTTGACCTCCTTCAGATAGGCCTCTACGGCCGCGATGCTCTCGTCGGAAGAATCCTGCATAAGGTCCTGGAGGCTTACGCTGCCCTCTGCGAGCTCTTTCTGCTTGAGATAGATGAGCACGGGGCCATAGACGTCACGGGGGGCATCCTTAATGAGCACCTGTCCCTTGTATTTAGGGTTGCGGATGATATCCCAGGTGCCGGCCTCTTCGGGGGTGACTACATCGGTATTGTAAATGATACCGGTGGTACCCCACATATAGGGGACAGAATACTCGTTGGCATCGATCTTGGGATTGATCTCGCTGAACATCTTCTGCATATAAGGCGACTTGTTGGCCGAGATGTAGTTGATGGAATCGGGGATGGATGCGAAATCGAGGGGGAGTATGAGGGAGTTGTTGAGCATACGCTCGATGATATAGTCGGAAGGGCAGACCACGTCGTAGTCCTCGTGACCTTTCTCGATCTTGGAAAGCATGGTCTCGTTGACGTCGAAGGTCTGGTAGACGACGGTGATGTCCTCGCCGGTCTGGGCCTTGTACCACTCCTGGAACTCAGGAAGTACGGATTCGTCGATATAATCGGACCAGTTGTACACCTTGAGGATGCTTGAACGGTCGTTGCCGCAGGACACGGCGGCAGCAGCAATGGCTGCGATCAGAAGAAGTTTTTTCATTTCTTATTCGAATTCTTAGATTGACGTATGTTGATTATGAGCAGGACCACAAGGATGAGCAGGAAAAGTATGGTCATCAAGGGCTTGAGCTCGGGGGTCAGACCGCCCTTGCGGGCGTCTGCATAGATGTAAGTAGAAAGTGTGTCGAGACCGATGGTGCCGCGGGTGAAGAAAGTCACCGCAAAATCATCGAGACTCATGGTGAAGGAAAGAATGAATCCGGATATCATACCGGGGCGCAGCGCGGGCACCAGCACCTTGCGCAGGGCCTGCATCGGGGTTGCACCCAGGTCCAGGGCAGCTTCGTAGATGTTGGGGTTCAGCTGGCTGAGCTTGGGCATCACGTTCAGCACTACGTAAGGAGTGCAGAAAGTGATATGGGCAAGCACTACGGTTGTATAACCCTGGGAGATGTGCAGGAACACGAAGAGCAGGAAGAGCGACACACCGGTGATGATGTCGGGGTTGATCATCGGTATGTTGTTCAGGAAGTTCATCACGTTCTTCTTGCGTCCCTTCAGGTTGAAGATACCAATTGCTGCGACCGTGCCCAGCAGAGTGGCTATCACGGATGCTATCAAGGCTATTACCAGCGTATTCTCTACGGCGGAAATCAGCCCTGAGGAGTTCTGCATCGAACCTGTGAAAAGGTTCTTGTACAGATTCATCGAAAAACCGGTCCAGTTGCCGAGGCTCTTGGCTTCGGTAAAGGAGAAGACGGCTATGAACAGTATGGGGGCGTAGAGCACGACCAGCACTATCCATATGTATATCCTGGCGAAAACTTTGCGTGTATTCATCAGATTATCCCTCCTACGCTGTTTTCCTCGGACTCATTGCCCTGCAGGAAAGTGGTTATACCGATGATTACCAACATAATGAGAGACAGGGCGGCACCGTAGTTCCACATGGAGTTGTTGATGTTCTCCTGGATGATGGTACCGAAGAGCTTTATCTTGTTGTTGGTGAGGAATTCGGAGATGGCAAAGGTGGAGACGGTGGGCATGAACACCATCATCACGCCGCTCAGCACTCCGGGCATGGAGAGGGGGAGGGTAACCTTGCGGAATACCTCCCCTGGAGTAGCTCCCAGGTCCTGGGCCGCCTCCGCGTAGGATTTATCCATCTTGTTGAGCACGTTGTAGATGGGATAGATCATAAACGGGAGGTAGTCATAGCACATACCGAAGAGCAGGGTTCCCTTGCCCAGCTGTATGCCGGCCATGGTGAAGAGTTCGGCGGTGGCGAGGGTACGCATCAGCGCATTTATCCACATCGGGAGGATGAAAAGCACGACGGTCACCGCGCCCTTGTTATACTCTTTGTTGGCCAGTATCCAGGCTGCCGGATATCCGATGAGGATGCAGAGAATGGTGTTCTCGATTGCAACCTCGATGGACAGGGCGAAGGTGCTGAGGGAATCTCCGTCCGAAAAGAACTTGCCTATGTTCGCCAGGGTGAAGTGCCCGCTGGCATCCTGCAGTGCATACACAAGGATGAGCAGCAGGGGAACTACCACGAACAGCACAAGGAATATGAAGTAGGGCAGAGCCCAGTTCGACCTTTTATTCATTGGCAGCAGTTACTTTTTCGAGGCATATGTCCTTGGGAAGGATCTTGATGCCGACGAAGTCGTTCTTGTCCCAGATATCGTTGGTGTCCACCCATATCTTCTCTCCGCTTTCGGTGCGGATGGTCAGGTGGTAATGGTTGCCCATATAGAGTATGAACTCCACGTGTCCGGTAGTGATGGCTTCATCCTCGTGGTCCAGAAGGTCCACTTTCTCGAACCGTACCTTGACGGTGACATCTTCGCCCACCTCGAATCCCTTGGTATCGCATTCGAATTCGGCTCCGAGGAACTCGACGGTGCCTTCTGCCGTCACCGTACCCGTGTACTTGTTTTCGGTACGCTCCTTCTTCATCACCTGTATGTCGTCCGGATCGATATAGAGCATTACCTCGCTGCCTACGGGATAGGGATCGTAATCCTGGATCATAAGCTCGTAGCCGGTGTCGGTATCCACGTACATCTCGTAGTGCACGCCCTTGAAGGTGCAGGAGTTGACCTTGGCGGTGAACTGGCACTTGGCAGGGTCGGTGGTGAAGTAGATGTCCTCGGGACGGACGACGACATCGACGCGGACATCCTCGCCGAAACCTTCGTCAACGCAGTCGAATTCGTGCTTGATGAAGGCTACGCGGCGGTCGCGCAGCATCCTGCCTTTGAGAATGTTGCTCTCGCCGATGAAATCGGCCACGAAGGCGTTCACGGGCTCGTTGTAGATGTCGGTAGGAGTGCCTATCTGCTGTATCTTTCCTTCGTTTATGACCACGATGGTGTCGCTCAGCGTAAGAGCTTCTTCCTGGTCGTGGGTAACATATATGAAGGTGATGCCGAGCTTGCGGTGCATCTCCTTGAGCTCTATCTGCATATCCTTGCGCATCTTGAGGTCGAGGGCAGCAAGGGGCTCGTCGAGGAGCAGTACCTTGGGCTGGTTGACGATAGCGCGGGCTATGGCTATACGCTGCTGCTGGCCGCCGGAAAGGGTTTCCACGTCACGGTCTTCATAGTCGGACATGGCCACGAGCTTGAGCACCTTGCGCACGCGCTTGTCGATTTCATCCTCAGGGGTTTTCTTGAGCTTGAGGCCGAAAGCGATATTGTCGTACACATCCAGATGGGGGAAGAGGGCATAGCGCTGGAACACGGTGTTCAGAGGCCTCTCGTGAGGAGGCACTCCGGCTATGTCCTTGCCATCCAGCATTATGCTGCCTTCGTCAGGCTTCAGGAAACCGGCTATCATACGCAGCAAGGTGGTCTTTCCGCAGCCCGAAGGCCCCAGAAGGGTGATGAACTCACCGCGGCGGACATACAGATTGATGTCGTCGAGCACCTTCTTGTCACCGAATGACTTCGACAGGTGCCTGATGTCGATGATGTTTTCTTTCATTTAGCTGCGAGGGAAGTTCAGATAGTACAAAACGCCTAATGTAAAGGAGCAGAGCTTGAGGTCGTGATGATAACCGGCCGCGAAATGCAGGCGAAGGTCCTCACTGTCCTTGATAGGGAACCAATGTGCGTCGAAACCTGCAATGAGGTCGCGGTTCTTGGTCTCGAAATTCATTTCTCCGCCCAGACGTCCTCTGAGCTGAACGCTTTCGCAGGGCTTCCAGATAAGGGAAGGTATCATTGTAAGTCCTTTCTGGACAATCTCTTCCTCGTCACCGACTACATTGTATGCGTCGAGTGCGATGGTGACATTGTCGCTCAGGTCAAGCTGCTGCCCGAGGGAGATCAGAGGGATGAACTCTCCGCTTTCCGTCTGCATGGCTACGGCGCTCCATATATTGCGGAAAATGCCGTACTCGCCGCTCCAGTTGACAGCATAGTTGAAGAGCTTGCTGCTGAAGGGGTGTTCGCCGAAAGGAGACGTAGTGGCCTGGAATGAAAGGGTGGTATTCTCGGATTCGCTAGTCCAGTCGAACTTGGCGCCCCACTGATATACCTGAAGGTTGTTCCAGGTAGAGGAGGCAATGAAGGAGTAGGATTCGAAGTCATAGGCATCGAACTCGAAACCTCCGAAAGTGAGCGGCTGTTTACCGAGAGAGACTGAGAAACTTCCGAAGGTGCCGGTCAGATAAGCCCAGTCAAGCCAGTTGACGTCGTCGCTCCTGAGCGTGTTCTTATACAACGCGCTTATCCCATCCTTGTCGGCCGCAAGCCAATGGTTGCAGACGCTGAAGGAGAGATTATCGGAAAGACTGCCTTCGAAAAGTGAATAGAGAGAAGAATCGCCGAGTGTAAAATCGTTACCATAATTAAGGTCGAACCTCGGAATAATGGACAATCCGACACTGCGGCCGGCATTGTCAGCCTCTGCCACGCGCACATATTCCTGCGCGGTCCCAGGGAGGCACAACAGCGAAAGAGCTGTGCAAACAACCAGGAATTTCTTCATTTCTACGCATAAAAAAAGATTAGTGAAACAATGGCGCAAAGGTAAAAAAAATAATCTGTTTTTTATATCTTTGTAAAAGATAAAAATGCACGATGATACAAGTCTATTGCAAAAACACCGGCACAAGCAATTCCTTCAGGGAAGGAACCACTCTTCTGGACATGCTTCCGGTATTCGGATTCGACAGGCCGTATCCCATTGTTTCAGCCAAAGTTAACAATGTTTCCCAGGGCCTGAAGTTCAGAGTCTATAACAGCCGCACCGTGGAATTCGTGGACGCGACCGCTTCCAGCGGAATGAGAGTCTACATCCGTTCCCTCTGCTTCCTGCTCTGCAAGGCGGCCAGGGACGTGTTCCGCGGCAGCCACATATTCATCGAGCATCCCATCTCCCACGGCTATTACTGCGACCTGCACAAGGCTGACAAGAGCCCTGTCACCCAGGACGACATCAACAAGATTAAACAGCGTATGCACTGGCTTGTGGAGAAGAACCTTCCTTTCCACCGTTTCGAGGCCCCTACCGAGCAGGTCATAGAAATAATGCACAAGGCCGGGGCGGAAGACAAAGTCAAGCTCCTCGAGACCAGCGGCCAGGTATATATGGATTATTATTCCCTGGGCAAGACCAAGGACTACTATTACGGCAGGCTCGTTCCCTCTACCGGATACCTTGACGTATGGGACCTCCGCCTCTATCACGGGGGAATGCTGCTCATAGGCCCCAGCAAGCACGATCCTACCAAGCTCGCCCCCTATGTGGACCAGCCGAAGACTTTCAATATGTTCAACGAGAACCTGAAGTGGAACGACATTATGGGCCTGAACACGGTAGGGGACTTGAACAAGAGCCTGCTGGACGGCAACGGCAGCGACCTCATCCAGATAGCCGAGGCCCTTCAGGAAAAGAAGATAGTCCAGATAGCTGAGGAGATACACAAGCGTTATTTCGGCCGGCAGAAAGTGCGCCTGGTGCTTATCACCGGCCCCTCCAG
>JAEEXQ010000101.1 GCA_016287875.1 Bacteroidales bacterium | reverse complement strand
ATCCTGAGCCAGGATCAAACTCTTCTTTGTATATTTCTAAAGTTCCAGCTTGATCTCGGCACTCTTGTTTTCCTTTAAAGAAATTAACGCTCTCGATCTATTTTGTTCTCGGTACTTGCTTGTACTTGTTCTTCCAGTATTTTCAAAGACCTATGCCGTTTTCTCAAACGGGCTGCAAAGATACGCACTTTTTTTATTCCTCCAAACATTTTTCGCATTTTTTTTACTAATTTCGTGTCCTATGACAAAACAAGGGGTCTCGCTTTGGAACATATTCGCCGTCTTCGCCAAGATAGGCGCCTTTACCATCGGCGGCGGATATGCTATGATTCCCCTGATAGAAGCCGAAATGCGCTCGCGCGGATGGATCTCCGAGGAGGATATGCCTGATGTCATAGTGCTCGCCCAGAGCGCCCCCGGCATTCTCGCCGTCAATATGGCCATATACTCCGGATACCGCCTGCGGGGCATGCGCGGAGCAGTGGCCGCCAGCCTGGGGGCCGTCCTCCCCTCCTTCGCAATCATCCTACTTATCGCCATTCTCTTCACCGGGATAAAGGACAATCCCACGGTGGTGAAGATTTTCAAGGGCGTGCGCCCCGTGGCGGTAGGCCTGATACTGGTGCCGGCCGTCAACCTGGCCAGGAAGGGCTGCCGCAAATGGTGGAGCTGGGCGGTGCTGGCCGCGTCGCTGGTGGCCGTCGTGCTGCTGAAGGTATCCCCCATCTATATCATACTCGTCACCATCATCATCGCGGTGGCCATCAGCAGAGCGAAGGAGGCGCAGCAGGGCAGATGATCTTCCTCCAGCTCTTCGCGACCTTCTTCCTCATCGGACTCTTCACCTTCGGCGGAGGAGCAGCGATGCTCTCCCTGATCCAGGACCAGGTGGTTACCAAATTCGGATGGCTGAGCGAGGCCCAGTTCACCGACATTGTGGCCATCTCACAATGCACCCCCGGGCCCATAGGGGTAAACTGCGCGACCTACACCGGATACGAGGTGGCCGGACTGGCCGGTTCCGCCGTCGCCACCTTCGCACTGGTGCTGCCCTCCTTCATCATCTTCTATGGAATAATCTACCTATATAATAAATACCACCGCACCCGCCTGTTCGGCGACGTTATGGACGGTCTCCGCCCGGCAGTCGCAGGACTCATCGGCGCCGCCGCCCTCATCCTGATGTTCCGTTTTTCGGCGGATGGATGGGTCCCGCGCGCTGAGGTCATCCCCGAGAACTTCGGCAGCCCCGCCTCCTGGGTCATAATGGGGGCCAGCTTCGTGGCTGCCTACGCCTTCCGTGTGAATCCCATACTGCTGATGATTGCGGGCGGAATCCTAGGACTAATCCTATTTTGATATATGAAAAGAATACTGATTTTGGCACTGGCCCTGGCAATGGGCTCATCCTGCTTGCAGGCGAAAGACACAGAACTCCACATCATCCCCCAGCCTCAGAGCATCACTATGGGAAAGGGGTCCTTCAAAGTGAAGGGAGCGAACTTCAACTACGATGGCACCCTCGAAGAAAGGACCGTGAAGGCCATCGCGTCGCTGGCGGACGAGCTCTATGTCGCTACCGGCAAGGTCAGCAGCATAGCCTGCGCCACGGGAGTCAATGCCCGCACTCCGCTGGGGTCCCTGAAGGGATTCTACTTCCTGAAGGATACCACCCTTGCCCCGGAGGAATATTGCATCGAGATAAATGGCAAGGCGGCGAAGGTGACCGCCTCCGGCCACAACGGCTTCCTGTATGCACTGATGACGCTGAAGCAGATGATGCCTGTGGAGTTGCTTGCAGGCAAGCTCGCCGGAGGAGTCAGCTGGAACATCCCCTGCTGCACCATAAAGGACAGCCCGCGCTTCGCATACCGCGGGGTGATGCTGGACGTCGCCAGGCATTTCTATACCGTGGACGAGGTGAAGAAGTTCCTGGACCTGGCCGCTTTCTACAAGATCAACCGCTTCCACTGGCACCTCACCGAGGATCAAGGCTGGCGCATAGAAATAAAGAAGTATCCCCTGCTGACCGAGATCGGCGCCTTCCGTTCCGGCACCCAGACCACCTATGACAGGAATACCAACGACGGCAAGCGCTACGGCGGATACTATACCCAGGACCAGATACGCGAGGTGGTGGCTTATGCGGATGCGCTGGGCATCACCGTAATACCTGAAATCGACCTTCCCGGCCATATGCTCGGCGCAATGGCCTCCTACCCTTGGCTCGGCTGCACCGGCGGCCCTTATCAGGTCTGGACGCGCTGGGGTGTTTCCGACCAGGTGCTTTGCGTGGGGAAGGAGAAGACCTTCGAGTTCCTATTCGATGTGCTTGACGAAATCTGCGGGCTCTTCCCCAGCGAATATATCCATATCGGAGGGGATGAGTGCCCCAAGACTTCCTGGGATAAATGCCCGGCCTGCCAGGCCAGGATGGACGAGCTCGGCCTCAAGGCTGACGAGCGCGGGACACGCGGCCAGAAGCTGCAGAACTATGTTACCAAGCGCATACAGGACCATCTTGCCGGCAAGGGCAGGAAGATCATCGGCTGGGACGAGGTCCTGGAGGGAGATCTTGCCGAGGGCGCGACCGTAATGTCCTGGCGTGGCGCCAAAGGCGGCAAGAAAGCTGCGGGCCTGGGCTTCGACGTGATAATGAGCCCGAACAGCCACTGCTATTTCGACTATAAGCAGGCGGATTCGGACGATTACGTGGGCGTGAACTGGAAGCGCCACCAGCTACCGCTGGAGAAGGTTTACAGCTATGATCCCTACGAAGATCTGGACGAAACCGCACAGAAGCACATACTCGGCGTGCAGGCCAATCTGTGGACGGAGTACATACGCAACACCAATGAGCTTTACTACCTGACCCTGCCCAGGCTCTGCGCCATCAGCGAGGTCCAGTGGAGCGCTGCTTCAGCGCGTGACTTCGGACGCTTCTGCGAGAAGGCGAAGGCCCATCAGCCCATCTTCAACATATTGGGATACAACTACTTCCCCCTGGCGGAACCGGAACGCAAGAATACAAAATAATTTATAAAACAAAAAAGATGAACCGCCCTCGTTTCCCAACGGGGGCGGTTCGCAATTCTAACCTAAAATTTAACCTATGAAAAAACTATTCGAAAAAATTTATTGCGAATATCGTGCCAAAAAGGCCGTTTATTCAGGTTTTACACTAATAATCTTAACTTGTGCCACGGGGCGGTCTCTACGGTCGGTTTCGACCGCTGCAATCTTGTCAATAACGTCAAGACCTTCAACAGTTTCGCCGAAAACCGTGTACTCTCCGTCGAGTTGCGCGCAGGTGTAGGGGTCCTGTACGATGTAGAACTGAGAGCCGGAAGACTCCTTCATGGGGTTGGCAGCGTCGCCACGGCGGGCAGCTGCGAGAGCGCCCTTCTTATGGGTGTATTCGG
>JAEEXQ010000040.1 GCA_016287875.1 Bacteroidales bacterium | reverse complement strand
CAAAGGGTTAAGTGCTGCATGGCGGGCGAGTTCTGCGGCACCGCCGCCCGTCGAAGCAGGACGGGCGGCTACAGTTCGGGCGCTGCGGGGGCCTCAGTGCGAAGGCCCTCCTCGCGCCCGACTGTTGCTCGCAGCCGCAGAGGGGAGAAGGAATGGGGAACAGAACCGAAGGCCCTACTAAAGCTACACCCGCCCACTCCTGCGCGAGAAAGCGCAGCGGTGGGCGTGCCGGGGGAGAAAGCGCAGCGTGGGGAGGTTAGCTTCTGGCGCGTTTGATGATGAATTTCCAGGTGGCGGCGCAGTAGATGCCGATAAGCACGGTGCCGATGGCCATGAGGGGCCAGGCGGTGAGGACGTTGACTCCGTCTCCCGCGAGGGACGTGCGGCCAAGCAACTCGTACGCGAAGTAGAGCACCAGGGCGAGGGCGAAGAAGCCGAGGATGGTGCGCATGTCGTACTTCACCGGATACTTCTTCTGCTCCAGGCAGTAACTCATAAGCATCGACACCCCGTAGCCGGCAAAGCCGCCCCAGGCGCAGGCCATATAGCCCCAGCGCGGGATGCCGAATATGTTCACAAGAACCATCACCAGGGCCCCCACGGCGCTGATCACCGCACCCCAGAGCGTCTGGTCGCTGAGCTTGTACCAGAAGGACAGGTTGAAATATATCCCCATAAATACCTCTGCCATCATCACGATAGGCACGACCGCGATACCCGAACGGTAATCCGCCCCGATGAATATCCTCTGCAGCAAAGGCAGATACACCATCACGGCCAGGAAGGCCAGCAGGGCGAACACCACGAAATACTTCATGCCGTCCGCAAGGGTTTCGGGGCTGTTCTGGTCCCGGCTGCCATTGAAGATGATAGGTTCGTAGGCATATCGGAAGGCCTGCGTCAGCAGGGCCATTATCATCGCTATCTTCACGCAGGCTCCGTAGATACCCAGCTGCACCATCCCCTCCGGACCCGAATCCACCAGGGGATAGATGATTTTGTCGGCCACCTGGTTGAACACGCCCATCAGGCTCAGTATCAGCAGCGGCCAACTGTAGCGGAGCAGCCTCCCTGCCAGTGCGCGGTCGAATCCGTAGCCTATTCCGCGCAGTTCCTTCAGGAATCCCAGGGTCACCATAGCGGTGCAGAAGAGATTGGTAAAGAAAATCAGACCTACCCCGTAATTGTATTTTACATACAGCTTCAAAAGTTCGGGATGCGAGGCCCCCATCTTCGGAATCACCAGGAAGATGAACAGCGTAAAGAGTATGCTGGGGATGATGAAGGCGAACTTGAGGGCGGCGAACTTGAGCGGGCGTTTCTGCTGGCGCAGATGGCAGAACAGTATGGCCTGGAAGGCGTCCAGGGCAGTGATGAGGGCCATACAGCCGACGTATTCCGGATGCTGGGCATATCCCATCTTCTGCGAAATGGGCCCCAGGAAGATGAATACCAGCGCCAGGAACAGCAACCCTACGCCGCCGACCATACGGAGTATGGTGCTCAGGACCATCTTCGCATCCTCCCCGTCCTTGTTGGCGAAGCGGAAGAGGGTAGTCTCCATTCCGAAGGTCAGCAGGGCCAGCAGCAGGGCGGTATAGGCGTAGAAGTTCGTCACTATCCCGTATCCTCCGCTCTCCGCGACGATTACGCGGGTGTACACCGGGACGAGCAGATAGTTCAGGAATCTGCCTACTATGCTGACCAGCCCGTAGAGGGCGGTATCCTTCGCTAGGGACTTGAGGTTCATTCTACTTTATCTTTATTGTCACCAGTACCGGGAGATGGTCGGATGCGACGGCCACGTCCCCGGACTTGAAGGTCCTGCACACGCGCGCGTCCTTAACCTCTATGCGGTCGGCAGTGCTCTTGCGCACCAGGAAATAATCTATCCTCTTGGAAGGTTTTTTGGCGGAGAAGGTGAAGGCGTCGGGAGATATGACCGTCCAGTTCTTCTCCAGCTCCGCGATGGTGCCGCTGTCGGGGAGGCAGTTGAGATCTCCGCAGAGGATGACGGGTTTTCCGGAGAGGCCGAAATCCGCCGCCACCAGCGAATCTATCTGCGCCACCTGCCTGAGTTGGGCGGCGGAGGAGCGATGGTCGAGGTGGGTGGAGCAGAACACGAAATCCTGGAATTCCACCACCGCCAGCGCGCGCTGTTCGCCTCCATCCATCTTGTCGAGGGTGATGGAGTAGCGCTTGAGCGCCGTCAGCTTCGGGCTGTTCACTATGCCTATCCCATATTTTCCGCCCTGATGCTTGATGGCAGGGGCGTAGAGGAAGTACCATCCTCCCATCTTCTTGGCGAAATCCTTTATCTGGAAGTACGGATTGCGCTGGGTGCAACTGTCCAGCTCGTTAAGGGAGATGGCGTCGGGGGATAGTTCCTTCATCATCGCCGCCACCATATCGGATGTGTTAGTGCCGCTTTTGCTGAAGACACCTACATTATATGTCACCAAAGTAACTGTGTCCGCGTTTTTCTTGTTGGGAGCGGAACACATTGTAAAGGCCAGAATGGCAAGAATAGTCAGGGCATTTTTCATATCCGCCAAAGATAGTAAAATTATAGCTATATTTGCAGGCTAAATCAAAAGAGTATAATGGATTTCGAAGCATTATTCCGGCAGTACTACCCTCGTCTGCGCAACTACGCTTCCCGCTTTGTCGAAAGCCGGGAAGCCGCCGAGGATATAGTGCAGGAATGCTTCGTGAAACTGTACCAGAAACGCTTTTCGGTGAAGGACGTAAGTATGCAGGCCCTGCTTTACGTGATGGTGCGCAACTCCTGCCTCAACTACCTCAAGCGCAGGATGCTTCTCGAAACCGGTACCGCCTTCCATCTTTCCACCGAACTCACCCCCGAGGACGACATTATGTTCGACGAACTCCGCGTCGAGATAGAAAGGGTGATGAAGGGCCTTCCCGCCAAGTGCCGCGAGGTCTTCTATATGAGTCGCTTCGAAGGTCTCAACAACAGGGAGATTGCCGAGCGCACGAATACCTCCATGCAGAACGTGGAGAAGCATATTTCCAAGGCCCTCGACGTGTTCTCCAAGCACTTCGCCGGGCTTGATATCTCCCCCGCGGGACTTATCTGAAAAAAAATCTGAAAATTTTTGTCAGGAGAGGTTGGTTTTCGGCCGCTTCAGTTGTTATAGTGTCGTATTAGCGCTGAAACTGTCATATGACTGATTACAACAAACTGGCAATTATGTACTTCGAAGGCACTATTTCCGCCGGAGAAGAATCCATATTGTATTCCTGGATGAAGTCGGATGAAGCCAACCGTGAACTCTTCCACAAGTGGGAAGAAGAATGGAAGGCATCGCTCGAAGGAACTTTCTCCGCTGACTGGATGAAGATGCGCGGCCGCCTCGCGGCACGCGAAGTCATCGGCCTCGGGGACATACGCCTCCAGCGCCGACATTTCCCTTTGTGGCCCGTGCTTGCCGCTGCGGCCATGATGATAATCGCCCTAATTATTTTTATCCGCCCCACGGAGCCTCAGCTTTACGCAATGGAGGCTCCTGCGGGAGAAAGATGCCGCGTCGTGCTGCCTGATAGCACCATCGTCTGGCTAAATTCATGCTCAAAAATCTTAATACAAGATTCGTTCAACAAAAAACAACGCAACGTCACCCTCGAAGGTGAGGGCTTCTTCGACGTTGCCCACAATCCTGAAAAGCCCTTCCGCGTGAGCTGCGGCGAAGCCTCCGTGCTCGTTAAGGGTACCAAATTCAACGTGTCCGCCTATCCGGAGGATGGACGGATAATCACCAGTGTGGTGGAGGGCCATGTGGTTTTCTCCCATGGCCCTGCCCACATTGACCTTTACAAAGGTCAGTCGGCGCATTTCGACGTCGTTTCCAAGGCTTTCGCAATGTCCTCGGAATCTCCCGAGAGCATAAGCGCCTGGAGGGACAGCTGGTTCATCTACGATGGCATCAACCTCAAGGAACTGGCCGAGAAGCTTTCCCGCGCCTACGCCGTCACCTTCCATTTCAACACCACGGAACACCTTAACGACAAGTTCAACATCTCGCTCCGCAACAACGAAACCTTGGGCGATGTGTTGTCGGCGCTCGAGAAGATAATCCCCGTGCGCACCCGCATTGAAGACACCAATGTATATATCGACAAGCGATAAGATACATACACATACTAATAATAACTAATTATTTCTTTTCATGAAACTGCAAACAAAAACAGGACTCATCGTCCTGCTGCTTATGCTTGTTGGTTTTGCTGCCAGTGCCCAGAACGTCACCGGCAAGTGGAACAAGCAGAGCACCAAAACGGTACTGAAGGAAATCGAGGCCCAGACAGGCCTTTCCATCTTCTACCGTTCCGAAGAAGTGGATGAGAATGCAGCCGTGACCGGGGAATTCAACAATGTCCCTGTCGAGAAGGTGCTGCAGACCATCCTTGGAAAAGATATTGCGGTGACAATCGACGGAAGGATGATCGTTCTTACGAAGAACGAGAAGAAGGAGGCCAAGCAGCCCTTTCTCCGTGGAAAAGTCATCGACACCACCGGAGAATCCGTCCCCGGAGCCGGTGTCTTTATCAAAGGTACTACGATCGGCGTTTCTACGGATCTGGACGGTAATTTCCAGATAGCCGCGCAGGCCGGTGCAGTGCTGGCGGTATCTTCTCTCGGATATAAAAGCACCGAGATAACCGTCGGGCGCGCTGCCTTCGTGACCATCACCCTCGAGCCCGAGAACGAGATGCTCGACGAGCTGATCGTCGTCGGTTACGGTACCACCAAGAAAACCAATCTCACCGGTGCCGTGTCCGTCATCAAGGCAGATGAGCTCAAGGACCGTTCCGCCCTCGACGTGGGCCATATGCTCCAGGGATCCGTCCCGGGACTTAACGTTACCTCCGCTTCCGGCCGTCCCGGCCAGGCCGCATCCCTGAACATCCGCGGTTGGAACTCCATCAACGGAGGCAGCCCGCTGGTGCTCATCGACGGTGTGGAAGGTGATATCCAGTATCTCAACCCCGCCGATGTCGACAACATCTCCGTCATCAAGGACGCAGCTGCTGCCGCCATCTACGGTGCAAAAGGTTCCGCCGGTGTGATCCTCGTGACCACCAAGAACGGTACCAAGGAGAAGGACGGACGCGCCAAGGTAAGCTACAGCGGCCGTTTCGGCGTCACCTCGCCCACTACCAGCACCGACTACGAGACCCGCGGCTACAACCACGTCTATCTTACCAATATGTTCTGGGCGGCCTACAGCCCCGGCACCAAGTACGCCAACTACTCCGATGCCGATATGCAGGAGCTCTGGATCCGCCGCAACGACAAGGTGGAGAATCCCGAGCGCCCCTGGGTGGTGATCACTCAGGAAAACGGCAGGGACGTGTATAACTACTACGCGAATACCGACTGGTACCACGAGCTTTACAACGATATCAAGCCCACCACCAACCATATGGTCACCATGAGCGGTGCCACCGGAGCAATGTCCTACCTGGTTTCCGGAGGCTACCTCTACGAGCAGGGTATGTTCAAGCAGGACCCCGACCATTACAGCCGCGTCAATATGCGCGTCAAGCTGGGCTTCGACGTAAACGACTGGCTCCGCATCGGCAGCAACCTCAGCTACTTCAACAGCTCCTATTTCTATCCCGGCCAGAGCGGTATCAACAACAACTTCGCCAAGAGTACCGTGCACACCCTGGCCAGTTATCCTGCCAGGAACCCCGACGGCTCGAACATCTATACCACCAAGTACAATGGCTACGAGGTGATGGACGGCCTGCTGATGCTTCTCAACAGCGACCATTTCAACGAGGATAAGGTCGATAACCTCAGCGAAACCATCGACTTTACCATCACTCCCGTCAAAGGCCTGGCCATCAAGGGAGACTATACCTACCTGCTCAAGTACAACCGTTATCTCAACCGCTCCGTGAACGGAACTTATTCCAAGTTCCCCGGCGAGATACAGATCAAGGACGACAACTCCGCATTCTACGATGTGCTCACCGAGAGTGCGAACACCAATATCTATCAGGCATACAACCTTTACGGGACCTACGAGACCAGCATCGCCGAGGACCACAACTTCAAGCTTATGGCCGGTGTCAACTACGAGACCCGCTGGATCAAGGACCTCGGTGCGAAGGGATACAACCTTTATTCTACCGAGCTCAACGACCAGGACCTGGTAGGTGCCGATCCTTCGGATCCTGACGGAAAGAAGCGTATGGAAACCAGCGGTGGCCAGAACGAGCTCAAGACCGCAGGTTACTTCACCCGTTTCAACTACGATTACAAAGGGCGCTATCTGCTCGAGCTGAATGCCCGCTACGATGGTTCTTCGCGCTTCCTGCGCGGCAGCCGCTGGGTGTTCTCTCCTTCCGCTTCCTTTGGTTGGAAATTCTCCGAAGAGCCTTTCTTCAAGCCCCTCAAGAACTGGTGGGACAACGGTAAGTTCCGCGTTTCCTATGGCCAGCTCGGCAACCAGCAGCTCAGCGAGTACTATCCTGCCATCCGTACCATTTCCACCGATGGCAAGTCCAGCTATCTGCTCGGCGGAGCCAACCTGCCTCAGGCAACGCTCAGCGCACCTGTTTCTTCCGGCCTTACCTGGGAGCGTTCCATCCAGGGCAACGTAGGTCTGGACCTCGGTTTCCTGGGCAACCGCCTCACCGTCAGCGCAGAAGCTTATATCCGCGATACCAAGGATATGCTTACCGCCGGTGAGCCCCTGCCCGCCGTCTATGGCGCAAGCGTGCCCAAGGAGAACACCGCCGACCTCCGTACCAACGGTTATGAATTCACCATCGGCTGGAGGGATTCCTTCAATATGGGAGGCAAGCCCTTCAACTATGGCGCAAGCATAGTGTTCAGCGACTATATCTCCCACATCACCCGCTTCAACAACCCCAAGAAGCTCTTCGCCAAGACCTACTGGGTAGGCCAGACCTACGGCGAAATCTGGGGTTATCACGTAGATGGTCTCTTCGCCACCGACGCTGATGCCGCGGCTTATCCCGTGGACCAGTCCAAGGTGAACGATTCCCAGATCTTCCCCACCACCACTACCTCTCCCAACGGCCTCTTCGCCGGTGAAATGAGGTTTGTCGACCTCGACGGAGACGGTGCCATCAACAAGGGCGCAGAGAAGGTGGGCGACAGCGGTGACTGGCGCATCATCGGTAACAGCCAGCCCCGCTACAACTACGGCCTTAACCTCAATGCCTCCTGGAACGGTTTCGACTTCGCAGTCTTCTTCCAGGGCATAGGTAAGATGGATTGGTATCCGCCGGCAGGCTTCCGTTCTTTCTGGTTCCTGTACGACCGTCCCTACCAGACCTTCATCCCCAGGGACTTCCAGGATGATTGCTGGAGCGAGTCCAATCCTAACGCATACTATCCCCGCCCTCACGGATATGTGTCAATGAACGCAAACCGTCCTTTGGGCGTCACCAACGACCGCTATCTGCAGAATATCGGTTTCCTCCGCCTGAAGAACCTTACCTTCGGCTACACTCTTCCCGAGAATCTCACCAAGAAATTCTCCGTCCAGAAGATGCGTATCTACTTCACCGGCGAGAACCTCTTCTACTTCGCTCCCGGCCTCCACGGCGACTTCGTCGATCCTGAAATGGCCCAGACCGGAGGTACCGGACGTATCTATCCCTGGCAGAAGAGCTTCAATATCGGTATCGACATAACCCTCTAATGAATCCTGCAATGAAAAAGATTTTATTCTCCATACTTACCATAGTGCTTGCCGGGTTCGCTTTCACCGGCTGCGACGACCTGCTGGACGCCGTGCCTAAGGACAGGCTCACTTCCGACACTTTCTTCAAGAACGAAAGTGAACTCAAGGCTTTCGCCATCGTCTTCTACGAGGCCTTCCCCGAAGCTGACGTCTATGTCGCCAACGACGACCACTATACCCAGAACAATATGTCCAACGAGGAAATGGGCAAGCGTACCATTCCTGCGAGCGGCGGCGGTTGGAGCTGGGGGGCTCTCCGCAACATCAACACCCTGCTCGAGGATCTGGACCACTGCCCGGACAAGGCTGTCCGTGCCAAATATGAAGCACTGGCCCGTTTCTTCCGCGCATACTTCTACTTCAACAAGGTAAAGCGTTTCGGCGACGTCCCCTGGTACGACAAGACCATCGGCTCCACCGACACCGAAGCCCTCACCCGTGAGCGCGACAACCGTGAATTCATACTCGGGAAGATGCTCGAGGACATAGACTTCGCCATCGACAACCTCCCTGTCGACAAGAGCGCCTACGAGGTTACCAAGTGGACCGCAATGGCCCTGAAATCCCAGATCTGCCTGTTCGAAGGCACCTTCCGCAAGTATCACGCAGGGGATGTCTTCCTGCAGACCATCCCGGCAGATGCCCACAACTACAAGTGGTATCTCGAGGAGTGCGCCAAGGTGTCCAGGGAATTCATCCAGACCAGCGGTTACGGCCTGCATCCCAGCTACTTCGAGCTCTTCCATACCATGGACGCTACCAATCTTACCGACGAGGTGATACTGGCCCGCAACTACAATAAGACCTACGGTGCCTACCACAATGCCGGCAGCACGATGAACACCGGTTCCCGCGGCTGCCCTTCGGCCACCAAGAAACTCATCGCCAGCTTCCTTATGAAGGATGGCTCCCGCTTCACCGACATCGCCGGTTGGGAGACTATGAACTTCGTCCAGGAAACCGCCGACCGCGATCCCCGTCTGGCCGCCAGCATCCGTACTCCCGGTTATGCCCGTATGGGTGAGACCGTACTCACTTCCCCCGACTTCAAGGTTACCTTCTCCGGCTATCATCCCGACAAGTATGTCACCACGCCCGAGCAGGATACCAACAACTCTTCCGACATCGACCTCATCCTCTTCCGCTCCGCCGAGGTTTACCTCAATTTCGCCGAGGCTCTTGCCGAGGCAGGCGAGCTTACCCAGGCTGACCTCGATATGTCGGTGAACCTCCTCCGCAGGCGTGCCGGTGTCAGCGCAGGTATCGACCTCGCCACTGCCAACGCCAACCCGGATCCCTTCCTTACCAATGCGGCCTGGGGCGGATATCAGAGCCCTGTCCTGCTGGCTGATGCCAACAAGGGCGTCATTCTCGAGATACGCCGCGAGCGTGCGGTAGAGCTCTGCCAGGAAGGCTTCCGCTACTATGACCTGATGCGCTGGAAGGAAGGTAAACTCTTCGAGACTCCTTTCTATGGCATGTATTTCGCCGGCACCGGCGCCTTCGACGTCGATGGCAACGGTACCAACGATATCGAGATCTACACCGACAGCAACAGCAACAGCGCTGCCACTGCCAAGAAACTCAATGACGAGATCTTCCTCAAGGATGGCGACAGCGGCCTCGTATGGCTGCACAAGACCATCGTCCGCAACTGGGACGAGAACAAGGATTATCTCTATCCCATCCCTACCGACGAGCGCAACCTTACCCATGGAAAACTCACCCAGAATCCCGGCTGGGACGACGGTTTAACCTTCTAATCGAAGTACGACAATGAAAAAATATATTTTCCATATTTTGGCAATAGTTTCTGCCGCTCTTCTTCTGGGCTCCTGTGTCCAGAAGGAGGACGGACGGCAGGACGAGCAGCCCGTCGCCACATCGAAGGGTATCTTCTATGTCGGCGCCGACGTTCCTTCCGATGTCCTGGAAGTATCTTCCGCCAAGGCTACCACCATCCTTGTCAGGGCCCTTGCCGACGAAGGCGAGGTTTCCGACATCGTGCTCAAGATCAGCTTCAAGGCAGATCCTGATGCAGTGGCGGCTTACAACGAAGCCCACGGCACCTCCTATGTGATGAGCCCCGGCTCCGCCTACGAATTCACCAGCCCCGAGGCTATGATGCCCCGCTACGGCCGTTCCTCGTCCTCCGCAAAGCTGAAGCTCTCCGCTTCCGGCCTCGAGGACGGAGTTACCTATATCCTCCCTCTTACCATCGACAAGGTCAGCGGTACCGATCTGTGGGGGCTCAAGGACGCCCCTCAGGCATTCATCATCTTCAAGAAGGCCTACGTGGCCCCGAATGCGGGTTCCGGCACCAAGGAGGATCCTTACAACCTCTACAGCGCAGCCGACCTGAAGGCGATGAAGAGCCTGCTGGTCGAAAAGAAGGTCGTGTACTTCCGTCTCCAGGAAGATATCGATATGGCCGGCATCGAGAACTGGGAACCCCTCAACTGGGAATCCCCCTATGAGCTCGGCATCGATTTCGACGGCAACGGCCACACCATCTCCAACTTCTACTGCGAATTCACCGACTATCCCAGCTTCTTCGGAGTGCTCAACGGAAGGTGCTATGATGTTACTTTCACCAAGGCCAAGGTCCTCGTGAACAACGCCCGTTCCGGCATACTCGCCGGTTACTGCGGCCTTCAGGATGCTTCCAAGGGCATACGCGGAGATTGCGAACGCGTGCATATCCAGGGCGAACTCGACCACACTCCTTCCACCAAGTACGGTGCAGGCGGATTCTTCGGATTCATGGGCACCGGGTCGCTCCGTGCCTGCTCTGCGGATGTTGTCATCAACTCCAAGCTGAACAACGTAGGAGGCCTCTTCGGCTATTGCGGCAAGGAGGTCGAAGTCGTTGACTGCTGGACTACCGGTGAAATCACCGGCGGACAGCGTGTCGGAGGCATAGGCGGCGGTACCGTCGGTGACGACGACCCTGCCGTGCCTATCAGGATCGCCAACTGCTACAGCACTGCCAAGGTCCACGGATCCTTCGGTATCGGCGGCATTGGCGGATACTTCTGCAAGGCAAAGGCTACTCCTAACGACGTGGATCCCGGCAACATCTTCGAGAACTGCATCGCCTGGAACGAAGAGATCAGGGCCAACGCCGGCATAGGCGGAGCAGGAGTCCCTACCCCCGGCGACCTTTCCCACTACAGCTGTGGCGCCATCGTGGGCTGGACCGCTGTCCGGAACACCCTGCGCAACAACTACCGCAACCCTGCGATGAAGTACAACGAGGCCATCTTCTTCGACTATACCGACGCCTTCTCGCTCTACGACCAGGCCGACGTATCGCCCGCATCTCCCCTCGTGGTGGTGCCCGTCGATGGAGCCAACTACAACTATCCTTACCACGGCAAGGCAGCCCCTGCCGGCAAGACCCTCTCCGAGGTAGCCAAGAGCCTCGGCTGGAGCACCAGCATCTGGGATTTCAGCGGCGAAGTGCCCGTGATCAAATCCAAGAACGGCGGAGCCGAGAACGGTTCCAGCCAGGGCCAGCTTCCTGATTTCGAAGAAAACGAATTCTACAACTAATGAATCATCAGATTATGAAAACAAGATACACTTTTATAGCCTTGTCGATACTTGCTGCAGCTATTTCCTGCACCAAGACCGAGCAGCTTGAGCTTCAGGCTCCCCAGGGTGATCTGGTGACCATTACCGCCACCCTTCCCGAGGATGTCGAAATCAAAGGCGGCGGCCTCAAGACCCTGCTTTCCTGGACCTGGAACTCCGGCGACAAGATTACCGTCATCGGCGAAACCACCGAGACCTTCAACATCAAGCCCGGCTTCACTGCCAAGAAGGCCGAGTTCGAAGGCCCCGCGGTAAAGGGCAGCAAGTTTACCATCCTCTATCCCGGCCAGTCCGCCCTCGAGAGCGACTGGAACACCCAGGTGCAGAATGGCAATGACAATATGGACCATCTCAAATACGAAGCATCCCTCACCGATGTGGACGACTACACCACCTTCGCCTTCAACTCCGAGTGGGCTGAAGAGCACGGGGGCAGCCTGAAGCAGACCGGCGTGCTCGTATTCACCATTCCTCTTCCCGTCGAGATCACCAAACCCGACACCCTGATAATGAGCTGCGACGACGCAGTCTTCTATGCCGGAAACAAGGACGAGAAGACCAAGTCCCTCAAGATGGCCCTCAATGAGTGCACCCCCGAGGACAGCGTGCTGGTTGCCTGGATGACCACATCCTGGAACGAAGTCACAGTCCCCAGCGGAGCATCCCTCGTCATCAATATCATCGGTAACGACAGGTCCATGAGCCGCGACGTCATCCTTTCGAAGGACGCCTTCCTCAAGACCGGATACATGAATACCTTCACCTTCAGCGGAAAGAGCGGATGGACCGACGAGGCCGTCAACGCCCACTATGCCGGAGGCAAGGGTACCAAGGCCGATCCTTGGATCGTGAAGACCGCCGACCAGCTCCGCGCCATCGCGGGCGACCTGGCGGAGGGAACCTTCCGTTACTATAAGATGGACGCTGACATCGACCTTACCGGCGGTGCAGAGTGGACCCCTCTCAACAACGAGAACGAATTCTCCAAGGGTATAGAGTTCGACGGAAACGGCAAGACCATCAAGGGCCTGACCGTAACATCGAACGTGCCTTATCCCAGCTTCGCAGGCGTGCTCTACGGCTCCATCAAGGATGTCACCTTCGAGGATGCAGTCATCGAAGGAAATGAGAACAATGCCGGCGTGGTGGCAGGTTACATCGGAACCTCCGGCAAGGTCGGCAACTGCAGCGGCGTCAGCGTAAAGAACGCCACCGTCAGCGGTTCCGGCAAGAACGTGGGCGGATTCGCGGGCGTCATAGGTGCTGACGGCACCATCAGCGACTGCCACGTGGACGGCGCCACCGTCACCCAGAACGCCACCGCCACCGGAAGCTCCGCAGCCGGTTTCGCTGGAAGTGTCAGCGCTGCTGCCAAGTTCAGCAATTGCACCGTGAAGGCAGATGTCTCCAACCCTGCCAGCTACTATACCGGTGGTTTCATCGGGCAGATCAGCGCGGCGGTCGCAGCATCCTTCGAGAACTGCGCATTCCTGGGCGGAACCATCTCCGCAGGCAGGAGCAATGCCGGCAACTCTCCCGTCGCAGGCTTCATCGGCCGCGTGAACAAGAACAGCCACGCCAGCTTCACCGGCTGCTATGTCGATGGCGCAACTGTCACCGCCCCCCTGTCCGGCCGTATCGGCGGCTTCGTGGGTGATGCGGGCGACAAGAACAATATGTTCAGCAACTGCCACGTAAGCAACAGCACCCTTTCCGGAGCCCAGCATCTCGGCGGCTTCGTGGGTACTTACGCAACTGCCAGCAAGTGCTATGTCGAGACTACTACCCTGAATGCCAACAACGCCAATACCGGCGGTTTCGCGGGCTATCCCGAGAACTCGGTGTTCAGCGATTGCTACGTTGCCTCCAGCGTCGTGGTCAACGGCGGAACCTTTAACGCCGTGGGCGGATTCATGGGAATCTGCAAGGCCGGCGCCACCATCACCAACTGCTTCACCGCCGCTTCCGTAAGCGGCACCGGCACCGGAGTGGGAGCATTCATCGGCAATGTCGATGCCGCCCCCGCCTCCATCACCAAGTGCATCGGTTGGAACCCTACACTGGAATTCTATGGCGCCGTCAAGAGCGGTGTCAGCACCGAGAAGATCACCGACAACTATGCCGGCACGGAAGGAAGCATCTCCTCCCACGCTACCACCTTCGGATGGAGCACCGACATCTGGGATCTTTCCGGAGATACTCCTAAATTGAAATAAGTATGAAACGCATAACCTTACTTATTATCGCTATCCTTCCCCTGCTCCTTAACGGGTGCGGGGGCAAGGATAATCATATAGACCTCCCCGCTCCGCCCGACAATGGCAAGGAACAGCCCATCGACGACGGCGGCGACAACGGAAATGGCAACGGAAACGGCGGTGGCTCCACCACCACCAATCCCTGGGATGCCAACCGCGGCAAGGTGGTCACTCCTTCGGGCACGCAATGGACGTCCACCACTGTGCGCGAAGGCATCACCTACTATCATTTCTCCGGCAAGGACGAACTCTCCGGCCAGAAGGAAGAAATCTTTGCAGTAGATCTGGACCTTTCTAATCCTAAATACGAAATAAAGCTCACCCGCCTCGCATCGGCGGCAGTCACCTCCCAGGTGCACAAAAGCAACAATGCAATAGCCACCATCAATGCCGGATACGAGCAGGGATCCATCTACATCCGTTCCGCATCCATCGACTATTCCATCATCCCCAACGTGGAGATTGGCAAAACCGAACAGGATAACTGGAAGAGCGAAGGTGCTTTCTACATCACCAGCACCGGCAAACCCGGAATGGTCTTCGTAGGCTCGCCCAAGCGGGACGGCGTGGTTTCCGGCATCCAAGGCGGAACTTATGCCGAGGCCGTGAAGAAGCAGCGCACATACTATATGGGCCTTGCCAAGGCGCAGTATCCCTACCTGCTTTCCAGCGCTCCGACGCTGATTGACGACTTCAACCCGTTGGGAGAAAGCTTCTGCGATTATACCCTCTCCGCCAACCAGGTGAACGCCCTTAACAGCGAGAACCTCGAGCGCCACCAGAGGGTGCGCCATCCCCGTACGGCAGTCGCACTCACCGAGAACGGCCATCTCATATTGATAGTAGTGGACGGCCGTCAGACGAACAGAAGCGGCTTTTCCGCCCGCGAACTTACCCGCTTCCTCGTGAAGTGGTTCAACCCTCAGTACGCCCTCAACCTGGACGGCGGCGGTTCCACCGCAATGTGCGTGGAAGGCCTGGGCGACAGCAGGAACATAGTCAACTCTCCTATCCAGGACAACGAGCCCGGCCGGGAGCGCGCACGCGACACACACATAGTTATATTAGCCAAATAATAACCAGAGAATATGAATTGCAGATTCCATTTATTGTTGATGCTGGCAGCTGCGGTGATCTCCGCATCCTGCTCCGAGAAAAACGGACCTGACGAGCCCAAGGCCAAGGCCGGGTTCAAGGTCACCCTCCCTTCGGACGGCCCCCTCGGCGTTTGCCGCTGGAACGAAGCCGCCGAAATCCGCGTAGGCGAAGGCGTATTCAAGATCAAGGAAGGCGCCGGAAGCTCTGCCGGAGTTTTTGAAGGCACTCCCGCAAAAGACAATTACTACACCATCGCCTATCCCGCCGCAATCACGAATACGGACACTTATCTGGCCTATTCCGTCGACGGACAGGCACAGGTGGGCAATGGCTCTGCAGCTCATCTTCCCTGGACCGTGCTTATGGAGGATGTGACCTCCTGCAAGGATGTCACCCTCTCCAAGGAATGGGCCGGGGCCAATCAGGGCTCCTTCCGTTCCAACGGAGTAGTGGCTATGAACTTGACTCTGCCTGCCGATGCCGGCAGCATCTCGTCCATAGTCCTGGAGGCCGCCGGCACCCAGTTCCCTCTGGACAATGCAGGAAACGTCAAGGACGGTAAGCTCACCCTGGTCGTCTCCGATGTGACCGCAGGTGCCCAGCCTATCAAGGCTTACCTTGCAGTATCGGAGAAGACCGTCGATATCGAGGCCAACACCCTCAAGATATCCGTGATGGGTGCCAAGTCCTACTATCTTACCCTTGCCGAGGCCGTGAAAATGGGCGGCGGAATCCTTACCGAGATTAGCGTAAGCGACGCATCCGCCTGGACCGCCTTCGTTCCGCTCGAGGGTAAAGGGACCCAGGCATCTCCTTATATCCTCAGCGCTCCCGAGCACCTTGCGGCGATGGGAGACCTTATGGTGGAAGGGGAGACTACCTGGTTCCAGATGAATGCCGACATCGATATGGCCGGCATCACCGGATGGACCCCGCTCAACATCCTCACTCCTTACAACAAGGCTATCCACTTCGACGGAAAGGGCCATACCATTTCCAATTTCAGCTGCGAGTCGGGCATCTATCCCAGCTTCTTCGGCGTACTCAACGGCACCGTGAAGGACGTGGTGTTCGAAGGCGCCACCATCGCTGGCTCGGGCAAGACGGGCGTCGTGGCCGGCTACATCGGCACCAATATCGGCACCAAGGAAGCGCCCGAATATGTGACCGCCACCGTGTCCGGAGTTACCGTACAGAACTCCACTGTCACCGCCGACAGCTATGCCGGTGGCCTCGCGGGCCAGGTCTATTCTCCTTCTACCATCACCGGCTGCGTAGTCAAGAATACCAAGATATCCTCCAGCAGCGAGCGTGCCGGCGGACTCATCGGCCAGCTTGGTGTGACGGATTTCCCCGTGAATGCCAACGTCAGCGACTGCGCTGCCGAGAATGTCGAGGTCGAAGCTGTCAAGAACGTCGGCGGCCTTATCGGCGTCAGCTATAACAATATCAGCGGCTGCACCGCATCCGGCCACGTGACCCACACCGAGGCTTACAGTAAAGAGGTCTCCGTCGGCGGTCTCATCGGCCACCTGGAGAGGGCCAATGCCAGCGGATGCTCGGCTTCCACCAAGGTCGAAATTACCCTCCAGGGCCGTTCCATAGGCGGCTTCGTGGGTACTTTCAAGGGCGGAAAGATAGAGCGTTGCTTCTCTACGGGAGATGTTATCGGCACCCACCGCAACAACGGCGGCTTCGTGGGCCTTGTCCAGGCAAGCGCGGTTTCCGCCACCATAGAGAACTGCTACTGCACCGGCAATGTAAGCTCCCTCGCCTATATGGGCGGCTTCGCCGGCCTGATCGACGGCCAGCCCGAGGCAGTGAACATCACTAACTGCTACAGCAGCGGAAAGGTGAACTCCAGTTCCTTCGGGGCCGGCGGTTTCATAGGATTCCAGTCCAGCACCGTCTTCAAGGCTATCGGCTGCGCCGCTTGGGGCAGCGAACTTAAAGCCGGGGTTTGTGGTGCCGATAACTGGAGCAGCGCCGCCTTCAGCGCAGTGACTTATCCTCTTTCCACCATCACAAACTGCTACCGCAACCCTGCCATGGCTATAACCGCCTTCTGGGTGCCGGACGCAAGTTATTCCCATCCCGACGTTAGCCCCAGCAGCCCGCTGATCAAGCAGGACGGCACGCCTTCCAAGGCTACCGCAGCTGCCAGCGGTCAGGACGGATGGCCCCAGTTTGCCTACCACGGCAAGGTCGAGGCCGGAAAGACCCTTTCCCAGCTCGCCTCCACTACCCTTGGCTGGGATTCTTCCGTCTGGGATTTCAGCGGAGATACTCCTGTGCTCAAGAAATAATTGAAATACGATGAGACCAGTACTCAAGTTTTCCGTATTCGCTCTCATCGCCGCCTGTCTTCTCTCCTGTGGGAAGAATTCACCCGACCCGACCCCGATTCCGTCGGGGTTGGAGGTGAGCGGCGATGGCATTGAATTCGCTGCCGCCCAGCCCATGACCCCCGTTTCGAAGGGTGTATGGGACATCTATGCCCGTTTCAATAACGGTAAAGTCAAAGTTTCCCAGAACGATGGCAAGGAATTCCTTTCCATCCAGGTAAACCCTCTTAAAGAAGGCATCTGCCGCCTCCGCGTGAAGGCCGACAAGAGCTGGAGCCTGGTGCTTATCAAGAAAGTATCCCTCGTAGTCACCGAGGGCGGGGTAGATAATCCCAAGGCGGGCGTCAAGCCTCCCATCGAGGCCGTCTATGAAGGTGCGGGCGTGTGGAGCGTTTCCAAGCTCTACATCGCCACCGACCATATGCGCTACCGCTTCGAACTCGAGACCGACACCCCTTCGGAACTGAAGTACTGGTGCGCCACCTGGGACAACGCCGGCAGCCAGCCCTCATCCTACACCCAGGGCTATACCGACATCCGCGCCCTCGGGCAGGAGGAATACGATGCCCTGATGCTGAAGGACACCCGCGCCTGCTGGATGTTCCCTGCAGACAAGTCCCTGAAGCTGGCGAATTTCACCCTGTCCATGAACCAGACTTCTTCGCAAGAAGTAAGCTTCGCTACGGCCCACACCGGCCCTATAGCCATCTTCATGGGCGACAGCATCACCTGGCAGTGGGGGACCAATCCCCGGGAGATATCCAAAGACAAGATAGTCATCCCTCTCAGCCCCCTGCCTTCCTGGCTCGAGGACAAGGGCAACAATGTCAAGGTCACCTGGCATCCGGATTTCTTCAGCCGCAACAATTACCTCGACAAGGGAATCAGCGGGCAGAATACTTCCCAGATGCTGGCCCGTTACAAGAAGGATGTCATCGCCCTCGATCCTCAGTGCGTAGTCATAATGGCCGGCACCAACGACCTGGCCCAGGGCTATTCCAAGGTGGAGATACTTAACAATATCAAGAATATGGCGGAGCAGGCCGAGGCTGCGGATATGCACGTCGTGCTTTGTTCCATCACTCCTTGCAACCACGAGTACTCCAAGCTGAGCAACCCCAAGACCAAGGGCGCGCACATCATAGCCGTGAACGATATGGTCAAGCAGTATGCGGCCTCCAAAGGCTTCACATA
>JAEEXQ010000100.1 GCA_016287875.1 Bacteroidales bacterium | reverse complement strand
TCGAGGTCGCGTTCCAGCCCAAGAAGGGCGATCAGTACATACCCCTTTCGGGCGAAACTTCCTTCGACCTGGAGACCGCCCGCCCGGTCTTCGGCTACGGCGACAAGGAACGCTACACCAATACCCTGATGGAATACGACGGAACCATCCCCGCCAACAATATGCCCGTATGGTTCACCTGCTATCCCTTTGAACTGCAGGAAGGCGATTCCTTCCGCGTCGTCGTGGAAACCGTAGGCGCCTCCTACAACAAGAACGTAACCATCCCCGCGGGCAGGAGCCTGGCCTTCAAAGAGGGAAAGCCCTCCGTATTCAGCGTCAACCTGAGCGACGCTTCGATGGTCGAAAAGAACATCGAAGCCAAGTACGCCTGCCTTACTGCTGAAGAGTGGATAGCCTCCGGCGCCACCAATGACTCAAAAGAAGTCACGGTCTACCAGGCCAATGGTGCGATCTGGCACTCCAATGCCAGGATAGGCAACAGAAACAGCCTCACCATTTCGGCCACCAGCACTGGATATCTGGCCCTGCCTAAATTCAGCGACAATCTGTCCAAGGTCCGTATCCACGTGGCCAGGAACCAGCAATCTTTGAGCAAGGTATTCTTCGCCAACACGGTCGGCACTGCCAGCACCAACCAGTATGTCGAAACAGACAAGGGAGGCATCTACGAAATCGACCTTTCTTCAGTCAATAAGACCACCGGATACATACGCTGCTACAAAGCCTCCATCAATCTCAGCAAGATAGAAGTGTTCACCCAGAACGACACCCGCCCGGCACTCGCCACGCCCCGGGACGTGCAGGCCCACCTCAGAATTAATACTCAGAACAGCCTCTCCATCTTCTGGTCAAGCGTGTCGGATGCTGCAGGATACTACGTAACCATTACGCCCGCATCCGGCACACCCATCACCCAGTATGTCAGCGGCAAGCTTTCTGCCGACTTCACGGACCTGCCCTACGAAACCTCGTTCACCCCTTCGGTAGTAGCTGTGCCCGCCGACCCGTACACCACCGCCGAATCGGGCCGCGGAACCGGCGAGGCGATATCTACCTTGGCAGACCCTGACGCGCCTTCCCACTGGACAAGGGTATCCCTCTCGCAGACGAACGAGAACGATATCGTGGTCATAGTATGCTCCAACATTCAAGGTGATTTCGCCCTCCCCAACGACACTTCAGAACCCTATATGGTCCTCGAAACCATCCCCGTAGTCGTTAGGGACGATGAACTGAAGGGAACGGTCCCTGACAATCTCAAGTGGAAGGTTTACGATGAATACGGGGATTATGGCTTCTACCAGTACGGTAGCAACGTCAACAGGCTGTATTGCATAAACGAGTACAATGGCATTGGCGTAGGTACGGATTACAACCAGTGCTACGAGTTCTACGAAACGGAAGCGAACGGCTTCAAACGCCTGAATAACCGTGGACTGAGGAAATGCCTCGGCCTCTACCGTACGCTTTTCTGGACCACTTTAGATCAGAACGACAGCGACCTGGACGATCAGGATATAATGATTTTCAAATACAGGCCCTAGATTGCCTTGACCATCGTCAGTATGTTCCGAATACTTGGTCTATTAGTTGGACGAATTCTTTGTATGCGGCGGTGCCGGAAAGTTCGGAAAGCGCCTTCGCCAGGGCCCTGTAGCGCCATTCGTGCTCTTTCGGGTCCTTGGCGTGGAATATCTCCCAGAGCGCGGGGCCCATCACCGCGTAGTCGCGGGCGATCGCGCGCATGTTCGAGAGCTTATCCCCCATCGCCACTATCTTCACGTCCCGCGGAGCGCCCGCCAGCCTCCGCAGGCCGGCTTCCTTGCGGGAGCGCCAGCTATCCTCCTCGCTGACCCCGTCGGGCAGACTGTCGCTCTCCGCAGCCACTATCTCCGCTACACGGCTGCCGAAGGCCAGGCGGATATCCTCCACGGTTACGTCCGTATCCTCCACCGTGTCGTGCAGGGCGGCGGCGGCCAGCAGTTCCTGGTCGGAGGTCATGGTAGATACTATCTCCATGGCCTCCATCGGATGGACTATGTACGGGAAGCCTTTCCCCCGGCGTTCGGTGCCGGAGTGGGCCTTTACCGCGAAGATTATCGCCCTGTCGAGGAGGGTGGTCTCAAGGGGATTGTTTGCCATTTCAGTCCTTGCTTGCTGCGATGAAACGGAGGATGATGTCCACCGCTTCGTCGGTGTCGATATTATCTACGTTGAGCACGAGGTCGTAGTTGCGGGTGTCGTAGCGGCTGGTGCCGGTGTAGCGCTGGACATAGTTCTCGCGCATCTGGTCCACCTTGCGTATGATCTCCTCGGCCTCCTTGCGGGTCTTGCCCTGCTTCTCCGCCACCCTGGTGATGCGGGTTTCGAGGGAGGCGTGGATGAACACGTCTATCTTGTTGGGAAAGTCCTTCAGGATGAAGAATCCGGACCTGCCGGCTATCACGCAGGACTGCTCGGAGGCCAGTTTCTTGAGCACCTCGCTCTCGGTGTGGAAGATGTCGTCGTTGGTGACGGCGTAGTTGTACATATTGGGCACCGCGCCGATGCCGGCGGGGTGCGGCACGGGGTTGACGTGGCTGAGTATCTCGTTGAAGAGGTTCTTCTTCTCGCCTTTGATGCGTTCGATGCTGGCGGGGGTGTAGCCGTAGCGCTCGACCAGGGCGTTGATTACTTCCTTGTCGCAGTAGCGCACGCCGAGTTTCTCTGCGAGGGCGCGGCCTATGGTGCGGCCGCCGGAGCCGACCTCGCGGCTGATGGTTATTACGAATTGCTTTCCAGTGTCCATATCAGATGAGGTTTATGTCTTTTGCTTGCCGGTAGATATGCGCGGCCAGGGAGGCGTTGCTTTCCAGGGGGCCGTTCAGCGAGCAAAGCATTGCATCGCCTTCTTTTTTGATTATTACTTCCCTCGTCGTGTTATTGTGGTTTGTAAAAATAGGAATTTCCGTTTATATTTGCAAGGCACTGAAAACTAATCCGATATGGCTGTACGACTTCTTTTTGGCAAAACTGATGACCCTCTCTTCGCCAGGAGCAAGTGGTGGGGGTCGCCGGATATGCCCGAGGATATGGAGTATCCGGCGGCAGGTGAGGGCCCCTTGACTTTCATGTGTCAGATCCGTTGCGAGGAGATTGCTCCCTTCGATCCGAAGGGCCTCCTTCCGCATGAGGGGATGCTGTATTTCTTTGCCGCCCTGGACTATGCCCTGGGCGATCTCGACGCCATATCATCTCCCGGAATGGGGGAATGGAATCCGGATTGTTTCCGGGTGCTGTATTCACCTTCCTGCGATAATCTGCGTACGCTTGACGAGGGTTCGTCCGACCTCCCTGCCGAGATGCTGACCTTTTCGTCGGGGGCTTCGATGGACGATTCCTTCCGCCTCCTGGGCTACCCCTACTACGAGGAGGTCCGGGATGAGTGCCCGGGGATGATTTCGCTTCTACAGGTGGATGAGAGCGATGATTGGGGCCTTCGTTTCTTCGATTGCGGGATGCTGAATTTCCTTATCTATCCTACCGACCTTGCTGCCCGCCGCTGGGGAGACGTGCGCTGCTACCTCCACTCCGCCTAGGCAGC
>JAEEXQ010000099.1 GCA_016287875.1 Bacteroidales bacterium | reverse complement strand
CATAATGTCGATGACGTTGTGAGGCGTAGTCGGATCCATCTCGCTGCTGTCCGCCTCGGACAACCCAAGGACGTTCCGTGCGAACTCGATCACCATCATCTGCATTCCCAGGCATATACCGAAACAAGGAATATCATTCGTACGGGCATATCCTGCAGCGATTATCTTACCTTCGATGCCGCGTTGTCCGAAGCCGGGACAGATCACCACACCCGCCATTCCGGCGAGTTGTCCTCCTATGTTCTCCTTCGTGATACCCTCGCTGTTGATGAAGTTGATCCGGACTTTCACATCATCATAGATACCTGCCAGGCTCAAGCTCTCGCGTATGCTCTTGTAGGCATCCTGCAAATCATATTTACCGACAAGGGCGACCTGCACCTCCCTGGTTGCAGCCTTCTGTTTATCCAGGAAATCGTGCCAGGATTTCATTGCAGGTGTCTCGCCGACCGGGATGCCGATCTTCCTCATAATCGCGGCATCGAGTCCCTGACGCTGCATATTGACAGGAACCTCGTAGATACTGGGCAAATCCTCACTCTGGATGACGCACTCCAGGTCAACATTGCAGAAAGATGCCACCTTCATCCGCAAGGCGTCGTCAAGATGGCGTTCAGTACGGAGGACCAGGATGTCGGGTTGGATTCCCATTCCCTGCAGTTCCTTGACACTGTGCTGCGTAGGCTTTGTCTTCAGCTCTCCAGCCGCCTTCAGGTATGGCACATAAGTCAGGTGCACGCAGACGGCGTCGCGGCCAAGCTGCCAGCGCATCTGACGGATAGCTTCCATAAAAGGAGCGCTTTCGATATCACCTATGGTACCGCCCACTTCGGTGATCACGAAGTCCAGTTCCTCCCCTTCCACATCCGTGCGCAGCATCCTCCGCTTGATCTCGTCGGTGATGTGCGGCACAACCTGGATGGTCTTTCCGAGATAATCGCCTCTACGCTCCCTGTCAATGACGGTCTTGTAGATACGCCCTGTGGTTATGGAATTATCCTTCGTGGTATGGATGCCCGTGAAACGCTCATAGTGTCCGAGGTCCAGGTCCGTCTCCATCCCATCGGTAGTGACATAGCATTCTCCATGCTCATATGGATTGAGCGTCCCCGGGTCGATATTGATGTAAGGGTCGAATTTCTGGATGGTGACCTTGAAGCCGCGGGCCTGCAGCAGCTTGCCGATGCTGGAGGAAATGATACCCTTGCCCAGGGATGAAACCACACCGCCCGTAATGAAAATGTATTTAGTATCCATCGATCTTAAGTTCCTGGTCAGACTAGTTGATGAACAGCATCTCGCGATACTTCGGAAGCGGCCATATCTTGTTGTCCACCAGCTCTTCGAGCTTGTCGATCGGACGCCTCAGGGCCGCGAAACTCTCAGCTATCTCATGGTAACCGAGGGCACGCTCATAGATATCCTCGATTCCGTTGACAGCCTTGCGAGCCTCACGCATCTTGTTGGCCTTGACTTGGATGTCATCGACATACTTGTTGATGTCTTCCAATAACTTCAGCTCGGTAGCACAGCCGTCGAGGTTGCCGTAAACGCTCTTCGCAAGGGTAACAGTCTGCAAAAGCTTGGCTTTGTATTCAAGGGCGGCCGGGATTATATGGTTGAGTGCCATCCTGACCATGACGCGGGACTCGATCTGGACCTTCTTGATGTAGGTCTCCCACTTGACCTCGTTGCGCGCGATAAGCTCTTTCTCCGTATATACCCCGGTCTTGGTGAACATTTCCACGGATGCCGGCTTGGTAAACTCGCAGAACATCTTCGGAACGTTCGTTTCTACGTCAAGTCCGCGGCGCATGGCTTCCGCCTTCCACTCCTCGGTATATCCGTTCCCATCGAAGCAGACAGTGTCTATGATGGAAGCGATGATAGGTTTGAGAGAGTCCATCACCGCCACCTGCAGCGACTTGCCTGCAGCCAGTCCCGCATCCACCGTGGATTTGAAATCCATGAGCTGCTCCGCCACGATGGCGTTCAGGGTAGTCATGGCCCCGGCACAGTTAGCACAGGAACCCACGGCGCGGAACTCGAAACGGTTGCCGGTGAATGCAAACGGCGAAGTACGGTTGCGGTCGGTGTTGTCAACGAATATTTCCGGAATCTCAACGAGACCCACGCTCTTGCCCTTCTTCCCCGCGATTTCGATCGGGGTGTCGGACGGCAGTTCGAGCAGCTTGCGGAGCACTTCGGTCATCGTACGGCCAAGGAAGGCAGACACGATGGCAGGCGGAGCCTCGTTCGCACCGAGGCGGTGAGCGTTGGTAGCACTGGCTATGGTCGCCTTCATCAGTCCGTTATGCTTCTGCACCGCCGCCAGGACGTTCACGAAGAACGTGATGAACTGGAGGTTGCCCTTCGCATCCTTGCCCGGGGCCAGAAGCTGGGTGCCGTTATCCGTACCGAGCGACCAGTTGTTATGCTTGCCCGACCCGTTGATTCCGTCGAAAGGTTTCTCATGCAGCAGGACCACGAAACCGTGTTTCCTGGCAATCCGGTTCATAAGGTTCATCACGATCTGGTTCTGGTCATTGGAGAGGTTGGTCTCCCCATAGATCGGAGCCAGCTCGAACTGGTTCGGAGCGACTTCATTATGCCGTGTCTTCAAAGGTATGCCGAGGCGATAGGCAGCCACCTCCAGGTCACGCATGAAAGAGGCCACGCGAGCCGGAATGGCCGCGAAATAGTGGTCGTCCAGCTGCTGGTTCCTGGAAGAGCTGTGGCCGAAAAGGGTACGCCCAGTGATCATCAGGTCGGTACGCGCGGCATAAAGTGCCTCATCCACAAGGAAATACTCCTGCTCCCATCCAAGGTAGGAATATACCTTCGAGACGGACGGGTCGAACAGCTTGCAGATCGGGACGGCCGCATCGCTTACTGCCTTGAGGGCGCGTTTGAGCGGCATCTTGTAGTCCAACGCTTCGCCGGTGTAGGATACGAAAACCGTCGGGATACAGAGCGTATCGTCCAGTATGAAGACCGGAGATGTCGGATCCCATGCAGTGTAGCCGCGAGCCTCGAAAGTGGCACGGATCCCTCCGCTCGGGAAAGAAGATGCGTCCGGCTCCTGCTGAGCCAGCATGGTGCCGTCGAAGGATTCGATCACTCCCCCCTTGCCATCATAATCGATAAGGGAATCGTGTTTCTCGGCTGTACCTTCCGTAAGAGGCTGGAACCAGTGTGTAACATGAGTCACTCCGTGTTCCATCGCCCATTCCTTCATCCCGCGGGCCACGCCGTCAGCCGTCTTGCGGTCCAGAGGTTTGCCACCCTCTATGCAGGCTAGCAACGCCTGGAGTGTGTCTGAGTCGAGATACTTGCACATCTTGGCACGGTCGAAAACCAGTTCGCCGTACCAGTCAGAAACCTTGCTCTCCGGTACTTCTGCGGGCACCGCCTTCCTTACGAAGGATTCCTTGACCAAATCAAATCTGTCCATAACGATAATACACTATTATATAAACTGACCTATTCTTAAAAAGTACAGAGGCTGATTCCCTCGGGACCAGCCTCTGTACTATCTTGTATCGTATTTATCTCTAATGTGTCGCATACGGCTGGGAGTTATACGCACGAAGGAACAACCTGGGACTGCTGGCCCCAG
>JAEEXQ010000039.1 GCA_016287875.1 Bacteroidales bacterium | reverse complement strand
CATACTACCAACAAGAAACAAGAAGGCCGTTGCCCGTAACGGTACATCTGATAATCATAAACGTGCTATTCTTCCTGGCCACACTGGCGAAGGAGAACTTTATGATAGGCAACTTCGCGCTGTTCTATCCCACCACCCCCTGGTTCAAATTCTGGCAGCCCCTGAGCTATATGTTCATGCACGGCGGCTGGTGGCACCTGTTCTTCAATATGTACTCCCTGTATATATTCGGGATGGCCGTGGAAAGGATACTGGGACAGAAGCGCTTTCTGATACTCTACTTCCTCTGCGGCTTCGGTGCCGCGGCCGCCCAGCTGGGAGTGCAGGCGCTTGACAGCAGCCTGCAGTTCATCCCCACGGTGGGAGCTTCCGGCTGCCTCTATGGAGTGATCGTGGCCTTCGCGATGATCTTCCCCGAAGCCCGCCTCACCCTCATCTTCCCGCCTGTGACGCTCTCGGCCAAATGGATGGCCATCATCTTCATAGGCATAGAACTCTTCACCGGAATCACCGGCACCCAGGCCGGCGTGGCGCACTTCGCCCATCTCGGCGGCGCGCTCATAGGCTGGCTGCTGATCTGGTGGTGGTATAAAAGACGCAAGAATAACAACAATAACTATGTCCACTATTGATACCGTCATAGCAGAGGCCCTGGAGGTCCTCAAGCGCGGTGGAGTGATACTGTATCCCACCGACACAGTGTGGGGCATCGGCTGCGACGCCACCAACGAAGAGGCCGTCGCGAAGGTGTTCGAAATCAAGAGGCGCAGCGGGGCCAAGTCCCTGGTGCTGCTGGCCAGCGACCTGGATATGGTCGCCAAGCACATAAAGGTCATCCCCTCCATCGCCATCGACCTGGTGGAGGTGAACGATGCTCCGATGACCATCATCTACCCCGGGGCCCAGTATCTCGCCCCGAACGTGGTGGCGGAAGATGGCTCCGTGGGCATACGCATCCCCCAGAACGAGTTCTGCGTGCAGTTGGTACGCAAGCTCCGCCGGCCGCTGGTATCTACCTCCGCCAACATTTCCGGCGAGGAGACCCCTTCCTGCTTCGCGGAGATTTCGGACGAGATTGTGTCGGCCGTGGATTATGTGGTGCCGGCTTACCTCGAAAAGGACTCCACCGGGCGGGCCTCGCAGATTATCAAGCTCGGCCTGCGCGGAGAGGTGGAAATCATCCGTCCATAGATGGAACTCTTCTACGCATATAAGGTTTCGGATGGCTTCGCGTTCCTGGATGCGGAGGAGTCCGGGCACTGCGTCCGCGTGCTCAGGCACAGGGTCGGGGATGCCGTCGAAGTCATAGACGGAAGCGGTTCCCTGCTGCATTGCGAGCTGAGCGATGCTTCCCCAAAGGAGGCTGTGGCGCGGGTGGTTTCGGAGACTCCCGGCTGGGGATCGCATCCCTATCATCTCACGATGGCCGTGTGCCCCACGAAGAATATCGACCGTTACGAGTGGTTCGTGGAGAAGGCTACGGAGCTTGGGGTGGATGAGATTGTGCCGGTGATCGGGGATCATTCGGAGAGGCGTGTGGTGAGGGTGGATCGTTTGCGGAAGATTGCGGTGGCGGGGGCGAAGCAGAGTTTGAAGGGGGCGGTTCCCGCGGTCTCGGACGTGGTTTCGGTCCGTAGTTTCGTTGCTGATGGAACCGGTAAAGGGCTGGTTCCTCCGCAAGAAAAAAGCATCGGAACCAGCATTACCGGTTCCATCAAGCTAATCGCATACTGTTCCGACGATGTGGCCGCCCGCGGGTCTATCATGGATATTCTGGCGGCAGCAGCCAAATCCTCCGCGGCGGGGAAAGGGCAGGTCCCGGCCCCCGAAAAAAGGGGGGCCGGGTACCTGCATTCCCCGACCGATAGGCTGGCGCCTGCTGCTGCCGCCAGCGTGACCGTCCTGATAGGACCCGAGGGGGATTTTTCGCAGGAGGAGGTGAGGGCTGCGCTGGATGCCGGCTTCGTGCCGGTGCATCTGGGCCCCAGCCGCCTGCGGACCGAAACCGCCGCCCTCACGGCAGTGGAAGCAGTATATTTCACCCTAGGATGCACCAAGCAAGCATATGAAAGCAATGAATAGACTCCTGATAGGCGCGCTGCTCGCCGCCGCCCTGGTCCTTACATCCTGCGGCCAGCCCAGATATGCCCAATTCGGCGGCTATGCCCAGGGCGGAACCTGGAGCGTAAAAGCCAACCTGGCAGGAGTGAAGGCCAGGCCCGCCGAAATCCAGAAGACGATCGAGGCCATACTGGAAGAGATAGACACGACGCTTTCCGGCTACAACAAGGCTTCGCAACTCAGCCGTTTCAATGCCGGCGAGGCCGTAGAACTAAGCCCTATGTTCAAGGAAGTGCTGGCAGCCGCCGACAGGTTCAAAGAAGAAACAGGCGGCGCAGTGGACTGCAGTGCCGGTGCGATATTCGAAAAGTGGGGATTCGGTTTCGGACCGGGACTCAATTTCAACGCCATCGCCCAGGGATACAGCTGCGACAAGGTGGCCGCATACCTATATAGTATAGGGGTGAAGGATATGCTGGTGGATATAGGAGAGATCTTCTGCGACGGACTCAATCCTGCAGGCAAACCCTGGCGCGTGGGAGTGGACAGGCCCGTGGACGGCAACAACACCCCGGGAGCCGACCTGGACGGCATTTGGGAATCCGACGGCAAGGCCCAGGGCATAGTCACATCCGGCAATTACCGCAAGTTCTATATCAAGGACGGAAAGAAATACTCCCACACCATCGACCCGCGCAGCGGCTATCCCGTCGAACACAATCTTCTCAGCGCGACCATAGTCGCCCCCAGCGCCCTCGAAGCCGACGCCTATGCAACTTATTGTATGGTAATAGGAGTGGAGGCCGCCCGCGAGTTCATTCTCTCCCGCCCGGATCTCGAGGGATATCTTATCTCCGACACCGAATGGGCGTCGCCGGGATTCAATCTCGTAAAACAATGAAATCCGACTCCCACGGAGCCGGACTTCGCCCTAACTAGATAAATACTATTAATTGATCTGGATTAATAGTCTTTTCGGAAAAATGGAAGGAACCATTCCTCCATATCCGCAGGTGCAAATGTAGAAATTCCGCCCATTTTTGGAAAGAGGCGGAATTTCATATAAGATATTTTACATTTCAAATCGTACGAAATCAGCTTTTAAAGCCCTTCTGCCACTCCGAAGGCGGCATTCCGACGTACTTTATGAAAGCTCTGTAGAAAGAAGGGAAGGAAGCGAAGCCGGCTTCTGATGCCACGGAAGTGATGGCCGGATCGCCGTCGGAACGGCTCTCGGAAAGCAGCTTTTTCGCATAGACTATGCGCCTTGTGTTCACATAATCGGCGAAGGGCATACGGGCTACGTTGTTGATTGCATTCGAGACATAGGTGCGGTTCGAACCGACCGCTCCTGCCACGTCCGAAATCTTGAGCCCCGGCTTCAGATACAGTTTCTTCTCGTCCATCACAGCTGCGATCTTCGCTTCGAGCGAAGTGTCATCCCCTTCTTCCTCCAGGACAGGCGACTCGTCAGGGATGTCATCCTGCGCTTCCTTGCGGAAATCCTTGGCGTAGAAGTTGACCTTGAAGCATACGTAGAATATGGCGAAAAGGAAGCACGAGAATGCCAGGGACGGAATGATGATCAGAGGCGAATGCACGAAAGCGGGCCTGCCTATGAGGTTTGCCAGGAAAGACAAGAAGGCAACTATTACCAGAAAGACCAGCTGCACCGAAATGCCGGTCATGGTCTTTCCTTCAGTATCCGAATAGTAGTTCTTGATTTCCTTGTCAAACTGGGCCAGGGTACGGAGCCCGAAGACGGCACACATTATTACCTCGAGGGCGAAGATTGCCCTGGCGATATGTATGGCCAGAGGCGCCCCGTGCGACAAATAGGTGGCCACTGCCACTATCAGGGCCGGAATCTGGTAAAGGAAAGCCCGCAGGGCCACAGGTTCATCTTTGGTCAGAATCAGCAGATAGCAGTAGAACAGGGGATATACCGACAGGTTGCAGAACAGATAGATGCAATCCATTATGAAATCAACCCTGCCATCCTCCACAAAGTAGCGGCCGTGGCACAGGTAGAGCACGGTGCATATCAGCGCCCAATAGGTAAGGAAACGCCTGGGTTTGTGGGATGTGCGGTAATCAGCCACATACACCGCCAGCCATACCAGGCTGACGGTGAAGGGCAGTATTGCGAAAATCGTGTATAGAAATCCGTTCACGGTGTGTACTCTAGTATATCCCCCGGCTGGCAGTCAAGCTCCCGGCAGAGCGACTCAAGCGTCGTGAGCCGGATTGCCTTGGCCTTGCCGGTCTTGAGGATCGACATATTGGAGGGAGTAATGCCGATTCGCGTGGCCAGCTCGCCGGAACTCATCTTCCGGCGGGCCAGCATCACGTCTATGTTGATCATTATCGGCATAACTATTTCTCCTCAGATGCAGGCTGTTCTTCAGGTTTTGCGTCTTTCTTGAGGTAGTCCGGGAGCTCCATTCCGGCCATCTTGAAGAGGTCGTTGAGCGGAGGTACGCTCTGCATCATACCGGAGATGAAGTTGGAGGTAGCGGTCTTGCCGTTCACGGAGGAACCGCCGTCCCACACGGTCACCTTGTCGATATTGATGCCCTTGACGGCCTCGACCTGGGTCTTCACGAGCTCAGGCAGCTTGTCGGCTATCATCATGAGGACTGCCTTCTGTGCGTCGCCTTCGGCAGCGCTGACGAGCTGGTTGAAACCCTGAGCCTGCTTAGTCAGGATCTCGAATACACCTCGTGCCTGGGCGTCCATCTTGGCATAGATAGCATCTGCCTCACCTTTCGCCTTGCGGCGGATCTGCTCGGCCTGGGCCTCTGCATCGATGATGGCCTTTTCTTTTTCGATCTGGGCAGCGACCACGACGTTGGCCTGCTGGGTTGCCTTTTCGCGTTCGGCGCGGGCAAGCTCAGCGTCACGCTCGCTCTGGTATGCCTCCTCGAGAGCCTTTGCGGCCTGCACCTTTTCGGCGGCGACAGCCACACGGTCGGCCTCAGCGGTCTTCTGACGGCGGAGAGCGTCGGAGTTAGCAATCTCGATCTTGGCGTTGTTCTCACCCTTGACGGCGTCGGCATCGGCAGCGGCCACGTTTACACGGGTATCCTTGTCGGCCATGGCCTTACCGGTCTCACCGTAACGGTTCTGCTCTGCAACGCTCTTCTTAGCGTCGTTGATAGCCTTTGCGGCAGCCTCCTTACCGAGGGCCTCGATATAGCCGGATTCGTCGCGGATATCGGTGACGTTCACGTTGATGAGCTTGAGGCCGATCTTGCGGAGCTCAGCCTCAACGTTGGTGGAAACGTTTGCAAGGAACTTGTCGCGGTCGGAGTTGATCTCCTCGATGTCCATGGTCGCAATCACGAGACGGAGCTGACCGAAGAGGATATCGGTGGCTATTCCCTGGATGGCGCCGGTGGTGAGGCCGAGCAGACGCTCTGCAGCGTTGGTCATATTCTCGGGTTCGGTGCTGATACCGACGGTAAAGCGGCAGGGCACGTCCACGCGGATATTCTGCTTGGAAAGGGCGTTGGTAAGGTTGCACTCGATGCTGATAGGAGTCAGGTCGAGGAAGGCATAATTCTGGAATACGGGCCAGATGAAGGCGGCACCGCCGTGCACGCATTTGGAAGAACCGTGACGGCCGGTCTTACCGTAAATCACGAGGATCTTGTCGGAGGGGCAGCGTTTGTAGCGCCTGAGGATGGCCGAAATCGTAATGAATACGACGGCTACGATGATAAGGATTACGTAGATTTCCATTGATTATACTATTAAAGATGTTAATTCTTCTACAAGAAGGGTGCTGTCGTTGATGACCTCCACCACCTTGATGGGGGTGCCGGTCTTGATTTCATCGCCGTCGGTAAGGGCGATGTACTCGCGCACGGCGTTGCTGATGGTAATCTGCACCTTGCCTTCTCCTCTACGCTCCGCGGGGATGGTGAGATACACCTTGCCGGTGCAGCCCACGGCGCATTGGTTCACATCGATGTTGCCGCTCTGCTGCATTTTGGACAGGGCCCGGAACAGGCTCATCACTATGGCCACCAATCCGATGCCCACCAGGGCCGAAATGATCAGCAGCAGGGCCTTGGAATGGACGCTGTCCTTGAGCAGTATTGCCGTCCATCCGAAACCGAGGATGAAATTGATGAAGTTGCGGAAGGTATAGAGGTTGATGCCTCCGTCGAGGTCCCCTCCCATATCGGAAGGATCCACGTCGAAGTCGCTGGCTCCATCCACATCCGCACCGATGAAGGTCAGGATGCTCTGGATTACGAATATCAAAGATGCCGCCAGGGTCACGCCCCAGAGTATCTTACTTAGAATACTTAATGATGCCCACCACTCTAACATAGGTATACTCGTTTAATGTTTTCTGCAAATATATAAATAATTATTGAATTACAATAAAAAATTATAAAATTTTAAACATTTTCTTTTCTGAACGATATTTAGTATCTTTGTAGATATGGAACTTTACCATTCTAATATGAAGATGGCGGACCTGATAGAGTCCAATTACCATCTGCTGGCAGTGCTGACGCGCTTCGGCATCGAGGGAGGGTTCGGAGAGAAAACCGTCCGGGACATATGCGAAAAGAACCATCTTGACACGGACACTTTCCTTCTTATATGTAGTGTATATACGCGCAAGGACTATTCTCCCAGCGAAGAAATCCTCCGGGACGGACACATCGACTGCATACTACGCTATCTCCACCAGAGCCACGATTACTATATGAGCAACGCCCTGGTGCTGCTGGCATCGACCATAGAGGAACTCATCACCCCCTGCCCCGAGGCGCAGAAAAAGGTCATCTGGCAATTCTTCTCGGACTACAAGGACGAGCTGGAGAAGCACTTCGCCTACGAAGAGGGCGAGGTCATCCCCTATGTACAGGACCTTCTGCTCGGGAAGCGCAATCCCCATTATTCCATCGACAAATTCGAAGAGAACCACTCCAATATCGAAGAGAAGCTATCCGACCTCAAGAACCTGATACTGAAGAGCCTTCCGGCCTCCTGCGATGACAGGCTGCGCGTTCGGCTGCTGAACTACATCTTCGCCCTGCACAGCGACCTGGATTCCCATACTGCCATCGAGGACAACATCCTGGTGCCTATGGTAAGGCTGATAGAGAACCCCTCCGGCCACCGCATACAGTCACCCGCAAAAGACCAGGCCGACGGAAGCGGCCGCGACGAGCTGTCCGACCGCGAGATAGAAATTCTGGTAAGCGTGGCCCAGGGCCTTCTGAACAAGGAGATTGCCGACCGCCACAACATCAGCATCAACACCGTCATCACCCACCGCAAGAACATCACCCGCAAGACCGGCATCAAGACCGTCCCCGGGCTCACGGTGTACGCCATCCTCAACGGATACGTGGATATCAATTCCGTGAAATAAGGCCTTTGGAGAATTCGCAGCCGCAGAAGGTCTGGTTGTAGAAGTTCTGCTCCTTGATGATTTCGTTCCGGCGCGGCTGGAGTCCGCCTTTGCGCCAGTTCCGCCCCCACCACTGCACTCCGTCCACCTGGCTGCAGGCCCTGCGCCCTGCCTCATCCACCTGTTCCAGGCTCTTCCATCTGGAAGATGCCAGGCTGGTCGTCAGGGTGTCGAAACCGTTCGCGGCCGCATAGCGCGCGGCCCTGAGCAGGCGGTACGCAAAGCACTCCAGGCAGCGAGGGCCGCGCTCGGGGGCATCCTCCCTTCCCCTCGCCACCTCCGCCAGCCATTCCCCGTGGTCGTAATCATCCTCTATGACCTCTATGCCGAACAGCTTGGCGTAGCGGAGGATTTCCGCCTTGCGCTTGTCGTATTCCTGCCTGTCGCAGATGTTGGAATTGCTCCAGAAAATGGCCATCGCCTCCGACGGATCGCGGCCCTCCGCCCGGAAGTCCTTCGCCAGAGTTTCGATTATGGCCCCGGAACAAGGGGCGCAGCAGGAATGAAGCAACAATCTCATATCGCAAAGGTAGATAATTATTACTACATTTGCAGTTCAATCAAACTAATATGAAGAAAACTGTTTTGGTATCCGGCGGGGCCGGGTTTATCGGGAGCCACGTGACCGTGGAGCTCGTTCAGGCAGGGTACGACGTACTGATTGCCGACAATTTCAGCAACTGTGACGAAACCAACTACAAAGGCGTGTGCGAAATTCTGGGAAAGAAGCTTCCCCTCGTGAAGATGGATTTCTGCGATGCCGCCGCGGCTGACAAGATTTTCAAGGAGAACAAGATCGACGCCGTCATCCACTTCGCAGCCTTCAAGGCCGTGGGAGAATCGGTAGAGAAGCCCCTGATGTACTATAAGAACAATCTGGAGTCGTTCATGAACGTGCTGGAGGCCGCCCAGGCGCACGGCTGCAGCAATGTGCTGTTCTCATCTTCCGCAACCGTGTACGGAGAGCCCGACGTGGTGCCCGTCACCGAGCAGAGCCCCCGCAAGCCGGCAACATCCCCCTACGGAAACACCAAACAGATGTGCGAGGATATACTCCAGGATAGCGTGCGTGCCTCCAAGGGTGCGCTCAAGGGCATACTGCTGCGCTACTTCAACCCTATCGGAGCGCACCCCTCCGCCCTCATCGGCGAGCTTCCCCGCGGCGTTCCCAACAACCTCGTCCCCTTCATCACCCAGACTGCCATAGGCAAGAGGGAGTGCCTCAGCATCTTCGGAAATGATTATCCTACGGAGGATGGAACCTGCAAGAGGGACTACATCGACATCGTGGACCTGGCGAAGGCCCACGTGTGCGCCGTCTCCCGTATGATCGAAGGGAAGATGAAGCAGGGCTGCGAAATCTTCAACATCGGCACCGGCAGGCCTGTCAGCGTGCTTGAGCTGGTGAATGCCTTCGAGAAAGTGAACGGGGTGAAGCTCAACTGGAAGTACGCCCCGCGCCGTGCCGGGGACGTGACCGCCATCTGGGCGGATCCCTCGCTGGCCAATGCCGAACTCGGCTGGAAGGCCGGCAGGACGGTGGAAGAGACCCTGGCCTCTGCCTGGGCCTGGGAGAAGAGGCTGGCCGGGAAATAAACGTTACCCGTCATGGCCGGCCTGACCGGCCATCCATACTATGACAATAGGCCTGATATCCGACACCCACGGCATTTTCAGCCGCGAATTCCGCGAGTTCCTCGAACCCGTCGACGAGCTGTGGCACGCCGGCGACTGGGGCGGCGACGATGCCTTCCTGCAGGAAATCAAGTCGTTCAAGCCCGTGGTGGGCGTGTACGGCAACTGCGACGGATATCCCGCCCGCTTCGATTTCCCCGAATTCCAATGCTTCGAGCGCGAAGGGCTCAAGGTCCTTATGACCCATATCGGAGGATATCCGGGCCACTACAACCCCGCCGCCCGCAGGGTGATAATGGAGGAGCGGCCCGGACTATTCGTGTGCGGGCATTCGCATATATTGAAGGTGCAGTGGGATGAGCACTTCGGGATGCTGACGATGAACCCGGGCGCCGCCGGCCTGCAGGGATGGCAGGTCGTCCGCACCGCACTGCGCTTCAAAATCGCCTCCGGGCAGGTCTCAGGGCTGGAAGTCTTTGAATTACCGAGGTAGTTTTTTATACGGAAAAAGAGGCAACTTCTTGCGAAGTTGCCTCTTTTTGTGCGGTAGGTGAGAGTCGAACTCACACAGGCCAATGCCCACTACCCCCTCAAAGTAGCGTGTCTACCATTTCACCACTACCGCGTTGATTGGGACTGCAAATGTAGAGATAATTCGTGAAAACACAAAATTTTCCGAAAAAATATTTAACTTTGCATCCCCTTACGAGTTAAGGGAAAGAACTTTATTAACTTAAAACAGATTTACAATGGCTGTTAAAATTCGTCTCCAGCGCCACGGAAAGAAGAATTTCGCATTCTTCGACATTGTTGTGGCCGACACCCGCGCCCCTCGTAACGGACGCTTCATCGAGCAGATTGGTTCTTACAATCCCAACACCAACCCTGCCACCATCATCCTCAATGCCGAGCGTGCACTCGCTTGGGTGAACGTAGGTGCTGAACCCACCCTCGTTTGCCGTCGCATCCTCTCCTACGAAGGAGTCCTCCTCCGCAAGCACCTCAACGGTGGCGTTGCCAAGGGCGCTCTCACCCAGGAGCAGGCTGACGCAAAGTGGAATGCTTGGAAGGCCGAAAGGGATGCCAAGATCGCTGCAAAGAAATCTTCCCTCAACAGCGCTGCCATCGAAGCAAAGAAGGCTGCAAAGGCTGAGGAAACCAAGGTAAAGGAAGCCAGGGCCGAGGCTATCGCCAAGAAGGCCGCCGAGCTTGCTGCAAAGCAGGCAGAGGCAGTCGCCGAGGAAGCCCCCGCAACTGAAGAGGCAGCAGAAGTAGCTGCAGAATAATGCTTCCCGTCGCCAAAGTAGTAAAATCTTTCGGCACCGACGGAGGTCTGCTTCTTAGCAGCAACGTCGATCTCGACACTTTGGACTTTCAGGGACCTGTATTCATCGTATTCGATGGACTGCAGGTCCCTTTCTTTATTCTAGACTATCAACCCCGCGGCAACCGCGCGGTGGTGCACCTCAGCGACGTCAACAATCTGGAAGATGCCGAAGAGCTGGTGGGCCGCACCATCTACGCCGATGTGGAGCTGGAAGAGGATGACGAACCGGACTTCACCGGCTGGACCATCCTCGACCACGGCCACCGCCTCGGCATCTGCACCGGCATCGAACCCATCCCCGGCAACCCCTGCCTCTACGTACAGCTTCAGTCCGAAGCTGGTGCGAGTGGGGCAGCGAGCGGGAGTGCGGCCGGGAGCGGTAGCGCTGCGGCAGGGGTTGCCGGGGAGGCCGCTGCGGCGTCTGGGGCGACTGGGGCGGCCGGGAGCGGCGTGCGTGAAGTACTGATCCCCCTCCACGAAGACTTTATCGTTGCCATTGACGAACAGACCCGCACCCTGTCCCTACAACTCCCGGACGGCCTCACCGACTAAGCCCCACCCCCTCACACCCACAACACCACACACCTGCCGCGTGCGCCCCTGTAGCGCCGAACCTCTGCAGCAAACACATTCCGCTAACACATTCCGCGAAAACACCCCGCGAACACGTCCCATCGCGGCTGGGCAGCTAACACATTGATACACAGCAACTTCCTGGGAACAAATCGGCGAAATTGGCCGATTTGTTTCCAGCATCTCGCTAACAATCAGCAACTTAGCCGCCCGGCCTTAAAGTGTGCAGCACACAAGTCCTTAATAAACAAGCACTTCCCGGCAGGAGAATCGGTGAAATTCGCCGATTCTCCTGCCGGTATTGCACTGATAGTCAAAGGTTTAGCCGCTGCACGGATGCGAGGGCAAAAGCGGCAGCAGGAGGGGTGGGTCGAGGCAGAGGCGGCAGCGGTGGCGACGGCGCGCGAGCTAACGGGGTGCGGGGAGGGAAATGCGCGCGATTGGGCAAGGTCTGATTTCGCAGGGGGGACCTTGCCCATTGGAAGTGCATGGGAGGCCGAAATGCGGGCAAGGTCCCCGGCGCGAAATGAGACCTTGCCCACCAGAAGGGCGTGGGAGGGGGATGGGGGTGTCAGAACTTGAATTCGGCGCCGATTTTGACGGCGAAGTTGGGGGTGCGGAGGCGGCTAAGGACTTTGTCGCTCAGCGATTCGGCGCCGGAACCGCCAGGGCCGGCAGCCGGAGCACCACCGCCCGAGGCACCACCAGCGCCACCGGCACCCACAGCCCCAGCACCAACGGGGTCGAGGACGATGAGGCGTTCGTCGCGGTAGGTGGCGCGCCAGTAGCAGTCGATGCGGATGAATTTCAGGATGTTGGAGATGCCTGCGCCGAACTCCAGGTAGGGGGCGCGGCCGAGGGAGGATGTGCCGTTGGGGAAGAGCATGGGGGCGCGCATATCCGCCACATCCACCTTGGCAAGGTTGCCGTTGTTCTTATCCGACAACGACCCCCAGGCGGCACGCACCGAAACCTCTTCGCGCCATCCCAGCTTGCGGATGAGCGGAATCTTGCCGAAGAAGAACCCGTTGAAGCAGTGGTTGTAGAACACCGTCAGCCACTGATCCGAAGTAAATTCCATGAACTCCATACAGGCGAAGGAGAAGCGGTTGAGCAGATAGGTGCTGTTCCCTTCGTGCATATGCAGCAGGGGGTACGGCACCTGCCCGATTATCTTTCCGGCATTCACATATATCTTGGAGATGCCCAGGGGAGGGATGCGCGGGGTCCAGCGCAGGGTGAATTCCGGCCGCAGATAGGAGTAGTCCCCGGGCCTCAGGCCTGCGATGGAGCCCGCCAGCGATATGGTTACGGTGGGATAGGGGGAATAGACGGAACTCTTGGTGAAGAGCCCGCGGTTCACAGTTTCCTCCTTCGAAAAACGCAGGGCCAGGTACATCTCGTTGGCGGCCACGCTCCCCACCCGGACGGAATCCTTGGTGTACATAGGCACGCGCTGGTTCTCCCTCAACCAGGAGGCATCGTTGGGATAATACCGGCGCAGATCGAATCCTATCTCTCCGTTCAGCCTCATGGAAAACTCGTGCTGGTATTTCCCGGAGAAGGATGACATCATGCAGAGACGGTTGTTGTAGCTGCCTCCGAAGATGGTGGCAAGGATGTTCCCCTCCCCTATGGAATTCGCGGCGGCGCTGCCCAGCTGGAAGACGTCGTACTTCGCGGCCAAGGTCAGCTTGCGCTCGGGGATACGGCCGAAGAGATGTTCCCAGGTCGCTCCGCCCTTGAAGGTCTTATCCCTCGAACCATAGGCGCCGTAAACGGTGAAGCGGTCGATGCGACTGAATTCCTTCGAAGTGCGGAAGCCCAGCTGCGGGCGGAATCCCTCGAAAGCATTGAAGCTCAGCAGCTTGAAATACGGGCCTACCCCTATCTTCCCGAACTCGTAGTATCCGTTTATGGCGGTGTACACTATCTCATAGAGGGTCTTGTAGAGGGGGATGGTCTGCACCTTCTCCACCATCTCGTAAACCGATTGTTCCTTGTCGGACAGAGGCTCCGGACGCGCCCCGGCCCAGAACTGCTCGTCCTTCAAGGTCGCATCTTCCTCGACCTTCACCAGCGCTTCGCCGGGAGCAATTTCCACCCCTTCGCTGAAATCCGGATCCAGATAGACCATATCCTTCTTCGCGATGAAGGACAGCATCTTGGAAGAATCCCTCAGCGAAAGGGAGAGGTCCACATACAGGCGGTCGGACTTGTAGAACCAGGTGGAATCGGGCTGGCGTTCGTACTCCGAATCCAGCACCAGGTCGCGCAGCCAGTTCACGTTGGTGGTATTCTTCATATTGGCGTGGATGCTGCGCAGGGCGAAATCCTCGCAATCTATGCGCATCTCCCCGTCGAAGGTAGGGGTGGAGACCAGATTCTTGGGATGATAGCGGACCAGCAGGGTCTTGCGGCCGTCCACCTTCAGAGTGTCGATGATGTAATAGTTGTAGTAGAGCAGGCCGGACTCCTGTATGGGAGAAGGGAACTGCACGTCGAAGGCGTTGATGAAGGGATTGTAGAAGTTGACCTTGAGGTGCAGGGAGCCGGTGAACTGGCTCAGCATATTGTTCCCTTCGGGATTGAGGCCGGAGATGCGGTTGGCGGTAACGGTCTCGGTGTTCTGCGTCGGGGAGAGGGTGTGGCGCCTTTCGGCCACCGTTTCGGATATCATCACCGGCAGGTAGGGAACGCCGGATACCGCAGAGGTGTCGATGTAGTCGAACACGAATCCGAACTCCTTGCGGAAACGCTTCCCGTCGAGCTGTTCCGCAGGGTGCGTAAGGTCCAGCTCCATCTTGTTGTACACCTTGCAGCTGTACTGCTTATGGTTTTCCGGGTCGTTGCGGTCGCGATGTTTCTGTATGTTGGCCAGCAGCTCACGGGCCTTCTTGTTGTCGGCCTTAACCTTGGCGCCGCTCAGCTGGTTGTCCGTCAGCGGCAGCACGAAATTCACTTCGTTGAAAGTGCCAGGATGCACCGGCTTGCTGACGGTGTCGTAGCCCAGCAGCTGGGCCGTGAGGAGGCGGCATCCCAGGTCGCGGGTTTCGAGGTTGTAGTAGCCGTCGATGTCGGCGGTTATGCCTATGGTAGTACCTTTGAAGTAAACTCCGGCGAAGGGGATTCCCTCGCCGTTCTCGTCCGTCACGCGTCCGCGCACCTTGGTCGTCTGTGCCTGACAGACGATGCCGAGCAGCAGCAGAAGGGCTGCCAGAAGTGGTTTAGGTGCGGACATAACGCTGCTAAGTTAGCTATTCAGGGGGAATAAAGCAAATACGGCGGATCCTGATCCGGACATTGCGGCGTAGGTAGCGCCTTTTGCGTAGAAGTCGTTTTTCAGCCGGGCGATTTCCGGGTGCAGCGGGAAGACGCTGCGCTCGAAGTCGTTGGTCAGCAGCTCCCTCCATTCGGACACCGGTCTGCCCAGCACCTCGCGCAGGGGGAAGGTGCTCCCTCCGATCCGGTTCGCGGCTCCGCCGCTCATCCCTCCCAGCCTTGCGGCTGGGCCCCTCCCTCTAACGTTGCCGAGGGTGGCACGCCTCTCGGAGGGAGCACCTTCCCCCTGCACGGGCAATTCTGCGTCAAGCCCGGCATACGCTTCGCGGGTACTGACCGCAACGCCTTCGGGCACCGCAACCTCGATGCGGAACCCCGACAAATCGATGTCGAACGGCTCCAGGACTTCCCCGCGGCCGGTGGCGAACATCGGACGATCATAGATGAAGAATGGGCAGTCCGAACCAAGGCGCGCGGCCAGGGAGGCAAGGTCGGAATCCAAAAGGTCGAGGGAGAACATATCGTCAAGGGCCCGCAGCGCGAAGGCGCCATCTGCCGAACCCCCGCCAAGCCCCGCCCCGACGGGCGAATTCTTGACAAGGCGTATCTTCACCGGAGGGATGCCATACTCCGCGTGGAGCAGCTCCCAGGCACGGGCGGTCAGATCCCCCGCCGGGTCCCAGCCACGATAAGCCGGCCCTCCGACACGGATACCGAACTCCGCAGAAGGCTCTATCTCCAGCTCATCGCGGAAAGCATCGCAGGGGATGAACAAAGTCTCCAGTTCGTGAAAGCCGTCCGGACGCTTGCCAAGCACCCGCAATCCGAGGTTGAGCTTCACGTTCGGATAGACTGTCATAGACGGGAAAGAATCTGCTCCTTAAGCTCCTCCGGAAGATGGGAGATGACCGGAGTAATGAAAGATATCATCTGCATCCTGCGGGCTTCCGCCTCGGGAATTCCGCGGCTGCGCAGATAGAAAAGTTCTTCGGGATTGAGATAGCCGGAGGTGGCGCCGTGCGAGCATTTCACATCATCGGCATAGATCTCCAGCTGCGGACGGCTCTCGGCCACGGCCCCCTCCGAAAGGAGTATGGCGTGGTTTTCCTGGAAAGCCTCGGTCTTCTGGGCATCCGGCGCAACATATACCAGGCCGTCGAACTCGGCCCTGGCAGTGCCGCCGACTATTCCGCGGAACTGCTGGCTGGAATGGGCGCCGCCCACCAGATGACGCACCGTGAAGTCGAAGCGCACCTGCTCGTTGCGCGGGCTCAGATACAACCCGAATATCTCCAGATGCACGCCGGGCTTGCCTATCTTGATTTCGAAGGGCACTTCGGCACTGACTCCGGGCATCACTATGAAGGTAAGGCGGAGATGTTCCCTCTCTGCCAGATTGAGGCGCTTGGGCACCTCGTCGATTCCCACTATATAGACCCTATCCATTGATACCCTCGAATCCGTCGTTTTCTATGCGGTCTGCCAGATCCATGCCGCCCGTGGCTATGATGCGGCCATCTTTGAGTACGTGCACCACGTCGGGCGTGATGAGTTCGAGAAGGTGTTTGTAGTGGGTGATGATGACGGTGGATTTTTCCGGGGAGCGGAGGGCGTTCACGCCGTCCGCGACTATCTTGAGGGCGTCCACGTCAAGGCCGCTGTCGGTCTCGTCCAGTATGCTGAAGAGCGGGTCCAGCATTGCCATCTGGAACACCTCGCCGCGCTTTTTCTCGCCGCCGCTGAAACCAACGTTGACCTCACGCTTGGCGAACTCCCCTTTCATTCCGACCAAAGCCATCTTTTCCTTGAGGAGTTTCAGGAACTGGGCGGGGGCGAGCTCCTGCTCGCCTCTGGCCTTGCGGCGGGCGTTCACTGCCGCCTTCATAAAATTGGTTATGCTCACTCCGGGTATCTCGATGGGATACTGGAACGAAAGGAAGATGCCCGCCCAGGAGCGTTCCTCCGGGCTCATCGCCAGCAGGTCCTTCCCGGCAAAAGTGATGCTGCCGCCCGTCACGATATAGTCCGGACGGCCGGCCAGCACGGCACTCAGGGTGCTCTTCCCCGCTCCGTTCGGGCCCATTACCGCGTGTATCTCGCCGGGGCGCACGGTCAGATTGATGCCGTGGAGGATTTCCTTGCCCTCGATTCCGGCGTGCAGGTCTATGATTTCCAATAAGTTCTCCATAATCTTATCCTATAGATCCTTCAAGGTTTACTGAAAGTAGTTTCTGGGCCTCGACCGCGAACTCCATGGGGAGGCGGCTGAGCACCTCGCGGGCATATCCGCCCACTATGAGGCCTACTGCATCTTCCGGAGAGATCCCCCTCTGGGTGCAGTAGAATAGCTGGTCCTCGCTGATGCGGGAGGTGGTGGCCTCGTGCTCGACGATGGCCGTGGGGTTGGCGTTGCGTATCACCGGGAAGGTGTGCGCGCCGCATTTGTCGCCGATCAGCAGGCTGTCGCACTGGCTGTAGTTGCGGGCGTGGGATGCGCCCGGGTTCATCCGTACCAGCCCCCGGTAGGAATTCTCGCTGTGGCCGGCGGAGATACCTTTGGATACTATCCTGCTCTTGGTGTTCTTGCCTATATGGACCATCTTGGTGCCGGTGTCTGCCTGCTGATAGTTGTTGGTCAGCGCCACGGAGTAGAACTCGCTGCTGGAGTTATCCCCCATAAGGATGGAGGAGGGATATTTCCAGGTGATGGCGGAGCCGGTTTCGACCTGGGTCCAGCTCAGGTGAGAGCCCTCGCCGCGGCAGAGACCGCGCTTGGTAACCAGGTTCAGGATGCCGCCGCGGCCCTGGGAATCCCCGGGATACCAGTTCTGCACGGTGCTGTAGCGCACGTCCGCATCCTTCTCCACTATTATCTCCACCACCGCCGCGTGGAGCTGGTTCTCGTCGCGCATCGGGGCGGTGCAGCCCTCCATATAACTGACGGATGCGCCCTCGTCGGCGATGATGAGCGTGCGCTCGAACTGGCCGGTGCCGCTGGCGTTGATGCGGAAGTAGCTGCTGAGGTCCATAGGGCATTTGACGCCCTTGGGGATGTAGCAGAAGGAGCCGTCGGAGAAGACCGCGGAATTCAGGGCGGCGTAGAAATTATCCCCAATCGGCACTACGGTGGCGAGGTACTTGCGCACCAGGTCCGGATGCTCTTTAACCGCCTCGGAGAAGCTGCAGAAGATGATTCCCTTCTCCGCCAGGGTCTTGCGGAAGGTGGTGTTCACCGACACGCTGTCGAACACCGCATCTACCGCGACCTTGGACTTGACTCCGGCCAGCACTTCGCGCTCGCTGATGGGGATGCCCAGCTTGTCGAAAGTCTCCTGCAGGGCAGGGTCTATCTCTTTCGGGCGGTCTTTGTCCTTCTTGGGCGCAGCGTAGTAGATTATATCCTGGAAGTCGAGCTTGGGAAGGCGGCTGAGATGTCCCCATTCCGGAGGGTCCATAGCCTTCCACTTGCGGAAGGCCTCAAGCCGGAAATCCAGAAGCCAGGCCGGCTCCTGTTTCTTTGCCGATATGAGGCGGATTATTTCTTCGTTCAGTCCTTTGGGGACGAACTCTTGCTCTATATCTGTAACAAAACCCTCGCTATACTCCTTCTCGACCGCGGCTGCGAGGATGTCTTTTTCGTCTGTCATACATCTACAAAGATAGTAATTATTCCTATATTTGCACGTTATGAACACATTCGGACAGTATTTCAAAGTTTCCATTTTCGGCGAATCCCACGGCCCTGCCATAGGCGTGGTCCTGGACGGAGTGCCGGAGAACATTCCTCTGGAAGAGGAGGATTTTGCAGCGGACATCGCCCGCCGGGCGCCCGGTGCGGTGGGCACGACTCCCCGCCGCGAGGCCGACAAGCCCAAGATACTCAGCGGCGTGCTGGACGGCTATACCACCGGCGCTCCCATCACCATTGTGTTCTGGAATTCGAACGTGCAGAGCCAGGATTACGAACAGTTCGCCGCCATCCCCCGCCCGGGGCACGCGGACTTCGTAGCCAATGTCAAATATAATTTCGCGAACGACCCCCGCGGCGGCGGACATTTCTCCGGCCGCCTGACCCTTCCCATAGTGGCGGCGGGCGTGGTTGCGAAGAAGGTGCTGAATGCCGAATACGGCACCGAGGAAGCTCCCCAGAAGCTGAACATCGCGATAGATGCCAAGCTGGTGGAGATTGGCGGGGAGAAGGATTCCGCCAAGTGGCCGGCCCTGATCAAGGCAGTTACCGCCGAGGGGGATTCCCTGGGCGGCATAGTCGAATGCACCGTGACCGGGCTGGGAGTCGGCGTGGGAGATCCCTTCTGGGATTCGGTGGAGAGCTGCATCTCGCACGCCATTTTCGCCATCCCCGGGGTGCGCGGCATAGAGTTCGGCGACGGATTCGCGGCAGCGAGGATGAAGGGCTCCGAGCATAACGATCCCTTCGGGCCGGAAGGTCCCGTGAAGAACGGCGCGGGCGGCGTAAACGGCGGGCTCACCAACGGCGCGCCCATAGTGTTCCGCGTAGCCTTCAAGCCCACATCCAGCATAGCCAAACCCCAGAAGACCTGGGATTTCGAGAATAAGAAAGAAGCCACCCTGCAGATTAAGGGGCGTCACGACGCCTGCTTCGCCCAGCGCACCCCCGTCATCGTAGAAGCCATGGCCGCCATAGTGCTCGCCGACCTGCTTTAGACCTCCTG
>JAEEXQ010000038.1 GCA_016287875.1 Bacteroidales bacterium | reverse complement strand
CCTGTTGCCACGCCAGCAGAAGTAAAGAAAGCCGTCATTGCCGAACTTAAGTTGCAGAAAATAGGATACGACGAAGTCGGAACCGACTTATTCATATGCCGGTCTTCTGTTGCCAATGTTATGGCGGATAAGAAAAAGTATTTCAGCGATATACATGCATATCTGCTTAATGACAATTATGGCTTCTCGCAGACATATTTAACAACCGGGGAAGGTTCGCTTTATGACGATAATGATTCGGTGGCCCACGCGCATCGGACACGACGCCCCGTCAAGAATTATCCCGACCTTTATCCGGATGTCCTGAACACACTCGGAAAGGTCACCAAATACCTGGCAGATTACGGCGACGTAGATAGCCGTGAAGACTTTAAGCTCCTTAAGGATATCTGGGGCAACGCGAACACCCTTTATACTCTATACTCTTCTACTGTAAGCCTTTTAGACTCAAAAAAAGAATATGATCCAACTTTTATTAAAAGGACCGTTGATGCCTTTAATCGGCTGTCAAAACCGATAATGGATCTTATTCAACAAAGTATCGATAAAGCAGAAGATCATAAAACAAAGAAAAGCGAGCTCAAATAGCTCACTTTTTCTTATAACAAGGTGTCAAACTTCTTCATAGACTCAGCCTTGATCGAATCCACGATATCGATATATGGCTTCATCGCCTTGTAATCGCTGTGGCCCGTCCATTTCATCACAATGTTGGGCGGGATCCCCAAGGACAGCGCATTCACAATGAACGTTCGTCTCCCCGTATGCGTACCTATGAGTTCCCATTTCGGATGGATCTCATCCTGGCGTTCACTTCCCTTATAGGTCGTAACACGTATTTCCTCATCAATACCAGCAAGTCTACACAAAAGCTTGAGGTCCCTGTTCATGGCTTGATTGGTCATGTTTGGCAGAGCCTTGTTATCGGCCAGAAGGACATCAGAATATTTCTGTATGATAGCTTTTGTTATTTCATTCAGCTCAATAGAAATACTGTCAGCTGTCTTCACCGTGGTTATTTCGATGTGATCGCCCTTAACGTCGCTCTTACGAAGATTGTTTGCATCGGAATGGCGCAGGCCGGAGAAGCAACAAAACAGGAATGTGTCGCGTACCGGTTCGAGATATACGTATTCCCCCGAAAGATCCAGGTCGATAATCCGACCTATTTCTTCCTTGGTAAGGAAGACTATCTTTCTTTGGGTCTGCTTGAGAGTCGGCTTGAAAAACTTATACTCAAGGTTGTCATTATATCCCTTGGCCGTAGCCCAGTTCAGGAACCAACGTAGATATTCCAGCTTCTTGGCCAACGTGGAGTTCTTAATCCCCGTCACGTCCTCCAGGTCATACTTTTGCCTGTCACCTTTGGGCCTGCGAGGAGTCTTGAGCGTTTTGACGTCTCTCAGATATCCGACGAATCCCGTCAAGAAGCTTTCATTAATATCCTCGAACTTGAATTTCGGCTTGTAGCAATGGAGGTCTTCCTTGAGGGCGTACCACTTCTGATAGGTGGCAACTGTCCATGCATTCTTTTCACCTCCTTCTTGCATAAACATGTCGAATACATCAAAGAATCCAGGAGCCGAATCCCTTTTCTTGGCCTCTTCTTTATCTGCCGTGGAGAAGCCCTTCCACTTCGATTCGAACCGCTCCTTAAATTCGGCGGCGGAAGGATACTTCCCCTCGACTTCGAAAGACCCGATGGTCATTTCCAACAGATCACGCATTTTGTACAACCGGGCGTTATCATCGAGAGTGTTCTTTCCGACCACTCTCTCGAGAGCCTGATCCCAAGAATCCGGTGAAAGGAGGGATATGCCGGAGGAGATATCTATACGTTCTCCGTTGAACGACATCCTTGCTCGGATTTGATATTTTTTTGTATTTTTGCCGTACGGGAAGAGGCGAAAATTAATGCGATGCTTTATTCTCATATTCCAAAGATATCCCAGAAAATATCCCAAAGATATCCCATTTTTATTAGAATACAAATATTAATAAGCATTAATATACATTAGTAGAAACAATAATTTAGGCCAGTATAGAGGGGATGACTTAAAATATTCGAATCTCGTCCCCACCGCTTGAACTGATAAGTGCCGCAGAAAACTGCGGCACTTTTTTTATTCTGTATGGTTCTCTGTTGGGGTGTTCCAGCCAAGTGGGCACCGGCCGATATGCTGCGGGGGCATGCATAACCGCGCGCTTGGTGTTGGGCTGGCCGGAAGGGTAGAGTCCGGGCCGGCGCCAAAGCAAACTCCGCCAGCCCCAACCAAAACCCCAAAAAACCCATTACCTAAAACCTATAGACAAACCCGAAGGAGAGGTTGCCGAGGGAGAGGACGCGGTTGGTGTTGGCGCCGGCGCCGATGCCGTAGTATCCGTCACAGTCGGCGACGAGCATCACTCCGGCGAAGTCCAGGCTGGATCTCAGGAGGAAGCGGTCGGTCAGGGGGTATCCCATGACGGGGACGGCGTAGGCTGCGAAGGTCGTGCTGTCTACCGATTTCTGTTCGGGGATGAACTGGAGGCCGGTTTCGACTCCGAAGAGGATGGGGCCGAAGTTGGTGAGGCGCCAGATGGCGAAGGGGTTGATGGTGAGGGCATTGGTGGTGGCGGAAGAGAAGTTCACGCCGGGGCCGACGATTGCAGTGTTGGACCTGCCGTAGGTGATACGGCCGCCGACTATCATGTCGTCGGTGAGAAAGTATCCTACTTCGGGGCTAAGGTTGACTCCCCAGGCCTCGGTGCCGTTGGACTTTTCGTATGTTCCTGCGATTGCGCCACCGGCGTACCATTGCGCGGATGCCGACACGGCACCTGCGAATACTAAGATTAAAATGACTATAACTTTTTTCATAACGCGCCATCGGCCAACAAAAAATATACCTATATTTGGCCGTACAAACGATAATTGCTAGCTATGAGAAGGTCCGTCTTACTATTGTTGGCCGCCCTGCCGCTGGCCCTCGCCACCCCCGCCGCGAACGCGCAGGAACCTGCCGCAAGCGCCCAATCCACCGCGAGCGCCCAAACCCCCGACACCCTCGCCACAGACGCACAAGCAAACGCACAGGCCCTCGCCCAGGCGCAGTACCTCAAGAGCGTGCTGAAGTACGACGAGGCGATTGCGCTGCTGAAGGGCAACCCTTCGCGCGAGGCGCTGGAGGCCATCGGGGACTGCTATCTGCAGAGCGGGGATTACCTCGACGCCATAAGTTCGTACCACCAGCTCGCCAGGAAGTATCCGGAAGAACTCTTCTACCAGGTGCGGCTGATGGTGTCGATCTACCGCGCCCAGGACTATAAACTATGCATCAAGTGCGGCCAGGCCATAATCCAGAGGGATTCCATCCCCGCCGTGCTCACTACCATCGGGGACTCCTTCAACAAGCTGGGGCAGAGGGATTCGGCGCTGGTGTACTACAAGCACGCCCTGCGCCTCAAGCCTCTCAGCGAGAGCATAGTGAACAAGGCCGGCAAGCTGCTGCTGGACACCAAGGACTACGACGGCGCCATAGCCATCACGGATTCGCTGCTCGCAGTCGATCCCGCCAACCAGGTAGCGGGCAGCATCAAGGGTGTGGCCAGCTATATGAAGAAGGATTACGAGACCTCCTGCGCCATCTTCGAGGACCAGGTGAACAACGGCCGCGACGACTACGCGGGGTATTTCTATCTGGGGATGAGCGAGATGAACCTGAAGGACCACATCCTGGCGGTGAGGGACCTGAAGGAGGCCTTCCGCTGCGATTCTACCAAGGCGGAGCTGGCCCTTACCATAGCATACGAACTGAGCCGTCTTTTCGACGAAGATGCGGACAAGGAGGCGAAGGTCTGGCTGGAGAAGGCCCTGAAGCTGCTCGAGCCCGACCACGAGACCACTTCGAGGGCCTATATGCAGTACGCCCGTCTCTATAGGGCGGAGAAGGATTATGCCAAGGTTGCGGAGTGCTGCCGGAAGGCCCTGGAGCACACTCCGGACGACCCCGACATCCTATATACCCTCGCTTATGCCTACGACCACCTGAAGGACTACAAGAATGCGATCCTCTATTATGAGCGGTGTATAGAGAAGAGCCCGACGTCCCCCACCGGCGCAGCGGCCGCGATGAATCTGAAGATGATGAAGGCGGAGCAATTCATGCAGCGCTAGTTCTCCCTCTCCCGTATATACTTCAGCAGAAGAAGATGACCCGGCGCCACCATTCCGCCGTGGTCGAACCCTTCCTCCTCATAAAGGGAGATGTCCCTGTGGCCCACGTACTTCATCATTTCGAAGAAGTATGCGTTCTCCTCGTAGCGGCGCAGCATCTCCTGGTCGCGCCCGCCGGTAATCAGCAGGAAGGGAGCCGCGTCCGGGCGGATGTGGTAGAGGGGGGACATCTCATCTACCACCGGCCGTGTTTCGGGGATGCCGCGGGAGGCGCGCTCGGTGAAGTGGGTGATCATCTGCCCGCTGTAGGGAACTATCCCCGCGAACATATCCGGATCCACCCCATACTTGGCGAGGTAGTGCTTGTCCAGGGCCAGCATTGCGGAGAGATATCCCCCGGCAGAGTGGCCTGCGAGGTAGATCTTGCCGGTGGAGCCTCCGTACTTGGAGATGTTCCCGACCACCCAGGCTACTGCGGCGGCGGCATCGTCGATGATGTCGCGGACCTGGGCTTCGGGGTAGAGCCTGTAGCCGGCGGCTACCACCACGTAATCCTGGCTCAGAAGGCGCTGGGGAGTGCTTTTCTCCCCACCGGTAAGCCCACCTCCGTGGAACCAGATTATCACCGGACGGTCCTTGGCGTCCGCCACGTACGAGACGTCCAGGCGGCAGCGTTCGGACTTGACGTCCTTGCGGTAGATGATGTCTTTTTCGGTGGTATATTTCCCGGCGGCGGCGCTCAGGGGCAGCAGCAAAGCCAGGGCCAGAAGCATAAGTCTTTTCATAACGCGACGTTTTCTGCAATGTAATTATTATTTGTTAAATTTGTAGCACAAGCCTATGAAATTATGATTAAACCACATCTACTTACAGCGGCCATAGCCCTTTGCTGCATCGCCGCAAACGCACAGAACTATCCCTTCCAAGATAAATCCCTGAGCCCGGAAGAGCGGGCCGAGGACCTGGTATCCCGGCTCACCCTCGAGGAGAAGACGGCGCTCACCATCAACGATTCCCCCGCCATCGCGCGCTTCGGGATCAAGAAGTACGACTGGTGGAACGAGGCTCTGCACGGAGTGGGCCGCAACGGCTCCGCCACCACCTTCCCCCAGCCCATAGGGATGGCCGCATCCTTCGACGACGCGCTGCTCTACGAGGTGTTCTGCGCCGTGAGCGACGAGGCCCGAGTGAAGCATCGCATCGCCGACGAAAATGGCCCGCTGGAGCGCTACCAGGGCCTGACTTTCTGGACTCCCAACATCAATCTCTTCCGCGATCCCCGCTGGGGGCGGGGAATGGAGTCTTATGGGGAAGACCCGTATCTGATAGGGAAGATGGGTGCTGCGGTGGTGCGCGGCCTGCAGGGCCCGGACGACAGCCCGGTGCGCAAGCTGCACGCCTGCGCTAAGCATCTGGCCGTGCATTCCGGGCCGGAACCGCTGAGGCACCGTTTCGACGCACGCCCGAGCCGGAGGGATCTGTACGAGACCTATCTCCCGGCGTTCAAGGAGCTGGTCACCAAGGCCGGAGTGGAGGAGGTGATGACGGCCTACAACCGCTTCGAGGGGCAGCCCTGCGGAGCCAGCGATTATCTGCTGGATACCGTCCTGCGGGCGAAGTGGGGGTTCCGGGGGATGCTGGTGTCCGACTGCTGGGCGGTGGCGGATTTCTACATAAAGGGCAGGCACGAGTATGTGGAGGATCAGGCCACTGCGGCGGCCCTGGCCCTGCGCTACGGGGTGGACCTGGAGTGCGGGCACGCCTATCAGGCCATTCCTGAGGCCATACGGCGCGGCTTGCTGGACGAGGCCGTGCTGGACCGCAGCGTGCGTAAGATAATCGCCGCGCGCATACGTCTGGGAGAGTTCGACGGGATCGATCCCTGGAAGGATCTCCCGGAATCCATAGTGGAAGGTCCTGAGCACCGTGCGCTGGCGCGGAAGATGGCCCGGGAGTCGATAGTGCTGCTGCAGAACGACGGGATTCTGCCGCTGGCGGAAGATGTGCCGGTAGCGGTGGTGGGCCCGAATGCGGATGACACCGTGATGCTGTGGGGTAACTACAATCCCATCCCCCGCGAAAGCGTCACCCTGCTCTCCGGCATACGCGAGAGGCAGGCCGGCGCCGTGTACGTGAAGGGCTGCGGGCATATCGACGGGGCCGAGGACTTCTCCAAGGTGCTGGCGGCGCTGGAGGGGATAGAGACGGTGGTGTTCGCGTCGGGAATCTCGACCGTGTACGAGGGTGAGCAGGGGGATGCGGGCGGATATCCGGGTTTCGAGGGTGGCGACCGCACCAGCATAGAGCTGCCGGAGGTGCAGCGCAATCTGATCGCGGCCCTGAAGGATGCCGGCAAGAAAGTGGTGCTGGTGAACTTCAGCGGTTCCGCAATGGGCCTGGAACCCGAGAGCCGTATCTGCGACGCCATCCTTCAGGCCTGGTATCCCGGCCAGGAGGGCGGGCACGCCATAGCCGACATCCTTTTCGGGGATTACAATCCCTCCGGAAAGCTGCCGGTGACCTTCTACCGCAATACCGAGCAGCTGCCTCCGTTCGAGAGCTATGATATGGCCGGCAGGACCTACCGTTTCTTTGGCGGCGATCCCCTGTGGCAGTTCGGATACGGGCTGAGCTATACCAAGTTCAAGCTCGGCCGCGTGCGTGTGCGGGACGGCAAGGTGGTGGTGAAGGTCCGGAACAAGGGTAAGATGGACGGCGAGGAGGTGCTGCAGCTGTATGTGTCGCTGCCTGCCGATGCCGGGGGGCCGCTTCGCACCCTGCGCGCTTTCAAACGCGTCTTCATCCCCGCCGGCAAGTCCGTGAAGGTGGAAATTCCCCTCGACGAGGAGACTTTCCTCTGGTGGGATGCTGCCGCGGAGGATATGGTCCCTACCCACGGGCGCTACCGGCTGCAAGTCGGCACTTCCTCTTCCCCGAAAGACCTGCGCAGCCGGCGCTATCGCTTCTAGGGGCTGATTACAATATACTTACCAGCAGGAAGGCGAAGTGGGCGATGATGCCCGCTCCGAGGCCTGCTATGGTGTGGGCCAGTAGGGCCTTGGGGATGGCTTTGCGCCAGCCGAGGGAGTCGAGCATGGCGGTGTGGGTGGAGAGGTAGCCGGACCAGCACATGCCTATGGCGGTGCAGACGGCGATGGCGTTGCCGTCCAGGAAGCCGGCTGCATTGAAGCTGGGAAGCAGGCCCAGCGAGGCGCCGACGGAGCCCAGCGCGGTCATGGGGAAGGCGATTAGTTCCATTGCTTCGAAGCCGAAGAGCCATTCGAATACCCAGTGTATCTTTCCGGCCAGCCAGGGGAGTATGGGCACGCCCTGGGAAGCGGCTCCGGTGTATCCTTCCGGCCCGGCGCCGAAGGTGATCATGATTACGGCGGTGGTGATGATGAGCACTCCGGGGATGATCTGCAGCCCGAGTTCCACGCCGTTCTTACCTCCGTCCAGCAGGGCGTTCAGAAAGCGCATGAATACGCCGTCTTTCTTGCCGGATTCTATCCTCTCTTCCGCCAGTTCCTCCTGGCTGGCATCCACCACCATTTCCTCCATCTCAGCAGGCCAGGCCTTGCGGCAGGAGCGCTGCATAAGGCGGGTGGAGATGATGGACCCGCAGAAGGCGCCGAAGAGCCCTATGAATGCGGCGCCGGCGTTGCCGTAGCCTATCATAGTGATAAGCACGACGAATCCCATTCCGAAGGCGGTGCCGAAGTTGGTGAGGGAAACCAGCTGGTATTTCTTGAAGTAGGATGCGAACGAGCGATCCTTGCTGAGGGCGATGATGGCGGGGTTGTCGGAGAGGAAGGTCATCACGGCGCCGAGGGCCGCGACTCCGGGCAGGTTGAAGAAGGGCTTCATCAGCGGGCGGAGTATCTTCTCGAGCAGGGTGACCACCCCGAATTCGGCCATCAGCTTGGACAGGGCCCCGGTCAGCACCGTTATCCCCATAAGGTAGAAGACGGTGTTCAGCAGCAGGTCGTGGGCCGTGTTCATCATAGTCTTGAGCATATTGCCGCTGCCCATGCGGTGGCCGAGCACGCCGAAGATGGCGAGCATTACGGTCAGGAAGATGAGCGCTTCGAGCGTCGATCTTTTGGAAGCTTTCATTTCAGGTCAGATATTAGAATCCTCTGCCGAATTCCACCCAGTACCGGGCTTCGAGCTCGGCCCAGCGGGCGGCGGCAGAATCATAGCATTTCAAGGTATAGGCGTCGAGCTGTTCCGGCGTGGCTTTGGCTCCGGGCAGGCCTTCGAAGATGGAATCCTCAACCTCGTTCAGCACCTTCACGAAGCCTTCCTTGGTACTCTGCCAGCTGAGGGTGGCGAGCTTGTTGGCCTTGCGGAACTGCCAGACGAAGAGCGAGGGGTCGTAGCGCTTCTGTCCGCAGGCGGACATAGGCGTGGGGAGGGTGGTGCCGCCGGCGAAGATGGGGATGTGCGGGCTCTGCGCGGGGTTATCTACCGCAAGCCAGCATATGCCGCCCACCGCGTCCGGGAGCCATTTGCGCAGCTGGATGACGGTGGAATATGCGCACCAGGCCACTGCCACGGTGCGGCGGAAGGTTATAGTGCCGGGGGCTATGGAGTTGATGGTCTTCTGGTAGGTCGTGGTGGGCCAGGGGTTGGCCAGGGGGGATTTCTTGCCGTCGAGGAGTATGTTCTCGGTCATATCGAAGCCGGGCACGTCCTCGTAGGTGGAGCGCAGCAGCTGCATCACGTCCCGCACGCTGACGGGTTTCTCGGGCTTGACGCTGAAGGGCATCTCATCGTCCTCGAACTTGAGCCCGAGGGAGGGGGCCAGCTGGTCGAGTATCCACCATTCGCGCTCGCGGAAGTTCTTCCCTGCGCCGTAGGCGGCGTGGTAGGCCTTGTAGAAGTAGAACTCGCCCTGGCCGTCCCAGAGGCCGTATTTCAGAGCCACTTCCTCAACGTTCGAGGAGGCCAGGAAGTTGCGCTTGTCGCTGCGGTCGATGCGGCCTATGCGGGGGATGTTGGCAGATACCGCCACTTCCCCGTCGGGCACGCGCTGGGCGGCCCAGACCGCGCCCTTCTCCCCTTTTCCGGGGCCCAGTATCTCGAAGAACCAGACCTCCTTGGGGTCGGCCACCGTCAGGCATTCTCCGCTGTCCACATATCCGTATTCCTCGGAGAGCGCGCCCATAAGCTTCACCGCGTCGCGGGCGTTGTCGCAGCGCTGGAGGGCTATGCGGCAGAGCTCTTCGACGAGGAAGATGCCGTTGTCGCTGCGCAGGGTGTCGGGGCCGGAGAAGGTGGTCTCACCTATGGCCACCTGCTTCTCGTTCAGGGAAGGATAGGCGGTGTTGAGATAGGCGTAGGTCTTGCGGGCCTCGGGGATTTCGCCGAGTTTGCGCAGGCCGGTGGTGTCGCCGGGGAAGGCGGTGTGCCGGCTGCCCTTGTAAACGGGGTGCATCGTGCCTTTGGGATGGCTGGCAGCCGGCTCGCGGGTGAGCCAGGTGCGGGAACGCCCGTCGCAGGTGTGCGAGGTCATCACGGAGCCGTCGTCGGAGGCGAGGCGGCCTACGGCTATGCTGGTGCAGTCCAGGTAGTCATATTCGCTGTCCTGCGCGGCCGCGGCGGCGGCGATCAGTAGGAATAACGGGATGAGGAGTTTTTTCATATTTCTTTAAGCGAGATGGCGAAGCCGCCGGAAGGGGCCATACGGAGGGTCAGCACCGTGCCGGCGTCCACTACCTGCTTGGTGATGGTGTAGCGGGCGCAGGAGGCGGAACCGGTTTTGGCCGAAACGTTCACGCCGTCGGCGTCGGGGGCGTCGGCGTAGATGGTAGCTTCGTACTTGGCTCCGGGTTTAAGATAGTCGAAGGGGATGTCGAAGCTGCGGGGGTTCTCGTCGGTGATGCCGCCCACGAACCAGATGTCCTTAGTTGCATCCGGCTTGCCGTTCACGTCGGTGAGGCAGAAGCGGCTGGCGCCATTCACGTAGTCCTTCTTGCCATCCTTCAGGGCAGCTACGCCCTTGGCGGCGAGTTCGAGGGTGGACTTGCGGGGCTGGCGGGCCACCACTATGTAGTCGCCGGGTTCGGCGTACAGGTACTTGCTCTGCTCCCAGTCGACTGCCACGTCCTTGATGAACTGGAAGGCGTCGGCGTATTTTTCATAGTGCTCAGGGGTGTCGCAGGCCATCTGCAGCGGCGAGGGCATGGTGAGGTAGAGTGCGAGCTGCTTGCAGATGGTGAAGGTGAGCACGTCGGGGCGATTGGGATTGATTTCGCGGAGGTCCATCTCCATAACGCCGGGGGTGTAGTCCATAGGGCCTCCCTGCAGGCGGGTGAAGGGCAGCATGGTGAGGTGCTTGGGCTCCACGCGGGTGCCGAATTCACCTCCGCGGGCGGATTCGTTGCCTATCATATTGGGCCAGGTGCGGCAGAGGCCGGTGGGGCGCACGGCTTCGTGGGCATTCACCATTATGTGATGCTGCGCAGCCCGCTGGATCACGTAGTTATAGTGATTGATGATGCTCTGGCTGTAGTGGTGCTCGCCTATGGGGAGTATGTCACCCACGTATCCGGTCTTGACCGCGTCGTAGCCATATTCGTTCATCAGCGCGAAGGCTTCGGGCAGCCAGCGCTCGTAGTTGACGGTGGATGAAGAGGTCTCGTGGTGCATTATGAGGCGAATGCCCTTGGAGTGGGCGTAGGCGTTCAGGGCGGGGAGGTCGAAGTCGGGATAAGGGGTCACGAAATCGAAGACGCGCTCCTTCTGGTGGCCGTACCAGTTCTCCCAGCCTATGTTCCATCCCTCCACAAGTATGGCATCGAAGCCGTTGGCGGCGGCAAAGTCGATGTAGCGGCGCACGTTCTCGTTGTTGGCGCCGTGGCGGTTGTGGGGAGTGGAGGCGGCGTAGTCGGTCTCGCCCAGCACTATTACATTATGGTCGTCGGTGTAGGACCAGGTGGATCCGCCCACTATCATCTCCCACCATACACCCATATATTTCGTGGGATGTATCCAGCTCACGTCTTCCAGGGCGCAGGGCTCGTTGAGATTGAGTATGAGGCGGGAAGAGAGCACCTTGCGGGCGTCGTCCACCACCATCACGGTGCGCCAGGGGGTGTGGCTGGCGGCCTGCAGCAGGGCGCCCCAGCCCTCGGCGTCGGGGGTGAGATGGGTGCGGAAGGTCTTGCTGCGCTCATCGAGGTCGAGGTTGGTGGTGGGATAATTCTCCACCGCGGCTTCGTGTATGTTGATGTAGAGGCCGTCGTCGGTCTTGAGCTGCAGGGCGGTCTGCACTCCGGTAGAGCTGAAGAGCTGGTGGGAGGCGTTGCGCTCGGTCATCTTGTCGGCCACGGAAGGAATCTCCGAGAGGCGGCAGATGTTGTAGCTGTATTCCTGGGTGTCATAGTCGCCGGGGATCCAGTATGCGGTATGGTCGCCGGTCATCGCGAATTCGGTGAGTTCCTCGCTGATCACGAAATCGACCAGATTGGGCTGTTCGGGGAATTCGTAGCGGAAGCCGAGGCCGTCGTCATACACGCGGAAACGCACTATCATATGCACCCCGTCGTGGTCGAGGGTGACGGCAAGCTCGTTGTAGTGGTTGCGTATGTGGGATTCCTCTCCCCAGACCGTGGTCCAGGTCTCGTCGAAGCTGGAGCGCTTGACGTCCTGGAGGCTGAAGCCGGTCTGCATGTCCACGGGGTCACCGTAGCGCTTGGCCTTGTTTTCCATTGTCCTGCGTCCGCGTATCCTCTTGCCGCGGAAGGTGAATCCCAGCTTGCTGGGGGCTATGACCTGGCGGTCGCCGTATTCGAGGCTGTAGGTGGGGACGCCTTTTGCGCTGAGCGCGAAATTAAGTTTGATGTTGCCGTCGGGGCTGGTGGCCGAAACGCTTTCGCCGTACTTCTCGCTGCAGGAGCAGAGGGCCGCGGAGGCGATGGCCAAGGTTATTAAAAGTCTGGTGGTTTTCATAAGGTGCAAAGTTAAAAAGATTATTGTTATCTTCGCAGTACCAAACCATTTTAAGAATGACACTGAACTTCAGTATAGAATATCACACCCGCTGGGGTGAAACCCTGGCCCTGGTGGCACCCGACGACAAGATCTACCATATGTCCTATCTGTCCGACGGGATATGGACGCTGACCATCCCCAAGGGCAGCGCCGCGATACTAAAGGACTACTTCTACGTTGTGATGGAATACGGGCTCTGGATGCGTACCGAATGGGACCATCATCACCGCAGCGCGGCGGATGCCCGCCAGCCCATACTCGACAAATGGATAGACTGCCCCATCGAGGGCTGTCCCTTCCCCCGCAAGCATTCGGCGGAGATTTTCGACATACCCGGATACCGCGGCGCAGGCACCGCCATCCCCGTTTTCTCCCTACGTAGCGAGGAGGGTTTCGGCGTGGGCGAATTCCGCGACATCCCCAAGTTCGTGGATTGGATGGAGCGCACCGGGCAGAGCGTCCTGCAGCTGCTTCCCATAAACGACACCACCCGCAAGGGGGAGTGGGGGGATTCCTATCCCTACAGCCCGGTTTCGTCGTTCGCCCTGCATCCCATCTACATCCATCTTCCGGATGTGGGGGTGAAGGAGGATGCGGCCTACAAGAAGCTGCAGAAGGAGCTGAACGCCCTTCCGAAGGTGGATTATCCCCGGGTGGTGAAGCTTAAGACCGAGTATCTGCGCAAGGCCTACAAGGAGCGCGGGGCCAAGGACCTGGCCACCCCGGCCTGCAAGCATTTCGCTAAGGAGAATGCCTACTGGCTGGATCCGTATGCGGAGTTCTGCGCCAAGAGGGACGGGGTCCCGGCGGATTTCTACCGCTGGGTGCAGTTCCATCTGGACAAGCAGCTGTCGAAGGCGGTGAAGTACGCCCACGAGAAGGGTGTGTACCTGAAGGGGGACCTGCCCATCGGGGTAGGCCGGGACAGCGTGGATGCCGCCGTGAATCCTCAGCTCTACAACCTGGATTCCAGCGCGGGCGCACCTCCGGATTTCTTCAGCGTGGACGGCCAGAACTGGGGTTTCCCCACCTACAACTGGGACGCTATGGCGGAGGATGACTACGCCTGGTGGAAGGCCCGCCTGCGCACTATGGCGAAGTATTTCGACGCCTACCGTATCGACCATATACTGGGATTCTTCCGCATCTGGGAGATTCCTCTTCCGCATAAGAGCGGCCTGCTGGGCCATTTCAATCCTGCCTTGCCTTACAGCCGGGCGGAGATAGATGCGCTGGGCCTGCCCATACTCGGTCTCTTCATCGAGGATCCGCGCAAGCCGGGCTGGTTCCATCCCCTCATCTCCCCCGATACCTCGGGCCTGCAGGGCTGGCAGAAGGAGCGTTTCGAGAATCTCTACACCGATTTCTTCTACCACAGGCATAATGATTTCTGGGCGGACAACGCTATGCGCAAGCTCCCGAAGCTGCTTTCCTGTACGGGGATGCTGGCTTGCGGGGAGGACCTGGGAATGGTGCCGGACTGCGTGCCGAGCGTGATGGACCACGAGAAGATTCTGACGCTGGAGATGCAGCGTATGGACAAGGGCCGCGGCTGGCCTTACCTGAGCGTGGTGGCCACTTCTTCGCACGATATGACCTCCATACGCCTCTGGAACAGCGATGACAAGTCGCCGGAGGAGTGCCGCCGCATAGTCAAGGAGCATCTGGATTCGGTGAGCATGCTGGCCGTGTTCCCTCTGCAGGATTGGCTGGCGATGGATGAGTCCCTGCGCGCCCCCGACCCTCGTGCCGAGCGCATCAACGATCCCGCGGATCCGGATAACAAGTGGTGCTGGAGGATGCATCTTACCACCACCCAGCTGCTGGAGAGCGCCGGGTTCTGTACTCGTGTTGCGGGGATGATAAAGGACAGCGGACGCTAAAAGTCCGAGCTTCCCAGGCTGCGGCGGGTGAAGGTGTAGGAGGATTCCACGCCAACGACTTCGTTGTCGCTTTCCGCCTCGACGCGGCTGCGGTCGATGAGCACCCCGTGCAGCAGGAAGTCCATCTCCGTTTTCTGAAGATCTTTATTGGCAGCTACGAGCTGCGACTGGAGCCCGGGCAGCCGGGCTTCTTTCTTTACTATCTTGTCCTGCATCTCCTCGCGGTCGGTGGCGGTGGTGGCGCTGTTGTAGAAGCTGCGCAGGGTGCTCAGCTCGCGGTTTACGCGGGAGATTTCTTCCCGCAGGCGGCGCACTTCCGCGGCCTTGCGGGCATAGAGTTCGGTGTTGGGGTCGCTGGCCTTCGAGGCCGACATCGCGCTCTTGTTATCTACCTTTTTCAGGTCCCGGGGAGGGTCCAGGCGGCAGAGGCGGCGCAGGTCGCGGACGTTGCTCACGGCGGAGCTCACAGGGTTTATCTCCCTCTCTATCACATACACGCTGACGCTGTCGATGGAGCAGTCGCGGTTGCTGGCGAAGATGCTGTAGCGGCCGTCGGGGGTGTTGACGAAGAGGAAGTCGTCGTAGGGCGAGGAGTACGGGAATCCGAGGTTGCGGGGCTCGCCCCAGCGGCCGTCGGCGCGCCTCTCGCAGACGTAGATGTCGTATCCTCCGACCCCGAAGAGGCCTTTCGAGGCGAAGTAGAGCTTGCCTCCGCTCACCATGGGGAAGATCTCATCTTCCGTCGAGCTGAAGGGCATCTTGTAGGGGGAGGACCAGCGGGTGCCGAGGTCGCGGGCGTAGTAGATGTTGCGCACTCCGGCGGTGTCGGGCATGGACCAGTAGGCCTCCTTGCTGCCGCGGGGGAACCAGGTTACCGGGGAGAAGATGCCGCCGAGGGTGTCGAGCCGGTTCGGGGCGGGCCTCCAGGAGCGGTCGGCGAGGGGGTAGTAGAGAAAGAACTCCTTGAGGGAGAAGTTCTTACGGGCCACTACCTTAGGCTTCTGGCAGTAGCCGGCCATCGCGCGGCCGTTGCGGCTCTGGGAGAGACGGCGTTCGATTTCGGGGATGCGGGAGGTGTCGCGGCATTTGCGGAGGGCCTCGGAGTAGAACTGGACGGCCGCCTGGAAGTCGTAGTCGGCGTGGCTGGCTTCGCCGTCCATAAGGGCCGTTTCGTAGGCGGGAAGGGGCAGGCTCTGGCAACTGAGAATCTGGGCGGATATCGCGATGGATACCGCCACGAGGGCTGTTTTAATGCCGTTGATTCTCATATTTTTACCAATTATATCCTGCAAAATTAAGAAATAACCCGTAGATAATTTCTTTATCGGAAAAATAATCGTAAATTTGCCAGCTAATTTGCAAGTTTAAATAAATTTAAAAACAATAGATTCGTTATGCAAAGTAAAGGTGCAATCAGGTTTGTAGCCATCCTGCTGCTCATCGCATGCTTCTGGCAGCTTTCCTTCACCCTGGTATCTTCTCTTCAGGGCAGGAAAGCCAAAAAGTATGCCGAACAGGCAGTTGTCGCGATGCAGGACAAACCGGCCTACTATCTTGACTCCATCAAGAAAGAGAAGCAGAAATGGTACACTGACTCCATTTCCAATGAGAAGGTTTATTTCGGCTATAAGTACAAGGATGTACGTACGAAAGAAATCAACCTCGGCCTTGACCTCAAGGGCGGTATGAACGTGATGCTGCAGGTGCAGCTCGAGGACCTCGTGAAGGCCCTCTCGGGCAACAGCACCGAGCCTCAGTTCCATCAGGCACTCGCCCTCGCTAAGAGCCGCAGCGTGAATTCCCAGTCCGACTTCATCACCCTTTTCGGTGAGGCTTGGGAAGAGATCACCGGCGGTGCAAGGCTCAGCCAGGTGTTCGGAACTTACGAGATGCGCGAGAGCATCACTCCCGAATCCACCAACGCAGAGGTTCTTTCCGTCATCAAGAAAGAGGCCGAGAGCGCAGTCGCTAACTCCTTCAACGTCCTCCGTAACCGTATCGACCGTTTCGGCGTCACCCAGCCTTCTATCCAGAAGCTTGGCAATTCCGGCCGTATCCTCGTCGAGCTCCCTGGCGTGAAAGAGCCTGAGCGTGTGCGTAAGCTCCTCCAGGGCACCGCATCCCTCGAGTTCTGGACAACGTTCGAGAATGGGGAGATCGCTCCTTACCTTGCAGAGGCTAACGAGGTGCTCGCTGGCATCCTCGCCGAGGAGAAGCCCGCCGCCGCTGCAGCCGCTCCCGCTGGTGACATCGTCGCCGAAGAGCTTGGCAGCAACGCCGAGGCCGAGGCCAACGAGGCCCTCCGCGCCCAGAATCCTCTCTTCGCAGTGCTGCAGCCCGTCCAGGGTAATACCGGTGCCTGCATCGGTTATGCCACTTCCGCCGACACCGCTAAGGTGAACCGCTATCTGGCAATGCCTCAGATCGCTGCTATCTTCCCTGCAGAGTTCCGTCCTATGTGGGGCGTGAAGCCCGTCGGCGACTCCGAGAACATCTATGAACTCGTCGCCATCAAGGCTTCTTCCCGCGACGGACAGGCCCCTCTGGATGGTTCCGTCATCACCAACGCCAATGTCAGCTACGACAGCCGTACCAATGGCGAGCCCAAGGTTTCCATGAGCATGAACGCCGAGGGTGCGAACATCTGGGCCCATCTCACGAAAGACAACATCGGCAAGCAGATCGCCATCGTGCTTGACGGTACCGTATATTCCTACCCTGTGGTGAACGGCGAGATCGCCGGTGGCAACTCCGAGATCTCCGGCCACTTCACCGTGGAGGAGGCTACCGACCTTGTGAACGTCCTCAAGTCCGGTAAGCTCCCCGCCCCTGCAACTATCGTCCAGGAGCAGGTCGTAGGTCCTTCGCTCGGTGCCAAGTCCATCCACGACGGTATGGTCTCCTTCCTCATCGCCTTCATCCTCGTGCTCATCTACATGGTCCTCTTCTATCAGGGAGCGGGTCTTGCAGCTGACTGCGCACTGCTGGCGAACGTGGTTCTGCTCTTCGGTACCCTCGCCTCCTTCGGCGCCGTCCTCACCCTGCCCGGTATCGCCGGTCTCGTGCTGACCCTGGGTATGGCAGTGGATGCCAACGTTATCATCTACGAGCGTATCAAGGAAGAGCTTAAGGCTGGCAAGGGTCTGAGCAAGGCTATCGCCGATGGTTACAGCAATGCATATTCCGCCATCATCGACGGCCAGCTGACCACCCTGCTTACCGGTCTCGTGCTGTTCTTCTTCGGTTCGGGTCCTGTCAAGGGCTTCGCTACCACCCTGATCATCGGTATCATCACTTCGATGCTCACCGCTATCTTCATCACCCGCCTCATCTTCGAGAGCCGCGTGTCCAGGGGCAAGAACATCACCTTCGACAACAGCGCTACCCGCAATTTCCTCAAGAATACCCATATCAACTTCCTGGCCGGCCGCAAGTGGTCTTATATGATCTCCGGCGCCCTCATCGTGATCGCCCTCGTGAGCATCTTCACCAAGGGATTCACCTATGGTGTCGATTTCACCGGTGGCCGTACCTATGTGGTGCGCTTCGACCAGCCTGTGCTTGCCGAGGATGTGCGTGCTGCAGTGAATGACGTGTTCGACGCCGCTGCCGCAGCCGACGAGAATGTCAAGAATGCATCCGTCGAGGTCAAGCAGTTCGGTGGTGACAGCCAGATGAAGATCACTACTTCCTACAAGATCGAAGACGAGTCCTCTTCGGTGGACGCCGAGATCGAGGGAATGCTCTTCCAGGCTCTGCACGGTCTGTTCGTCAATGAGAATATGACCATCGAGGACTTCACTTCCACTCTCGAGAATCCTAACGGTATCATATCTTCCGACAAGGTGGGTGCTTCGATCGCAAGCGATATCCGCCGCGATGCCATCATCGCCGTTATCCTTGCTTTGATCATCATCTTCGCCTACATCGCGTTCCGCTTCAAGGGCTGGAACTGGGGTCTCGGCGGCGTGGTCTCCCTCGCCCATACGGCTATCATCGTGATCGGCTTCTTCTCGCTGTTCACCGGTATCCTGCCGTTCAACCTCGATGTGGACCAGACCTTCATCGCAGCTATCCTTACCATCATCGGTTACGCCATCAACGATAACGTGGTTATCTTCGACCGTATCCGCGAGAACAAGATGCTGCACCCGAACGCCGAGTTCGACGAGACTGTGAACACCTCGCTGAACGCGACCCTCACCCGTACGGTCAACACTTCCATCTCCACCCTGCTCCCTATGGTTGCCATCGCAATCTGGGGCGGTGAGAGCATCCGCGGCCTCTCCGTCGCCCTCATCCTCGGTATCCTCATCGGAACCTACGCTTCCATAATGATCGGTACCCCCGTGATGTACGACAGCACCAAGAAAGCCGTCGCCAAGAAGTAATCCCCGTCGCTGGGAAGTAATCCCCGACGCCGCGCAGCGCCTGCTTCGCCCGCCGCTGACAGTTAGTTATATTACATATACGATTAAGATTGACTACGATTAAGACCGACCCTGTTTGGGGCCGGTCTTTTTTGTTCCCCGCCTCTGCCCCTTTTCGCGTCATGCCCGGCCCCACACCATCATGCCCCACCCCACACCGTCAAGCCCGACCCCTCACCGTCATGCCCGGCCCCGACCGGGCATCTTCCCCAACACCATGCAGCACCTAACCCCCTGGCTATCAGCACTTTCCCAGCAGGAGAATCGGCGATTTTTCCCGATTCTCTTTCCGGTAATTGTCTGACTGTCAATTACTTGGCTGCTGCATACACTTGCCCGCCACATAAGCTTGCTCGCCACACGACAATTGCTAATTAGAGCGCCGGCATAAGCTCCTAGGTGTTCCTGGTCTGCCAAAAAAAAGCAGACCAGGAACAAAAACGCCCGAAATTGTTCCCGGTCTGCCAAACAATTGCAGACCAGGAACACCCACCCCTTCTCCGTGGCAGAACGGGATCACTCTCCCCTTCTCCGTGACGGACCGGAATCACCCACCACCATTCAACGACGATTCAGCGGGCAAGGTCTAATTTCATGGCGGGCATCTTGCCCATTGGAAGTACCTGGGTGGCCGATATGAGGGCAAGGTCCCAGGCATAAAATCAGATCTTGCCCATCAGAAGGCGTTCTGTTCACCCTATACCTTTTCCTCAGCATATCAAACCGCATATTATTGATAGACCTGCAGCAAAAACAGCCAAAAATGCTGCAGGTCATGGTATTTTGCCGGGGAC
>JAEEXQ010000037.1 GCA_016287875.1 Bacteroidales bacterium | reverse complement strand
ACTCTCCCAACTGGTGAGGGGGGGGGTCGTCAGCAGCTCGGGAGGGCGGCGTTTCTGCCGGGCAGCTAAGTCGCTGACACACAGCCACTTCCTGGAAATAAAATCGGCAAAATTTGCCGATTTTATTTCCGGTATCTCCCTGACACACAGCGACTTAGCTGCCCGGCCTTTTTCGTCGCAGAACAGGCGACTTTCCCCTTTCTGGCCGACCGCCCTCCACGCTGTCCTGGTGTGAATGGTGTAATTTCAAGGGCGACACCATTCCCGCAAATCGGCCTCCTACGCACTTCCGGTGTGAATGGTCCCCGGGCTGAAATTACACCATTCACACCCCATGTCATTCTGTGGCCTTCTGCCGCCTTTCTCCGGGCAAGGTCCTAGCAAATCCGGGCAAGGTCTCCTCGCACCTGGGGGACCTTGCCCATCGGAACCACCTGTATGGCCGAAATCCGGGCAAGGTCCCACCCCTGAAATCAGACCTTGCCCGCCGCGCTGCGTTTTTCGGGAGGTCCGGGCGGGAAATCGGTGTTTTTTCTGCCCGCGCAGAAGATTTCGCACGGTCTGGGCAGGAAATCGGGCATTTTTCTGCCGGCGCTGTTGTTTTCGGTAGGTCCGGGCAGGAATCGGGGCATTTTTCCGCCCGCGCTGGGATTTTCGGCCGGTCCGGGCAGGAAATCGGGCATTTTTCTGCCCGCGCAGAAGATTTCGCACGGTCCGGGCAGGAAATCGGGGGTTTTTCTGCCCGCGCTGGTGGAATGAATGGCTTTTGGCGGGAGGGAGTTCTGCTGGGAGAGGGGGCGTTTTCTGCTGGGAGGTAGGGGGCTTCTGGGAGAGTGGTGTTTTGCAGGGAGAGGAACGCGCACCGTTGGGGGGAGGTGTGTTCTTCTGAGGGAGGGGCGTGTTCCGCTATTATAAAAGATTGAGTTCCGCGAGTTGTTTGCGGAGGTTGGGGCAGTTGGTGAAGGGGATGGCGTGGATGCCGATGGTTTGGGCGGCGGCGACATTTGCGGGGTTGTCGTCGATGAAGATGCAGTCGGCGGGTTGCAGTGAATAGCGTGATAGCAGTAGTTTGTAGATTTCCGGGTTTGGCTTGATCAGCGGCGCGCGTCCGCTCATCCGCGCCCCAGCACCACTCCCAGCAGCACCCCCAGCCGCACCCCCAGCACCACTCCTCGCATCAAAGCCATCCGCATACCCATCTGCGCCACCATCCGCATGCCCATCTGCAGCACCCCCAGCCCCACTCCTCGCAGCAAAGCCATCCGCATGCCCATCTGCAGCACCCCCAGCACCACCCCCAGCAGCACTCCCCGCAGTACCCTCCGCAGCAATGCCATCCGCACTACCCACCACGCGGGGTGCGCTTTCGAAGCCGGAAACCACCATGCCGTCCAGCAAGTTCAGTACGGGATAGTCGTCGCAGATTAGCGGAAAGGTTTCGGCAGACCAGTTGCTGAGGCCGTAGAGGCGGTGGCCGGCGGCTTTGAGTTCCCGCACCAGCTCGAGCATCCCGGGGATGGGGCCGCCGACCATCTTGGTCCACTGCGAATGGAACATCTCGATCTCCTTCGACCATTCGGGGAAGCGGGCGGAGAGTTCGGCGATGCCCTCCGCGAAGGGTTTGCCTCCGTCCATCTGCGTGTTCCATTCCATGGTGCAGATGTTCTGCAGGAACCAGTCCGCACGCGCGCGGTCCCCGAAATACGGATCGTACAGATGGTGGGGGTCCCAGTCGATCAGTACCCCGCCGAAATCAAATATCAGGTTCATACATCGAAATTTACTACCCGCACGGAAAAACGGCAACCGCCCGGCAACCACCCGCCAACCTCGCCAGGCCAACTTCGCCCGGCAATCGCCCGGCAAACGGCCAAACCCCGCCAGTCCACCACCGCCTGGCAAAACTGCCCGTACGGAGAAACGGCAACCGCCCGGCAAACGGCCAAACCCTGCCAACCTCGCCAGTCCACCTCCGCTCGCCAACCACGCCCGGCAACCACCTACCACGCAGCCCTCGCCACACCTACGAAACAAACCCACCGAAGTAGCCGGGGAAGAGAACGCAGGTGATCAGGTATCCCACCACCGTCGCGACGCCGACGCTGATGAGCCCCGGCATCATGAACGAATGGTTCAGCAGGTACTTGCCTATCTTCGTCGTTCCCGAACGGTCGAAGTTCACAGTCGCGATATCGGAGGGATAGTTGGGGATGAAGAAGTACCCGTACACGCTGGGCATCACTCCGAGCAGCACCGGCCCGGCGATTCCGAGGGAATAGGCCAGCGGCAGCATCGCCACCACGACCGCTCCCTGCGAATTAATCAGCACGGACACAGCGAAGAACACCAGCGCGATGGCCCAGGGATAACTCTCCACCAGACCGCCCAGCATCGCCTTCATCTCATCCATATAGTTCGAGAAGTAGGTATCCGCCATCCAGGCGATGCCGTAGATCGCTATCACCGCCACCATTCCGGACTTCCAGACGGATCCGGACACGGTGTTGGGCAGATCCACCTTGCAGAGCATTATGTTCAGGGCCGCGGCCACCAGCATTATTATCTGTATGCAGATGTTCATCTTGGGCAGGGCAAGCACAGTCGAAAGGGCTTTCCCGTCGATCTTGATCATCTGGCAGAAGGCGAAGCAGACAATCACCAGCAGGGCTGCCAGGAAGATGAAGACGGATGCCTTGGCCTCGCGGGTGATCTCCTTGTCGAGGGTAGTGGCGGAGCTGCCGTACATATATTTGTTGATCTTCGGGTCTGCCACCCGCGCCTGGAATTCCGGGTCCTTGTCCAGATCCTTACCGCGCCTGTAGGAGGCAGCGGCGGCGCACATAAGGCCTATGAGGCAGGCGGGGATGGTGACCATCAGCACCTGGGGGATGGATACCATATATCCGTTGGCATTCGATATGGTGACGAAGGCCACCACTGCGGCGGCGATGGGGGAACAGGTGATACCCACCTGCGACGCCACCGATGCCACTCCGCACGGGCGCTCCGGGCGTATCCCCTTCTTCAGCGCAATGTCGCAGATGATTGGCATAATGGTATAGACCACGTGCCCGGTTCCCACCAGCACGGTGAGGAAGAAGGTCACCAGAGGCGCCAGGAAGGTGATATGGTCGGGATGCTTGCGCAGCATCTTCTCCGCGATCTGGATCATCCAGTCCATACCGCCCGAGGCCTGGAGGGTGCCCGCGCAGGTTACGGCCGCGATGATGATGTAGATGACATCGGTGGGAGGAGTCCCGGGCTTGAGTCCGAATCCGAATACGAGGATGGCAAGGCCGATGCCGGAGATGGCTCCGAGTGCGAGGCTTCCGTAGCGCGAGCCCACGTAGAGGGCTGCCAGCACGATGAGAAGCTCGATGATCATGGTTATAGTCATAGGTACGCTATTATGTTATCGACCATAAAGTTAACAAAAAAATCGGCAGCACCCCAGGGATGCTGCCGAAAATATCGGATTGCCGGTCAGGCCGGCAATGACGCGCGTTAGCGGATCTTCTTGTAACCGTACTGGGCGGTGTCGCCAAGCTCCATCTCGATCTTCATCAGACGGTTGTACTTGCAGATACGGTCGGTACGGCTGAGCGAGCCGGTCTTGATCTGACCGCTGTTGGTAGCAACTGCGATGTCGGCGATGGTGGTGTCCTCGGTCTCGCCGGAGCGGTGAGAAGTAACGGTGGTGTAGCCGTTGCGGTGAGCCATCTCGATAGCGTCGAGGGTCTCGGTAAGGGAACCGATCTGGTTCACCTTGATGAGGATGGAGTTACCAGCACCCATCTTGATACCCTTCTCGAGGTACTTCACGTTGGTCACGAAGAGGTCGTCACCCACGAGCTGGCAGCGGTCGCCGATAGCCTTGGTGAGCTTCACCCAGCCTTCCCAGTCTTCCTCGGAAAGACCATCCTCGATGGAATCGATAGGATACTTGGTGATGAGCTTCTCGAGGTACTTGATCTGCTGCTCGCTGGAGAGTTTCTTTCCGCGAGGATCCTTCTTCTTGCCATCCTTGAGCTGCTTGTAGTCATAGTAGAACTTGCCGTCCTCCTTGAAGCAGAACTCGGAAGCTGCGCAGTCCATAGCGATGGTAATGTCCTTACCAGGCTCGAGACCGGCGGCCTTGATAGCCTCGATGATGCAGTCGAGAGCATCGTCGATTCCCTTGAGTGCGGGAGCGAAACCACCCTCGTCACCCACTGCGGTGGAGCATCCGCGGCCCTTCAGAACCTTCTGCAGAGCGTGGAAGACCTCGGCACCCATACGGACGGCCTCAGCCTCGTTGCTGGCACCGACGGGACGGATCATGAACTCCTGGAAAGCGATAGGAGCATCGGAGTGGGCACCGCCGTTGATGATGTTCATCATAGGAACGGGAAGCACATAGGTGTTGGTGCCGCCGATGTACCTGTAGAGAGGAATGTCAAGATAGTTAGCTGCAGCGTGTGCAACTGCGAGAGAAACACCGAGAATGGCGTTTGCGCCGAGTTTGCTCTTGGTAGGAGTGCCGTCGAGTTCGATCATGGTCTTGTCGATGGCGCGCTGCTCGAGAGCGCTCATTCCGATGATGGCGGGAGCGATCACGTCGTTGACGTTGGCAACGGCCTTGAGCACGCCTTTGCCGCCGTAACGCTTCTTGTCGCCGTCGCGGAGCTCGAGAGCTTCGTTCTCACCGGTGGAAGCTCCTGAAGGGACAGCTGCCACACCTTTGATACCGGATTCGAGGATAACTTCTACTTCGACTGTCGGATTTCCACGTGAATCGAGGATTTCGCGACCTGTAACTTGGATAATTCTCATAATTTTATGCTAAAAAGTAAAAAATCTTTGCTAAATGCGCCGCAAAATTACGAAATTCCCACATATTTATCAATAATACGTCAGTATTTCGTAACTTTGTCTCTCTAAAAAAACCTAACGGAGATGTCAGCAGTAACAGGACACATTTCACAGATCATAGGCCCGGTGGTAGATGTGCATTTCGACCTGGATTCCAAGCAGGAAAGTGCGCTCCCTTCCATTCACGACGCGCTGAAGGTGCACAAAGCCGACGGGAAATCACTGATAATCGAAGTCCAGCAGCATATAGGTGAGGATACCGTCCGCTGCGTCGCTATGGATTCCACCGACGGACTCCGCCGCGGGCTCGAAGTCGAGAGCACTGGCAGCCCCGTCACCATGCCCGCGGGCGCACAGATCCGCGGCCGGGTGATGAACGTCGTGGGGGATACCATCGACGGCCTGGGCGAGCTCAGCCGCGAAGGGAGCCTTCCCATCCATCGCGAAGCCCCGAAATTCGAAGAGCTCACCACCAGCCAGGAGGTACTCTTCACCGGCATCAAGGTCATCGACCTGCTCGAGCCCTACCTCAAGGGCGGCAAGATCGGCCTCTTCGGCGGCGCCGGCGTGGGAAAGACCGTGCTCATCAAGGAGCTCATCAACAACATCGCAAAGAAGCACAACGGATTCAGCGTCTTCGCCGGAGTAGGCGAGCGCACCCGCGAGGGCAACGACCTCCTGCGGGAGATGATAGAATCCGGCGTCATCAAATACGGCGAGGAGTTCGAGAAGGGGATGGAAGAAGGCAGATGGGATCTGTCGAAAGTGGACCGCGAGCAGATGGCCCAGAGCCAGGTGGCGATGGTCTTCGGCCAGATGAACGAGCCCCCGGGAGCGCGTTCCAGCGTTGCCCTGAGCGGCCTCACCCTGGCAGAATCCTTCCGCGATTCCACCGACCCCGCCGATCCCAAGGACATCCTCTTCTTCATCGACAACATCTTCCGTTTCACCCAGGCGGGTTCCGAGGTAAGCGCCCTGCTCGGCCGTATGCCTTCCGCAGTGGGCTACCAGCCTACCCTCGCAACGGAGATGGGCCAGATGCAGGAACGCATCACCTCCACCAAGAACGGATCCATCACCTCCGTGCAGGCCGTCTATGTGCCGGCGGATGACCTCACCGACCCGGCACCGGCCACGACCTTCAGCCATCTGGACGCCACCACCGTGCTGAGCCGCAAGATCGCCACCCTTGGCATCTACCCGGCCGTGGATCCCCTGGAATCCACCTCCCGCATACTCGACCCCAATATCGTCGGGCAGGACCACTACGACACCGCCCAGCGCGTGAAACAGATACTCCAGCGCTACAAGGAGCTGCAGGACATCATCGCCATCCTTGGCATGGACGAGCTTTCCGACGAGGATAAGCTCACGGTGAACCGCGCCCGCCGCGTGCAGCGCTTCCTCAGCCAGCCCCTCCACGTGGCCGCCGCCTTCAACGGCTGCCCCGGCGTGATGGTGGATATAGAAGATACCATCAAGGGATTCAAGATGATACTCGACGGCGAGGTGGACCATCTCCCCGAGCAGGCCTTCCTGCAGGTAGGAACCATAGAAGATGCTATCGCCAAGGGCGAAAAGATATTGGCACAGGCTAAATGAAACTCCAGATAATCACTCCTACGGGCATCGAAGAGCACACGGTGGAAGCAGTTTTCCTGCCGGGTGCCGCGGGTGCTTTCGAGGTGCTCAAGGGCCACGCCCCCATCATCTCCGCCCTGGTTGCGGGAGATGTCCGCTGGCGCGAAGCCTCCCACGAGCACTCCCGGCCCGTCGGCGGTGGTATGGTGATGGTAGAAGATGACATCATAAAGATATGCGCGGAATGAGGAAGATAATGATATTGCTGATGGTGTTGCTTTCTCCGGCTCTTCTCAGGGCCGAAGAAACCGACATAGGCAAAGTCATCTTCGACCACGTGCTGGACAGCTACGAATGGCACATCACCGACTGGAAAGGTAAGCCGGTGGCAATTCATCTGCCCGTAATCCTGATCGACGGAGGAATCAAGACCTTCAACTCGGAACACATACTTGAAACTGGAGAATACGCCGGCTACCACATCGCCCCCGAGGGCGCTCCCCACGAGGGGAAGATAGTCCGTGCGGATGGCAGCAAGCCCTTCGACATATCCATCACCAAGAACGTGTTGCAGCTCTTCATAAATGCCCTTCTCTTGCTTGTGATAGTGCTGCTTACCGCCCGCTGGTATCGAAGGCACGACGCCCTCAAGGAGCATCCCACCGGCATCGCCGCCCTGATGGAGCCGCTGATAATGATGGTGCACGAGATGGCCCGCGAGAACATAGGCGAGGAAGATTACCGCCGTTACTCGCCATTCCTGCTGACGGTGTTCCTCTTCATCCTCTTCAGCAACTTCATCGGCATCATCCCCTTCTTCCCGGGGGGCGCAAACCTCACCGGAAACATAGCCTGCACGCTGGTGCTGGCCCTCTTCACCTTCTTCACGGTGAACCTCACGGGCACGAAGCATTACTATAAGGAGATATTCTCGCCGGACGTGCCCGGGCTGCTGAAGCCGATTATGGCTGTGATAGAATTCTTCAGCGCCCTGGTGAAGCCGATTTCGCTCACCATCCGACTCTTCGCCAATATGCTCGCCGGCCACATCCAGATACTCTGCATGGTGTGCATTATCTTCATCCTCAGCAAATACGGCCCGTTGATGACCGGAGGCGCCACGGTGATATCTGTTTTTTTCGGAATCTTCCTGGATGTGCTGGAAGTGCTGATTTCCTTCATCCAGGCATATATATTTACCATGCTCTCGTCCATCTACATAGGGATGGCCAGGCAGAAAGCGGAATAACAACTTTAAAACTATAGAATTATGGTACTTGCAATTATTCTTCAGGCAGTTGCCGGTGCGGCCCTCGGAAAGGCCGGTGCGGCAGTTGCAGCAGCTCTTGCAGCATTCGCAGCGGGATACGGAATTGGTAAGGTCGGCAACGCTGCTATGGAGGCTATCGCCCGCCAGCCGGAATCCGCAGGAAACATCCGTTCCAGCATGATCGTCGTTGCGGGTATGATCGAAGGTGCGGCCCTCCTTTGCATCATTGTCTGTTTTCTTGCGATGGTTGTCTAGTCTATGAACCTGATTACTCCGGATAGCGGCCTCCTGTTTTGGATGGTCCTCATCTTCGGCATAGTATTCTTCATACTTGCCAAGTGGGGCTTCCCTGCCATAACAGGAATGGTGGACAAGCGCAACGCGCACATCGACGAGTCGCTGCGGCTCGCCGAAGAGGCCCGCGTGCGTATGTCGAAGCTGGCCCAGGAGCAGGAAGAGCTGATAGCGAAGACCCGTCAGGAGCAGGCCCGCATACTCAAGGATGCGGCCCAGGCCCGAAGCGAGATCCTCGCCCAGGCCAAGGAAGATGCAAAGGCCCAGACCGCTGATATGGTGGAGAAGGCCCGGGAACAAATCGAGAATGAGCGAGAGACGGCCTTGCGCGACATCCGCCGCCAGGTGGCCCTTCTTTCGGTAGATGTTGCCGAGAAGGTGTTGCGCGAAAAGCTGTCGAACGATCAGGCACAACAGGCGCTGATAGACCGTTTCGTAAATGAATCAAGGAGCAATAGCTAGCAGGTATGCCAAGGCCTTCCTCCGCTTGGTGGAGGAAAGCGGCCGCGGGGAGCAGGTCTTCACCCAGGTGAGGGCCCTGCTTGCGGACGCATCTTCCGCCCCCAGGCCCCTGGAGCCCGACATCGAGAAGCTGGTATTGCTGCTCCGCCGCAACAGGCGGCTGGATTGCCTGAAATTCGTGCTGAACGATTTCGTCCGTATGTGGTGCGAGGCCAATCACATAGTGGTGGCCAAGCTGGTTTGCGCGGTGGCATCTCCCGACCTTCCTGCGCGTGCCGAGGAGCTGATCGCTTCCCGCACGGGATGCAGGGTCATACTCGACTGCTCCGTGGATGCCGAGCTGCTTGGCGGCTTCGTGCTCGAACTCGAAAATGAGACGCTGGATGCCAGCGTACGCCGTCAGCTCGACGACATACGCCGCCAGCTCGTACAAAAGAACAACAGAATAATATGACGCAGAATACTATCAAGCCCAGCGAGATTTCCGACATACTGCTCGGGCAGCTGAAAGACATCGATACCACCGTCCATTTCGAGGAGACCGGCAAGGTGCTCCAGGTGAGCGACGGCGTGGCCCGCATCTACGGCCTGGTGAATGCCGAGGCCGGAGAGCTGCTGGAGTTCGACTCCGGAGTCAAGGGCGTGGTGATGAACCTCGAAGAGGATAATGTCGGCGCCGTGCTGCTCGGCCCTACCGATCAGGTGAAGGAGGGTATGCCCGTCCGCAGGCTCGGCCGCATCGCTTCCATCGAGGTGGGCGAGGGGATGGTAGGCCGCGTGGTGAACCCGCTCGGCGAGCCCCTGGACGGCCTGGGAGATATCAAGGGCGAGCTCTTCGCAATGCCGCTGGAGCGCAAGGCGCCGGGAGTGGTTTTCCGCGAGCCCGTCACCGAGCCTCTGCAGACCGGCCTGAAGGCCATCGACTCGATGATTCCCATCGGCCGTGGCCAGCGCGAGCTGATCATCGGCGACCGCCAGACCGGTAAGACCGCCCTCGCAATCGATACCATCATCAATCAGCGCAGCTGCTTCGAGGCCGGCAAGCCCGTCTATTGCATCTACGTTGCCGTCGGCCAGAAGGGTTCCACCGTGGCTTCCATAGTGGAGACCTTGCGCTCGAAGGGTGCGATGGATTACACCATCGTGGTGGCCGCGACCGCATCCGATCCCGCGGCCGTGCAGTATTATGCGCCTTTCGCCGGGGCTGCCGTCGGGGAGTATTTCCGCGACACGGGCCGCCCTGCGCTCATAGTTTACGACGACCTCTCCAAGCAGGCAGTGGCCTACCGCGAGGTGTCGCTGATCCTCCGCCGCCCTTCCGGGCGAGAGGCTTATCCGGGAGATGTGTTCTATCTGCACAGCCGTCTTCTCGAGCGTGCTGCCAAGATTATCGGCCAGCAGGAGGTTGCGGAGCAGATGAACGACCTTCCCGAATCCCTCAAGGGCAAGGTCAAGGCCGGAGGTTCGCTCACGGCCCTGCCCATTATCGAGACCCAGGCGGGGGACGTTTCCGCCTACATCCCTACGAACGTGATTTCTATCACCGACGGCCAGATCTACCTCGAGAGTTCCCTCTTCAACCAGGGTTTCCGTCCGGCCATCAATGTCGGTATTTCGGTTTCGCGTGTGGGTGGTTCGGCACAGGTGAAGAGTATGAAGAAGGTGGCTGGTTCGCTGAAGATAGACCAGGCTCAGTACAACGAGCTGGAGGCGTTCAGCAAGTTCTCTTCGGATATGGACAAGGTTACGGCTATGTCGCTGGACAAGGGTCGCAAGAATAACCGTCTGCTGATCCAGCCTCAGTACGCCCCTATGCCCGTGGGTGAGCAGGTGGCGGTGCTTTACTGCGGCACGCACGCTCTTATGGCGGATATCCCCTTGGAGAAGGTGTCCGAGTTCGAGGGGCTTTTCCTCGACAGGATGCGTTCTTCGCATAAGGATGTGCTTGCTGCTCTTTCGGATGGTAAGATAGATGCGGATATCGAGGCGGTACTCACCAAGGTTGCTGCCGAGGTTTGTTCGCAGGTTAACGTTTAGTTTTGCGCGATGGCTTCGCTCAGGGAGATAAAGGATCATATTGCGTCGGTGCGGAGTACGCTGAAGATTACTTCGGCGATGAAGCTTGTGGCGTCGGCGAAGTTGCGGAAGGCGCAGCAGGCGGCCGAAGGCATTAGGCCGTACACCGCCGCCCTGTCCCAGATGCTTGCTGCCGTCCTGTCTGCCGGCCAGGGAGTCAGTCCCTCTCTCCGCCCGTCCGCTGTCGCGGACCCCTCCCTGGCCGACCGTCATGCCCGACCTGATCGGGCATCTTGCGAGAGCGCGGGGGTGCCCGGAGAGGGGCAATCCGTGGCGATAGTGGCGGTGGCGAGTAATTCGTCGTTGTGCGGAGCGTTCAATATCAATGTGATCCATAAGGTACAGGAGGTGGTCGAGGAGTGCCGGAGGGCGGGGGAGAGTGTGGAGGTGATTTCCGTCGGACGGAAGATGGCGGAGGCCATGCGTAAGGCAGGGTTTGCGCCGGAGGATAATGCCGACCTCGTTGGGCGCAACAGTTTCGAGAAGTCATCTGCGTTTGCGCAGACTCTTATAGATGCATTCAATGCAGGGCGCTACAGCCGCGTCCTCCTCATATACAATCACTTCGTCAGCACCGCTTCCCAGAAAGTCTGCGTCGAAACATACCTTCCTTTTGCCTTGTCCGGAGGTGGGAGTTCCTCTGAAACCCATGCCACCCTCGGCAATGTAAGAGTGGGGACCATGAGCGAAGCTAATGGTGGGGTCGAGCAGCGGAGCTGCGAGACGGTTTCAGAGGAACTACCCACATCCGGACAGGAGCCAGAGGAATACATTCTGGAGCCGGGCCGGGAGGAGATTCTGGCGACGCTGCTGCCGCAGGTGATGCGGCTGAGGGTCCATACGGTGCTGCTTGATTCGATAGCGGCGGAGCATGCGGCGCGTACGCTGGCAATGCAAGCCGCATCCGACAACGCCGAAGACCTCCTCGGCGAACTCACGCTCGAATACAACAAAGGCCGCCAGCAGAAGATTACCGCCGAAATCCTAGACCTTGTAGGAGGAGCCCAGCAATGACAGCAGTAATCCTCGCAAACGGCGAATTCCCCCGCAAGGAATATCCCCTCTGGATACTCCGCAATGCCGATGTCGTGGTCTGCTGCGACAGTGCAGTCTCTCTTCGCCGGTTGCGCAGACTTGGCATAGAGCCAGCGGCGGTAGTGGGGGATATGGATTCTACGCCTGCATCCGTGCGTGAGGCCCTGGGCCCCCGGGCCGTGCGGGTGGAAGAGCAGGATTACAACGACCTGGACAAGGCTTTCCGCTGGCTGCGGGCGAATTATCCGCAGGCAGATGATATCTGCATCCTTGGGGCTCTGGGCCGCAGCGAAGCGCATGCGCTGGGGAACCTTTCGTATCTTCTATTCTGGGAGAAAGAGATGGGCCTCTCTGCCGCCGGGGTCAAACTGGAGATGGTCTCCGATTATAACACTGCGTTCGTAGTTGCGGACAGCTGCGAACTGCACGTGGGCGAAGGTCGCAAGCTTTCCTTCTTCGTGCAGGATCCTTCCCTGTGCATAAAGACATCCGGCCTTGAGTGGCCCCTGGACGATGTCCATTTCGATTACTGGTTCCGAGGCACCCTGAACCGCGCCACCGCCGACGTGGTTTCCCTCCGCTTCAATCATCCCTCCCCCGCCCTGGTGGTGCTGGATTAATTGTGGTTATCCATACTATTTTATGAATTATTGCTATATTTGCAATATAACACATAGTATCGTATGGATAAACAAGTTTATTATCCGCTGGAAATATTTGACAAGAGTCCGGAAAGGGCTATTTCCATTCTGAAGGAGAACGAACGGCAGAGGCGCCTGGAAAAGGGCGTAAGCAGGAAGCTGTTGTCGAAACTTACAGGTGTTCCGGCCCCATCTATCGAGCGTTTTGAAACGACGGGGAAGATCTCGTTAGAATCTTTTGTAAAGATTGTTTGTACTTTGAACTATTTTGATGAACTGGTAAACGTGATGCACGAACCAAAGTATAGAACCATCGATGAACTGAAAGATATACAAGATAACGAAAACAGGAAAAGGGGGAAGCGATGCAAATGAAAGATATAACTGAAGTCTCTGTTTTATATCATGGCGCAATCGTAGGCAGATTACGCATGATAAAGGGTAAATGCATATTCGAGTACGACAAGTCGTGGCTCGCTGAAGGCTTTTCGATATCGCCGCTTGAGTTGCCGTTGAAAGAAGAGTTGTTCGTCGCCGGAGAGACTTCCACATTTGGCAATTTCGGGGTGTTCAACGATAGTATTCCAGATGGCTACGGGTTATATCTCATTAACAAAATGCTTCGGTTGCATGGCTTGTCTATATGGAATCTATCACAATTACAGCTTCTCTCTATTGTCGGATCGTCCGGAATGGGGGCTCTTGAGTATCGACCTCAGATAGATTTTATTCCCCATCAGGATAGAAAGGATGTATCGGACTACGAAGAACTACAGAGAAAAGCCTGGGATGTTTTGTCTGAAAAGGACGAGTCTTCTGCCTCGTTATTGTACTACAATAGTGGCAATTCCGGTGGTGCCCGTCCTAAGGTGGTGCTATCCGATAAGGATAATCGTCACTGGATCGTGAAATTCAGGCACCTATCTGATCCGGAAGATTTAGGGAAGACGGAATTTGAATATATGAAGACTGCAGAAAGATGTGGTATAAAGATTCCGGAGGTCAAACTGGTGGAGGGGAAGTATTTTGCGACGGAACGATTCGACATATCGAAAGATGGCATTAGGCTGCACACGTCCACGGCCGCCGGCCTGTTGGGTGTAGATTTCCGAGCCCAGACGGCCGACTATAGCAACCTGCTGGCATTGACCGGTTATCTTACTCAGGATCCAGCGCAGGTAGAACAAATGTTCCGGCTGATGGTTTTCAATATAGTATCCATCAATAAGGATGACCATTCCAAGAACTTCAGTTTCATATACCGGGAACCATCCGGTTGGGAACTTGCTCCAGCGTATGACCTCACGTATTCTCCGGAAGGGACTCGCGGAGAACACTCAACATCAATTATGTTCAAAGGAAATCCATCGCTTGACGATGTGCTCAAAGCAGGCACCGGCATACGGATTTCCAAAAACAGATGCTTAGATATTGTCGGCGAGATTCAGACTATTTGCGCACAGCATTTGGAACATACTGTCAAGTTGCTGGATTAATTGACAAGAGCCCCAAGTAGCTATTTAAATATTTTAATAAATTTTTAAAAGTTTTTATTTGTTACTTTTGGGCGGCAAAAAATTAATATTTGTAAGCGGCTATCCCGCTCATACACATGTTTTTTTGACTTTTTCTTTAAAAAGCGACTCCAAATAGAAAGGGATGCACTATTTGGTCTATTTGGATTTATAATTAATTTTTCCGAACTTGCTAGCCACTTTTTGCGCAACCTATTGTTTGCAAATGGAAAGCGAACAGTTACAAACAGTATAGTTAGTTTAGTTTTATTGTTTAATTAATCAAATGGCTTATGAGAAAAATTAAGCTTGTTATCTCGGCTTTGATGCTTCTGTTAAGCGTTACCGCACTCGCTCAGAACATCACTGTCAACGGTGTCGTTTCTGACACCTCCGGGAATCCGGTTCCCGGTGCAGGAGTCTTCGTGCAAGGAACTAACAAGGGTGTTGCCACCGATTTCGACGGCAAATATACACTCTCTGTTCCGGCAGAAGCAACCCTTGTTGTTTCTTCAGTCGGCTATGCTACGCAGACAGTGGCTGTCAATGGACGTTCCGTTGTCAATGTAGTGCTCGCTGACGACGCCCAGCAGTTGGACGAGACCATCGTGGTCGCCTTTGGTACTACTACAAAGGAGGCTTTTACCGGGTCCGCTTCCGTGCTGAAGGCTGATGCCATCCAGAAGCGTCAGACCACCAACGTTGCAAACGCTCTCGTTGGCGCAGTCGCAGGTCTTCAGATGAGGGGCGCCTCCGGATCTCCTGGTTCCGGAAACGGAGACATCAACGTCCGCGGTATTTCTTCTATGTATTCCAAAACCGATCCTCTGATTATCGTTGATGGTGCCACCTACTCCGCGTCCTTGGCTAACATTCCTCAGAACGATATCGAATCCGTGACCGTCCTTAAAGATGCTGCATCTGCGGCACTTTACGGCGCCCGCGGTGCATCCGGTGTCATCATAATCACAACCAAGAAAGGCCGCTCAGCTGATGCTCAGGTGAATGTTGATGTCAAATGGGGCGTCAATAGCCGTGCAGTTAAGGATTATGACTTCATCACCGACCCTGGCGAATACTATGAGGCATACTATGCCCAGTTGTACAACCTCTACTATTACGGCAGGGGACTGTCTGCAGCGCAGGCTAATGTCGATGCCAACACTCAGATGTTGAGCGACCTGAAGTATCAGGTCTTTACCGTTCCTGCCGGCGAGCAACTCATTGGTTCGGATGGAAAGCTTAATCCTAATGCTACCCTTGGTTATAAGCTTGACTACGGTGGAGAATCCTATTGGTTGAGGCCCGATAATTGGACCGACCTTGCTTACAAGAAAGCTCTTCGCAAAGAATACACCGCAAGTGTTTCCGGTGGAACCGAAAAGGCTTCGTTCTATGCAAGCGCCAGCTATCTTAATGAGGATGGTATAATAGAGTACTCCGGCTACGAGCGTTTCGGTGCACGTATAAAGGCAGACTATCAGGTCAAGAAATGGCTCAAACTCGCCGCCAACGTCAGCTACGTGAATTCAAAGAGACTGTCCAACCCTAATTTGGATGAGCAGCTTGGGTCCACAAACCTTATGTACTATACCTCTCGCATAGCGCCGATTTATCCCGTATACGTATATGTGCTGGATGCTAGCGGTAAACCTGTCGTGCGTACCGATGCCAATGGCAACCCGCAATACGATTATGGTATAGCTGGTGATGACTATCCTGTTAACCGCGCTTTCCTTCAGACGGGTAACCCGTTAGGAAACAATAGGTACAATCTCAATAAATATGACGGAAACCAGTTTAACGGTAGTTTCAGTGCTGATTTTACTATTACGGATCATCTGAAAGCCAATGTCGCTTCAACCGTTATCTGGGGTGATACCAAGCGGACGCATTATGATAACTCCTTATACGGCCCCAAGGTCAGCGTAAGAGGCCAGCTATTTAAGTCTGACGTAACCAGCATCCGTGTCAATCACATCCAGACCGTGAACTACATCAATCAGTTTGGTGAACTTAATGTCAATGTCGTGGCCGGTCATGAATGGTACGATGCAAAGACCTCAAACCTCTCTGCCGAGGTTCAGGGACTTTACACTCCCGAGATCCTCGAGCTGGATGCTGCTGCGAACAGGCAGTATAATTCCGGTTCCAATTCCGAAGAATATAATGTCGAAGGCTATTTCGTCAGCGCACAGACGAACTGGGCCCAGAAGTACTATGCATCTGCTTCATTCCGTCGTGATGCTACATCCAAATTCAACAAGGATAATCGTTGGGGCAATTTCTGGTCTTTCGGTGCGGCTTGGATTGTAAACAAAGAAGGTTTCTTTAACGTTCCAGCTGTAGATATCCTCAAAATCAAAGCATCCGTAGGCCAGCAGGGCAATGACGCTCTGAGGTACGACTTCCTTTACACCGACCGTTATACTATTTCATCCACGGGCACCTACACTATGGCGCCCACCTTCTACGGCATCGGCAATAAGGATATTACCTGGGAGACCACTACCAACTATAATGTCGGTGCCGAATTCAGCATCTTCAAGGGCCGTATTTCCGGTGTCGTCGATTTTTACTCCAAGGTTTCCGACGGTCAGCTCTTCTGGCTCTCTGTTCCTGAGTCCATCGGCGCCCGCGGTTATTATGGAAACCTCGGTAAGATCAGTAATAATGGTATAGAGGTAAGCGTCAATGCCGACATCATCCGCTCAAATGATTTCGTTTGGTCCGTAAGTGCCAACATAGCTAGCAACAAGGACAAGATTCTCGAACTTCCTGATACCAAGAAGATCGCCGGGACAAACGGCTTTACCGAGGATAACAAATGGCTCGAAGAAGGCGGTTCCATGTTCTCGGCATTCCGCCACGTTTATGCCGGAGTCGACGAGAATGGTAAGGCTCTTTATTATGTCGATGACAGCCTTGAAGGTGCCGTCAACCGTCCTGGTAGCAAATATAGCAGCACTACATCAAATCCCAACGTAGCCAGCTATTATAACCTCGGTTCCATGCTTCCTAAGGCCTTCGGTGGATTCTCTACTTCCATTAATTTCAAGGGCTTTGACGCATCGGTTACCTTTGATTATCAGATTGGTGGCCAGGGTTATGACGCACGTTATGCCGCGTATATGTCACCTTGCGAAAACACTGGTTCTGCAGGCTCAAACTTCCACAAGGATTGGTACAAGTCCTGGAGCCCCAGCAACACATCCAGCAACATACCTCGCTGGCAGTATGGTGACCAGTTCACTGCTGCTGCTTCGGATCGCTTCCTTACGGATGCCAGTTACCTTAACTTCCAGTCCTTCTCGATTGGTTATACTCTCCCTGAGAATATTGTCAAGAAGGCCGGAATTTCTAAGGCCCGCTTCTATGTTATGGGCGAGAATCTCGCATACTTCAGCGCCCGTCAGGGCTTCGACCCTAGGGAATCTTACACGGGTAATATTTCGATTACCAGGTATTCTCCTGTACGCACCATCTCAGGTGGTGTCCAGTTAACTTTCTAATCAAAAAGGAGAACTGAATATGAAAACTACTTTTAAAGCTATATTGATTGCTGCATTTCTGCTTGTAGCCTCGACTTCTTGCATAAAAGAAGTATTCCCTCAGGGAAGTACTATTACCGAAAAACAAGCTTTGGATGCTCCTGGAGCCTTCCAGAGTTTCGTGGACGGAATTACGGGGGCCCTGGTTGGATCTTTTACCTATGGTGGTAATTCTAATAAATATCCCTGGGACTTTGGCTATCCCTCATTCTTCCTCCAGTGGGATGTAATGGGCCAGGATATCGTTCCCGAAACTTCCGGAAGCGAATGGTATGGTACCTGGTATGAGTGCGGAACCGGCCTCGGGCCTGGTTATGCCGTCTGTCAGGTTCCTTGGACATATTATTACGGATGGATCAAGAACTGCAACGTTGTTCTTAGCGTAGCAGGGGAGAATCCTGATGATAGCCATAAGGCCGGTGCCGGAATTGCCCATGCTATGCGCGCTATGTTCTATATGGATCTTGCCAGGATGTACTCCAATAAGAACTACGCCACTGACAAGACTTCACCTACTGTTCCTATCATCACTGAACAAACTACTCCTGAAATGGCCAAGAATAATCCCCGTGCTACTAACGAGGATATATGGAATTTCATCATAGACGATCTTAACAAAGCCGAAACGCTCCTTTCCGGATATGTCCGTCCAGACAAGTATACTCCTGATACTTCCGTCGTGTATGGTCTTAAAGCTCGTGCATATCTTGAAATGGAAGACTGGGCAAATGCAGCCACTTATGCAAAGAAGGCTCAGAATGGTTATACACTTATGACCAAGGAGCAGTATCTTTCCAAGACAGACGGCTTCAATACGCCCAATGATTCCTGGCTTTTCGGTTTGACCTTCAAGTCTGACGACAACAACATTCTTTTGAATGATGCGGACTCCTGCTGGGGCTCTCAGATGATTATCGAAGTCAGCGGTTCCGGTTGCGGTTATTCTGCCAATTACGTTGGACCCAAGCGTATCGACAAGCACCTCTACACGACAATCCCTGATAGCGATTTCCGTAAGATGTGCTTCCTCAGCCCTGATCTTGATGCTATGTCAAAGGCCGATGCCCTTGCAGCGCTCGCTGCCTATACCGATGATCCTGCCGGAGTTTACAAGACTGGCACGGTTACCAGCGAACGTGGTACCCTTGAGTGCATTGAAATCAAGTTCCGTCCTAAGAACGGTGAACACAACGACCAGTATGCTGCTTTCACTGTAGCCGTTCCTCTTATGCGTGTTGAGGAAATGTACCTTATCGAGGCAGAAGCTACTGGTATGCAGGCTGGCAAAGAGGCTGAGGGTATCGCCCTCCTTACTACATTCGCCAAGACCCGTGACGCCAGCTTCACCTATGGTAATCACAACGAGGCCTATAATAACTCTGCCACTCCTGCTTTCCAGAATGAATGCTGGTGGCAGCGTCGTGTAGAGCTTTGGGGCGAAGGTTTCGCTACCAAAGACATCAAGCGTCTCAACAAGGGTATCATCCGTAATTATGCCGGAACCATCCACAACAAAGACTTCAAGTGGAACCTCGACACAGTTCCTCAGTGGATGACCCTTTGCTTTGTCGGAACCGAAGCCAACTACAATCAGGCTCTCGTTCAGAATCCTATTCCCGAGCCTCTTGAGGGCGACTCAAATGAACATATCTGGTAATATATAAATAGATACAAGATGAAAAGAATTATATACATTGCAAGCATTGCACTGCTTGGCCTATTCGTTGCCTCTTGTCAGGCAGACGAGGGAACGGTTCCTGGAGGCGATAGCTACCCTTACGTAACTATCTACCAGTATGCACCCTCCTCGGAATATAATGCCGACGAAGATATCCAGATACGCTTTGTGGAAAACGGAAAAGTCAGTTCTGCTAAATATCTGGTCGAGAAAAAGGATGATAAGGCGGCCATTATCAAAGCTAGCGGCGAGAATGCATATATTGATAAGGTTCTTGCAGAAGGTTCGGACATCGCATTTGCCGACGGCATTTACGATGCCACCCTTACTGGACTCGCAAACATCTATGACATCACCGTCGTTGCCGTCAATGGCAGCAAAAAGAAAATGAGTTCCACCACATTTGAAGGCCTTGCTTGGAAAGCGGGTGTTGCAGGAACATACACCTTCTCGGCATTCCTGCCCTCGAAAGGATACACAGCTGCCAGTGTTGCTACGGAATTCCAGCAGTGCGAGTTCGATGAGGACTTGTATCGCTTCAAGGATCTGTATGGTGCGGGA
>JAEEXQ010000006.1 GCA_016287875.1 Bacteroidales bacterium | reverse complement strand
TGTACCTCACCACGTTCAGCTTATTCGCCAGAAGGATGGAAATGGTCTTCATCGCCTTCTCCATAATGTTCAACCACACCCACGCCACCACACTGGACGAAACAAGGCAACGGATCACGCTGTTCCAAAGGCAGGTGGGAGTCTCGACTGCGCATACATATAACCGGGAATATGGCAGAGAAGGGCGTGAAAAGGATACTCGGCAACATAGCTTATGTATGCAATAACCCGGTTGCCGGCAAAATGAACCGGAAGGCCATCGATAACAGATGGACGTTGCTGGCGTATTACAATAATCCTAATCCGTTTTCAGAACCTATTATCAGGGAGAAGTGTAGCCGAAAAATGGAAAGGGCAATGAAACTGGTGGATATTTCCTATGACAATGATGAACCATTGAATTATGCTACACAGCGAAGGCTGTTCTCTGGTTTGAATAGGAAGGAAAAGGCGCAGATTATCGATTATGTGATCTCCAAATATAATTTCCTGGATTACGATGCGTTGATTAACCTATATGGGAGTTTTGAAAAAGCAATGATTGCTGTAGATTCCAATGCTGGTGCGGAATATGATCTTAAAGATGATACCGGCGATCACTCTTGTTATATGAAAATGATAGCCTTGACACGTCAAATGTTCCCTAATCTCTGGAATGTGAACGTTAAAATGCTAAGTGATGAACAAAAGAATCAGCTTGCAACAGCTTTCAGGACTATTCTGATGGCAAAAGAAGAGAATATCCGGAGGTTTCTGCATTTTGGCCCGGGCACTTAACCGATTGATTTACAATAATATACTGAAAACAAATCGGCGAATTTGACCGATTTGTTTTCAGTAAAGTGTTGATTATCAGTAGGATAGCTGCCCGGCGAAAACATCGGATATGGTGCAACAACGGCACCCGGGCGGGGCCTACAGCCCGAAGGCGCGCCGGAGGGGCTCCACGCTGTCGAGTTTCTCCCAGCCGAAGAACTGGATGCCGTCCTTGACGTAGGGTTCGCGGCCGAAGTGGCCGTAGGCGGCGGTGGGGGCGTAGATGGGATTCTTCAGGCCGAAGCGGCGGACGATGGCGGCGGGGCGGAGGTCGAAGAGCTCGCGGATCTTGGCGGCGATTTCTGCATCCGGCCGGACACCGGTTCCGTAGGAGTTGACATAGACGCTGACGGGCTCTGCTACGCCGATGGCATAGGCGAGCTCCACGATGCATTCGTCGGCCACGCCGGCGGCTACCAGGTTCTTGGCAAGGTAGCGAGCGGCATAGGCAGCGCTGCGGTCCACTTTCGAAGGATCTTTTCCGGAGAAGGCGCCGCCGCCGTGGGCGCCGCGTCCGCCGTAGGTATCCACGATGATCTTGCGGCCGGTAAGCCCGGTATCTCCGGCGGGCCCGCCGATGACGAACTTGCCGGTGGGATTGACGTGGAGGATGAAGTTGCCGTCGAAGAGGGCGGCGATGTGGGCGGGCAGGGAGCCGATGAGGCGGGGGAGTACTATCTCGCGGACATCCTTCTCGATGCGGGCGTGCATGGCTTCGTCGGTATCGAACTCATCGTGCTGGGTACTCAATACTATAGTATGTACGCGCACGGGCTTGTTGGTCTGCCCGTCGAACTCCACGCTGAACTGCGCCTTGGCATCGGGACGGAGATAGGAGATTTCCCCGCTGTGGCGCATATCTGCCAGCACGCGCAGCAGCTTGTGCGAAAGGTAGAGGGCCAGAGGCATATAGTCGGGGGTATTCTTGCAGGCATAACCGAACATCATGCCCTGGTCCCCGGCGCCCTGGGACATCTCGTCCTCGCGCACCACGCCGCGGTGTATATCCGCGCTCTGCTCGTGGATGGTGGAGATGATTCCGCAGGAGGAGGCGTCGAAGCCGTACTCCGCCTTGGTGTAACCTATGCGGGAGATGGTGTCGCGCACTACCTTCTGGATGTCCACGTATGCGTTCTCGGACGCGACCTCGCCTCCGACGACCACGAGACCTGCCGTGCAGAAGGTCTCGCAGGCTACCTTTGCCTCCGGATCCTGGCGGAGGAATTCGTCTAGAATAGAATCTGAAATCTGGTCGGCAACCTTGTCAGGATGCCCTTCCGAGACACTCTCGGATGTGAAGAGATAATTCATTTTAGCATTTTTTTAAGTTACCGGGGTTGCAAGCAGTCAAATCTTTCCCCTTTCGGGCGCAAAGATACGAAAAATGTATTAACTTCGCAGCCTGAAATCAAACTTATCTACAATAAAAAGTTTATGAAAAAAGTTTTCAAGAGACTGTCGCTGAGCTTCTTAGCGATGCTTTTTGTCGTGTCTGCATTCGCGCAGGTGACGACATCTTCCCTTGGCGGCCGCATCGTAGATGCGTCCGGTGAACCTCTCCCTGGCGTGGCCATCGTAGCCACTCACGTTCCTTCCGGAACCACCTACGGCGGGGTATCCAATGGCGAAGGTCGCTATACCATCCAGGGTATGCGTACCGGTGGCCCTTACACTGTCGAGGTCAGTTGCCTTGGCTTTGCAACTGTCAAGTATTCTGACGTTACCCTCCAGCTTGGTGAGCTCTATGCTCTGAACGCCACGATGAAGGATGACACCCAGATGCTCCAGGAAGTTGTCGTGACCGCAGCTCCTACTTCCAAGTTCGCTGCCGTCGAGAAGACCGGTGCATCCACCAACATCTCCTCCAGGCAGATGAACGAGCTCCCTACCGTGAGCAGGAGTATGACCGACATCGCAAAGCTTTCTCCTTTCGGAGGAAACGGAATGAACTTCTCCGGTAGCTCAGGCCGTTCCGCGAACTTTACCGTCGACGGTGCAAACTTCAACAATAACTTCGGTCTTTCCGCATCCCTTCCCGGTGGTGGCAACCCCATCTCCATCGATGCCATCGAGGAAATCCAGGTTATCGTTTCCCCTTATGACGTCCGCCAGTCCAACTTCATCGGAGGTGGTATGAACGCCATTACCAAGTCGGGAACCAACACCCTCAAGGGTACCGCCTACGTATATCATCAGAACGAGAACCTCCACGGTAGCCGCATCGACGGTGTCGATCTCGAGAGGACTACCGAAAGGGAGACCACTTACGGTTTCACCCTCGGCGGACCTATCGTAAAGAACAAGCTCTTCTTCTTCGTGAATGCCGAGCGCACCCCTAATCCTTCCGAGGTCATCAAATGGCGTACTTCCGAGGACGGCGTGGCAGACGAAGACCGCATGATCACCCGCGTCAAGACTTCCGAGGCCGCGACCATGCGCCAGTTCCTCAAGGACAACTACGACTACGACCCCGGTTCCTACTCCGACTACAACAAGGACAACGGAACCACCAAGTTCCTCGGCCGTATCGACTGGAACATCAACCAGAATCACAAACTGGCTCTGCGTTACACTTACACCACCGCCAACGAGTGGAAAGTTCCTTCCACTTCCCGTGACGTTCCTACCCTCGGCAACAACATGGTCAGCAAGGATGGTCTCGTGTTCAGCAACTCGCTGTACAACCAGATGAACAACATCGCCACCTACGGCTTCGACCTCAACAGCCGTCTTTCCGACAACCTCTCCAACCAGTTCCTCTTCACCTACTCCGATACTCAGGATGTGCGTGGAAACGACGGTGGATTCTTCCCCTTCGTGGAGATTGCCTCGGGCGACCTCGGCGACGAATCCATGCCTTACATGAACTTCGGTACCGAACTCTTCACCTATCGTAACAAGGTTCAGAGTACCGATCTCAACATCAAGGACGATATCACCTACTATGCTGGCGACCACAAGATTACCGCAGGTCTGAACTACGAGGCCCAGATGGCTCTCAACACCTATATGCGTAACGGTACCGGTATGTACCAGTTCAGCAGCCTCTCCGACTTCTACGCCGGCAACGCTCCCGTTGCAATGGCATTCGACTGGGGCTTCGACAAGGATGAATATCCTTCCGCAAAGGTGCGTTTCGCAATGTTCGGCATCTATGCCCAGGACGAGTGGAGCGTGAACGACAAACTCAAGCTTACCGCTGGTATCCGCTTCGACAATATCTCGTTCAACAACGACGATATCATGACCAACAACGCCACCAAGGCTATCGACTACGGCGGGCGTCACGTTGATACCGGTCTCTGGCCTAAGAGCAATATCCAGATCAGCCCCCGTATCGGCTTCAGCTACGATGTATTCGGCGACCGCAGCCTCAAGATCCGCGGTGGTTCCGGTCTTTTCGCCGGCCGTATCCCTCTCGTGTTCTTCACCAACATGCCTACCAACGCAGGTATCGTGAAGGGCCGTCTGACCCAGATGAAGGATGCTGCAGTGCTTTCCAAGTTCGTCCAGGGTGGCAAGCTCGTGACCGACCGTTGGAAGATCCTCGAGATCCTCAACGGAATCGACGCCGACAAGTATCCTACTACCATCACTCCTGAAACCGCTCCCGCTCCCAGCGAGGTCGCAGGTGTGGACAACAACTTCAAGATGCCTCAGGTGTGGAAGTCCTCCATCGCTTTCGACTGGACTCTTCCCGTAAGCTTCCCTGTCACCATCACTGGTGAGTACATCTACAACAAGACTCTCAACGCCGTGATGCTGACCAACTACAACATCACCGACGACAACTCCGGCTGGGCTACCTTCAATGGTGCCGACCAGCGTCATATCTATCCTTCGAACTACAAGTACAACAGGACCGACGCTTACATCCTTACCAACTCCAACGAGGGTTACGGTTCCATGGCAACCATCGAACTCAAGGCCGAGCCTGTCAAGGGACTTGATTTCATCGCATCCTACACCCACACCGTCAGCAAGGAAATCACCGGTATGCCCGGTTCCAACGCCACTGCCGCCTGGAAGTACATTCCTTCCGTCGATGGCCCGAACTTCAACATACTGCACAACTCCAGCTACAACCTTCCTGACCGTCTGATGGCTTCCGTCAGCTACACCGACAAGGCGCACAACCACTGGAGCCTCCTCTACGAAGGCCTCCGTTACTCCGGCAACAGCTACATCTACGCCAACGACCTCAACGGTGACGGTAACAACTACGACCTTATCTACATTCCTAAGGACGAAGAGATGGGTGTCGGCGCTGACGCTGCATTCCGCTTCGCCACTCAGGAAGATATGGACAAGTATGTCGAATTCGCAAAGCAGGATGAGTACCTCAGCTCCCACAAGGGCCAGTATGCCGAGGCTTACGCTGTGAACCAGCCTCTCCGCCACATCTTCGACTTCCGCTACGCTCACGACTTCATCATCAAGGTCGGCAGCGTCAAGAATACTCTCCAGGTCAGCCTCGACGTCCAGAACGTGGGCAACCTCTTCAACTCCCAGTGGGGTGTCACCAAGACCTGGAATACCGACGTACAGCACGATACCAACGGAAATGCAAAGATCCTGAAGTATGAGCGTACCGATCCCGACGGAGTTCCCGTGTTCTCCACCACCGTCAACAAGGGTGTCAGCACTTGGGATTTCCAGCACACTCTCGGCAACTGCTGGTATATGCAGATCGGCCTTAAGTACATGTTCAACTAATTAATCAGGCTAGTTATGAAATTCAAATATATTATCGCCTCTCTCGCTGCAGCGGTCGCCCTTTTCGCAAGCTGCAACCCTGAGTTAGAGCCTGTGGCTAAAATGAAAGGCCTGGAAGTCTCCAACGACTACATCACCATTCCTACCGAGGGTACTGCAGTCACCGTCACCATCAAGGGAGATGAGGACTGGACCGCTTCCATTCCTGACACTAAAGTCGATTGGCTTACCATCGCTCCTGCTGCCGGCGCCGCCGGAGAGGAAGTGACCGTCAGCTTCTCCGCTACCGAATCCACCGCTGCCCGCAAGACCGAGGTCAACATCGTGATGGGCAAGAAGACCAAGATAATCAACGTCAACCAGGCCGCTCCTGCCGGTGTCGAGGTTCCTGCATCTACCATCAAGGACGTCTTCGACGGCCCCGACAAGACCTACAAGGTCACCGGTAAGGTCACCAAGATCACCGGCACCAACTATGGCAACTGGTACATCAACGACGGCACTTCCGAGACCGATCTCTACATCTATGGTACTTGCGACAAGAAGGGTGCTACCTTCGACAAGACCAAACCCGAGATGGAGGTTCTCAACTGCCCTGCCAACCCCAATGCTTGGGATCTCGCAGTTGGTGACGTGGTTACCATCGAAGGCCCCAAGACCGTTTACAACGGCACCGTGGAGCTCGTGGACGTTACCATCGTCAGCATCATCCCTTCGCTGATCACCGTCGACAATCTCGAGTTCTCCCTTCCTAAGGAAGAGACCACCGTTACCGCCAAGGTGCAGTACAGCGGAGATAATCTCGACTTCTCTTCCAACGCAGGCTGGCTCAGCGTAAGCAGCATCTCCCGCGTTGCCGATACCACCTTCGTGAACATTCACGCTAGCGCCAACACCGAGGATACCCGCAAGGGCGTCATCACCCTCAAGTCCACCAAGGGCGAGGCTGTTACCGAGGTCAACATCGACGTGACCCAGGCTTCCGGTCTCTCCGCATATCCTCTGCCTTACAACGATCCTCTTACCGACGGATTCGGTGCCTGGGAGGTCGAGGTAGTGACTCCTTTCGAAGGTGTCGAGAACATCTGGACCAACAGCAGTTCCTACGGAATGGTCGGCAAGGTGACCGGCAAGGGAGTTTCCGAAGCCAGCGTCATCAGCCCCAACATCGACCTTACCGGTGCCAAGAACCCTGTCCTTACTTTCCAGCACGCCCAGAGGTTTGCAGGCAATGTAGATAACGAGTACACCGTATATGTCACCACCGACAACGGCGCCAGCTGGACCCAGGTCCTCGTTCCCGTCTATTCCGAGGGTAAGAACTGGAGCTATGTCGCTTCCGGGCAGATCAGCCTCGCAAGGTTCACCGGCGGCCTCGTTAAGATCAAATTCACCTACAAGAGCACCGCAGATGCATATGGCACCTGGGAGTTCAAGGACGTGAAGGTCGAGGATGTAGCCGATGCTAGCTACAAGAACATCGCCGAGCTCGACAACGCAGCCGCTGCAACCGAGGCCAGCTTCAAGGCCGAGCTTACCGACGCAGTCGTCAGCTATGTCAATGGCAACAATGCATTCATCCAGGATGCTACCGGCGGCGTACAGCTCTACAAGAGCGGCCACGGCCTCAAGGAAGGTGACGTCATCAGCGGAACCGTTACCGGTAAGATCAAGCTCTACAACGGCTTCGCAGAGCTTACCGACATCAACGTCAGCGCTGCTACCGTTACCGCAGGCGAGGCTCCCGCAGCCACCGTGCTCACCATCGACAAGCTCCTTGCCAGCTATCTGCGCCAGCAGAACCGCAAGGTCAAACTCGAAGGCATAACCATCGATCCCGCTCTTACCACCTCGAACCGCAACACTACCGTCAAGCAGGGCGAGAGCAGCATCGCAGGTTATTCCCAGGTCAAGAACAAGATCGAAATCGCCGCAAATACCAAAGGCGACCTCGTCTGCTGGCCTACCCGCTACAATGCAAATCTGCAGGTGGGTATCTGGGATGCCGCACACTTCACCGCGAACTAATACGGATATATACTTCTGATCGAATCGGCCGGGCGTCTGACGCTCCGGCCGATTCCTTTTTTTGCTTTATTCGGAGGGAATAATTATATTCGCAGTCCGCAAGAAATTGTTTTACAACAAATTAATAGAACTAAAACACTTAATCATGAGAATCAGATCCCTTCTGGTCTTTGCAGCAGCGGCTGCTCTCATCCTCTCCGGATGCGAAAAGACCAATGAAAAACCCAGCCCCGCAGAAATCACCCTCAAGAGCGAGGCTACAATCGGCATCCCCTCTGCCGAAACCACCAAGACCATTACATTCGTCGCCAACCGTGACTGGACAGCTACCGTTTCGGAAGAGGCCCAGAGCTGGCTCAGCGTAGCCCCTGCCAGCGGAAAAGCCTCCGACAAGGAGCAGAGCGTAACGGTAAGCGCCGCCGCCAATACCGAGGCTGAGCGCTCCGGCAGCGTGACCATCTCCATCATGGATGGTGGCAAGGTGGCCGGAACCAAGTCCGTCACCGTAACCCAGCAAAACGGAATACCTCCCTTCGTCGACGCGACAGTCGAGGAAGTGCTGGCCGGAACTGCCACCGGCGGTGTTATCGTCGAGGGTTTCGTGATGGCGGCCGGCAATAATGCTTTCGTCATCAACGACGGCGGAGAGAAGAACCTCTATGTATTCGGAAAGAACGTCGCGGCTCCCGCTGCACGCACCAAGGTGAAGGTGCAGGGCAAGGTCGCAACCTACGGCGCTACAAACCTCATCCAACTTACCGAAATCGAAGTCTCCGAATCTACCAAGGACTTCAATATCACCACTCCTACTCCCAAGAAACTCGACGCCGCTGCAGTGGACGCTTATGCGGAGAACTGGTCCGAGCTCGTCGCCATCCAGGGCGTACTAAAGAAATCGGGCAACTACCTTAACATCGAGATCGGCGGCGAAAGGATGGGATCCATCGTCGCCAGCCCCGGCAACGATGCCCTGGTAGATGGCAAGACCTATGGCATCATAGGATTCTTCGGCGGGGTGAGCGGAAGCTCTACCAAGTACTTCAACGTCCTTCCTGCCGTCATCTCCGAGATCGATACCAGGGAACCCTGCGTGAGGATCTTCGAGGATGCAGGATACAAGATGGAAGACTATACCCGCGTCGAAATCGAGTGGACTCATAATGGATACTGGAACTCCATCGACGGCACCAACCACTCCAAGATCATCACCGGCCAGAGCAACTCCAGCCAGTTCGCCGCCACCCAGCAGTTCCACAGGAGCAAGCTTCCCGTAGGCTCCGTCCTCGTAATCCAGGGCGGCACCGCGGAGGTGGCCAACGGATGGATGTACCGTCCCGATGCCTGGCAGGAGAAGGGAAAGAAGAACTCCGGCAAGCGCCCCGACAACGTTACCGGTGACAGCAATCCTGTAGTCGTGGTGGACGATGCCTGGTGGGGAACTTCCTTCAATTACAGGGCCTTCAACGTGGCCAGAAGAGGCAATCCCAGCCTTGACGAAACCCAGCAGGAAGAGCTCGAGCACGTGTTCGGCATCTTCATCCCCAAGCCTGTGGCATCTACCGACGAGCTGCTCCGCAAGGGCGGCTTTGACCCGGCCAATTATACCAAACTCGAGTTTACCTACACCCCCGGAGCCTTCTACAACTCCACTACCGACAGCAACTCGAACCTGGCCTCGACTACCAGTACTCAGTATGTGGCCACCAATATTGTGGAGAAGTCCAAGATACCCAACGGATCCGTAATAGTCGTCAACTATGGCTGCCAGTACCGTCCTGAGGGATGGCAGGCTCTCGGGCAGAAGAATACCGCAGCCCGTCCGGCCAATGTAGCCAACACCTTCGTCGTGGTGGACGATGCCTGGTGGGGCGACTTCAACTACAGGGCGTTCAACCTCGCGAAGTTCGGTGCTCCCACGCTGACGGCCGACGAAATGGCCGCAGCCGCCGCTGCCTTCGCTGTTTATGTTCCCAAGAACTAAGTTCTGAAGCACTTTTATGGGCGCAGCCTCCGGGCTGCGCTTTTTTTTTGATTTATTCCGTAGGAATAACTATATTTGAAGGCTATATGAACTCATTTATCAACAGATTATAATACAAACTAAAACTATCAATTATGAAGATCAAATCCATATTCGCTATTGTGGCTGCCGCTGCGACCGTATTGTTCGCAGGGTGCGACCCCAAAGAGCCGGATCTCGGCGCTGCTGCGATCACCCTCAAAAGTGATGCTACCATCAATCTTGCATCTGCCGAGTCTTCCCAGACCGTAAAGTTCGTTGCTACCCGCAACTGGACCGCCAGCGTCTCCGAGAACGCAGCCGATTGGATTGCCGTTACTCCTGCCAGCGGAAAAGCTTCCGCCAAAGAGCAGTCCGTTTCCATCGACGTCCTTGCCAATGCAGGTAAAGACCGTATGGGAACCGTTACCATCTCCATCCTCCAGGGTTCTACCGTGCTTGGTTCCAAGACCATCACCGTCAACCAGGAAGGTGAGCAGGGCTCTTCCTACATCACCATCGCCGCTCTCCGCGAGCAGGCTCCTACCGGCGAAGAAGTTGTCAACATCGCCGAGGGAACGATGGTCAAGGGTGTCGTCCTTTCCAACGTCGACCTCAATAACCTCACTTCCAAGAAGATCGTCTATCTGCAGGATGAAACTGCAGGCGTGCAGATTTTCTTCGACGCCAACTCCACCTTCAAGCGCGGGGAAGAAATCTCCGTCGACCTTACCGGTGCTTCCCTGAAGCTTTACAGCGGACAGCTTGAGGTCGAAGGCGCGAAGCTCCAGAACGCCAGCAAGACCGGTGATGCCACCCTCGCAGCCAAGACCGTTACCATGGCAGATTTCCTCGCCAACAAGTACGAGGCCCAGTATGTAGCCCTCGAAGGCGTGCAGGTTGCCAAGGCCGATATCGGCAAGACCTGGGTCCAGGGCGGAAAGGCCACCAGCGTCAACTTCGAGGATGCCGAAGGCAACACCTTCGTGGTGCGTTCCAGCCAGTACTCCAGCTATAAAGACGAGACCGTTCCTTCCGGAAGCGGTACCATCAAGGGTATCTCCTCCTTCTACAACGGAACCCTCCAGCTCCTCTTCACCGTGGCTGACGACTATGCCGGCCTTACCGGTGAGCGCATCGAGCCCGCCTTCACCGAGACCACCATCGCCGCAGTCCTCGCAGGCAGCGTGACCGGCGGTGCAATCGTGGACGGAGCAGTCGTTGCCGCAGGCAAGACCTCCTACGTCATCAACGATGGCGGCGAGAAGAACCTCTACGTCTATGTCACCGACAAGGAAGCTGCCCTGCCCGCAGTGGGCAAGGTGGTTACCGTAACCGGTACCGTTGCCAAGTATGGCGCCACCGAGCTTATCCAGCTTACCGACGCTACCTTCGCCGAGAGCACCAAGACCATCACTCCTGCCGCTCAGACCCCCAAGGCCCTCGATGCAGCAGCAGTCGATGCCTACAACGGGAACTGGAGCGAACTCGTTACCGTTACCGGCAAGCTCAAGAAGTCCAACAGCTACTTCAATATCGAAATCGGCGGCTCCCGCGTTGGCTCCGTAGTGGCTACCACTCTTACCGATGCCCTTACCGACGGTGCCATCTATGATTTCACCGGCTACTTCGGCGGCGTCAGCGGAACCAATACCTACTACTTCAACATTCTCCCTACCGAGATCAAGGAAAGTGCTGCCCCCAACTTCGAGGTTGCTCCTACTGCCATAACAGTTATCGCATCAACCACCTCCGCCAAGTTCAATGTCAAGGGCAACTGCGCCTGGACCGCTTCCAGCGACAACGCTGACTTCGTGCTCAGCGCCACCTCCGGCACCGGCGAGGCGGAAGTTACCGTCACATTCCCCGAGAATACCAGCACCGAGAGCACCAAGGTCGCCAACATAAAGGTTTCCACTACTGCCGAGGTCTCCGTGAAGGAGTACACCGTGGTAATCACCCAGGGCAAGAAGTCCTCTACCGGTGAAGAAACCGCCTTCGTAAAGGTGACCGCCGCTCCCAGCGACTGGGCTGGAACCTATCTCATCGTCAATGAAGACGAAAAGGTCGCTTTCGACGGCAAGGGAACTGCAGACGCAGCAGCTCTGAATATCGCGGTTACCATCAGTGACAACAAGATTGCTGCGGATGCCAGCACGCTTGCTGCTACCGTCACCTTCGAGAAGATGACCGGCGGTTATGCAGTCAAGACCGCCAGCGGGAAGTACCTTTCCGGAACATCCGGCAAGAACGCACTCAACTTCGGCGACAGCCAGGTACTGAACGAGATCAGCCTCAATTCCGACGGCACTGCCGAGATCGTGGATAAAGCAGCCGATACCCACTTCAGGTACAATGCTGATAACGGTCAGAAGAGGTTCCGCTACTATAAGAAGAGCTCTACCTCCGTTAAGAACGTATATCTCTACAAGCTTACCGACTAATTCAATCCGAAATAATGAGGCCGTTTTCAAACCTCATATCCTTAGTGGCAGTGGCAGCGCTCATAGCGTTGTCACTGACACTATTTTCCTGTACCCGGGAAGAGAAGACGGTCGATAAGGTAACTCCCGAAATCTCCCTTCCCAAGAGTTCCGTGGAATCAAAGGCCGGAAGCCAGTTCATAGGCGTCACGGCCGGCAAGGCCTGGACCTTGGAAATCGTCTATGAAGGGGAACAGAGCGGATGGGCAGAGCTGAATCCGACATCCGGAAACGGACCCGTTTCCAATGTCAAGTTCCGCTACTCCCAGAATGACGACACCGCCAATCCCCGCAGCCTCAAGATCATACTGAAATCTGCCGCCGGCAAGGCCGAGGCCAGCTTCACCCAGTACAACAAAGGATGGGCGAACGTAGGCGGCTATGGAGCGAAGATAGCCACCCAAGGCTGGCTGGAACTCCCCGCCACCTCTGCCGATGACGGGAAGGAATTCTTCACCCACTATATGACCGTGGGATCCAGGGAGATGAGAAACTACTCATACTACTACAGTTTTTCCGACTTCGATGCCGTATGGGTGGCCTATCCCCTCAATACCAGCCTCATCGGCTCATATCTTGGCAGGACGGATGACTGGGCATACGATCCTCTTCTGCCCCAGAGCTGCCAGCAGAATGTAATCAGCACCTATGGTACCGGTTACACCCGCGGCCATCAGATCCCTTCCGCCGACAGGCAGGGTACCACTTCCAGGAACGCCGCCACCTTCTATGCCACCAACATGACCCCTCAGGATTATGACTTCAACAGTGGCATCTGGGCAGCCCTGGAAGGTTCCGTGCGCACCCTGGCCAAACTTTCCGACACTTTGTATGTCGTTACCGGAGCCGTGCTTGGCTCCCGTAAGACCCGTGACCGTGACGGTCACAGCATAACCGTCCCGGACGCCTATTTCAAGGCTCTGCTTTTCTATGGCGCCGGGTATGGCAGATTCAACAACTACAGCGCTGCAGGCATCTATATGCCTCACGAATCCACCCTCTCCGGATCTCCGGGCGACTTTGCCATGAGCATAGACGAACTGGAGCGGAAGACCGGAATACAATTCTTCGTCAACCTCCCCAAGAAGGTAGGTGACGAAACAACGAATAAACTGAAGGCCCAGGCACCCAACTGGCTGCCTTCATCCTGGTATTAACAGATATGAAAAGAGTTTTAGCAATCATCCTTGCCCTTGCGCTCGTCGCCCCTTGCGCGAATGCAGAGCGTAAGCCTAAGAGCCACGTGATCGGCTTCTACAACCTCGAGAACCTTTTCGACACTTATCACGACGACGGGAAGAACGACTACCAGTTCCTTCCCGACGGCCAGAACCAGTGGACGGAGGCCAAGTACGAGAAGAAGCTCCATAACATGGCGACCGTAATCAAGGCAATGGCCAAGGATAACGGCTGCTGGCATACCATCCTGGGTGTCAGCGAAATCGAGAACCGCCACGTGCTCGAGGACCTGGTTTCCCAGCCCGAAATCGTCGCCGCCAACTATCAGATAGTCCATTTCGACGGCCCTGACCGCCGTGGCGTGGACTGCGCCCTCTTCTATAAGCCCGAGTACTTCACTCCCATCGCCACCGAAAGCATCCCCTTCACCTTCGAGCCCAGCGAAATCGATTTCAGCGCCTGGACCCAGGAAGAGAAGGATAACTTCCGCACCCGCGACGTGCTTATGGTCCGCGGCACCATCGACGGAGAGATGTTCGCATTCTTCGTGGCCCACCTTCCTTCCCGTATAGGCGGAAAGGGTGCCGACCTCCGTCCCCGCGGAGCAGAGATCATCTACCAGAGGGCTGCGCAGCTCGAGAAGGAGTTCCCCGGCATCCGCATCGTGGTCATGGGCGATATGAACGACAATCCCTCCGACGTGAGCATGACCAAGTTCATGCACGGCAGGGAGACCATAGATGAGATGGCGGATGGCGACTTCTTCTCCCCCTTCCTCAGTATGCTCAAGGCCGGCTACGGATCCCTCGCATACCAGGGACAGTGGAATATCTACGACATCATCCTGGTGAACGGCCAGCTTGCCAAAGCCCCGGACAACGGATTCAAGATTGCAAAGATCAACAAGAAGGGATTCTACGGCCGCGTGTTCAAGAAGTACTTCATGACCCAGCAGACCGGCCCCTACAAGGGAACGCCCTTCCGCACCTTCTCCGGCGGAGCATTCGTGGGTGGGTATTCCGACCACTATCCGACTTATATTGTTGTAACCAAATAACGCTATTATGAGAAAAACCATATTGGCAGCAGCATTGGCATTCGCGACCGGCCTCGGCTTCGTGGCTATGGGTGCCCCTCAGGCCCCGGACAGCTACAGCGGAGGAGTCAAGGGTACCGTGATCATCCGCGGCACCAAGGAACCGGTTCAGGGTGCCGTGCTCAATGTATATTCGGGAGCCGAGCTCGTGGCTTCCGTCAAGTCCGACGAAGTTGGCCAGTTCAAGGTGGACAACCTTAAGAACGGAATGTATGTCGTTGTCATCGAAGCCAGCGAGTACCTGCAGAATACCGTCAACGTAACGGTCAACGACGGATATGTGAAGAATATGTTCAACGTCTCCCTGACTCCTACCCAGAGTATGGAGAATATGGAAGATGCCTCCCTGATGGAGTTCGACCTCGATGACTCCGGCTACAACGACAGCCCGGCCATCATCGGCGGCTCCAACGATATCTTCAACAATATCGCCAGCTTCGGCTTCAGCGCCGTCCGTTTCAAGACACGCGGCTACCTGAGCGAAAGCCAGGATGTGTATCTCGCTGGCGTGAAGATGAACGATGCCATTACCGGTTACTCTCCTTATTCCCTGTGGAGCGGCCTGAACGAGGCCACCCGCATCAAGGAGGCAACCATAGGCAACGAGATTTCCGAGTACGGCTTCAGCGGCTACAACGGATCGAGCAACATCTTCGCCAACGCTACCAACGTCCGCAAGGGATTCAGGGCCAGCGCCCTTACCAACAGCCAGTTCTACCGCCTGCGTTTGATGCTCTCCTACGCATCCGGAATGCAGGACAACGGCTGGGCCTACGCCTTCAACGTCAGCGGCCGCTTCGGCGGTAACGACTGGATCCGCGGCGTATATTACCGTTCTTTCGCATACTATGCAGCTGCCGAGAAGGTGTTCGACGATACCCACAAGCTCGGATTCGTCTTCTTCGGAACGCCCGGCGAGAGAGGTAAGCAGATGGGTGCCACCCAGGAGGCTTACGACCTGGTAGGGGACAATATGTACAACCCTAACTGGGGCTATCAGAACGGTGTGGTGCGTAACTCCCGCGTGGCCAAGACCCACGAGCCTGTGGCCATTGTGAAGTACGATTACACTCCTTCCGACGAGTTCCAGGCAAGCGTCACCGCCCTCTATCGTTTCGGCCGCAACGGCAATACCGCCCTCGACTGGTACGATGCCGCCGACCCCCGCCCGGACTACTACCGCAATCTCCCCAGCTACTTCTATAACGCTGATCCTGACCTCAACCGTCAGAATACCGGCAAGTATGCCTGGGCCACCGAAATCTGGACCCACCCCGACGATTATCCTCAATATACCCAGGTCAACTGGGACAGGCTCTATGACGTGAACCGCCTCAGCCTCGACGAGGATGGTAACATGCGCTCCAAGTATGTCATCCAGGAGCGCCGCGTGGACCAGAACGACTTCAACCTCGCAGCCACCGCCAAGTACCAGGTTAACCACTTCCTGTCCTTGAACGGAGGCCTCAGCGCAAAGGTCAACCGTACCGAGTACTACACCCGCATCGACGACCTGCTGGGCGGCGAGTACTTCATCAATATCAACAACTTCGCCGAGCGCGACTTCGGTGCCGATCCCATAGCGGTCCAGAACGACCTGGATTACTATTATGCCCACGGCAACACCGCCCAGAAGGTTAAGAAGGGTGACAAGTACGGATACGATTATTTCGCCAACGTGCAGAATTACGAGGGATGGGTGAATGCCAAGTATGCCCTCGGCAACCTCAGCGCCAACGTGGCCGGCAAGGTCGGCTACAACACCTTCTGGCGCGAGGGCGTATGGAAGAACGGCCTCTTCCCCGATGATTCCCAGGGTGAAAGCGAGCATAAGAGCTTCCTTACCTACGGTGCCAAGGCCGGTGTCAACTACGTGATAGGCGGCAACACCAGGCTCTACGCCAACGTGGGCTACTACAACGACGCGCCCAAGTTCAACCAGGCCTTCCTGTCGCCCCGTACCCGCAACAGCATCGCTCCCAACCTCACCACCGTCAAGACCTTCTCGGCCGACCTGAACGCTTCGTACTCGGCCAACGGCTACAACGTGAGGGGAACGCTCTTCTACACCACCATCAACGACCAGACCGACCTGATGAGTTTCTACGACGATCTCCAGAATGCCTTCACCAACTTCTCGATGGTGGGCATCGACGAGCGCCACGCCGGTGTCGAACTCGGATTCAAGGTCCCCGTTCCCGTGCCCGGTCTCTCCGTCCAGGGTGCACTCAGCATGGGTGAATACATCTACACCTCCAATCCCTACATGACCCAGACCGTGGACAACAGCTCCGAGATGGTCATGGAGAACCAGCCCGTATCTTACTGGAAGAACAATCCTCTTTACTCCAGCGACGGTGCAGGCGGATATGTCGAGGAAATCACCGGAACCGAGAAGCACTATGTGCCCAGCACTCCCCAGACTGCTGCCAGCCTCGGGCTTTCCTGGAACAAGAACTACTGGTTCATCGACCTCGACGTGCAGCACTTCCGCAATGCATATCTTGATATGAACCCCTTCTACCGCACCGACGTCGCGACCGCCGGCCCCGACAACAAGGTTACTCCCAACGAAATTATGGGACTTACCCGTCAGGAGAAGTTCGACCCCTGCTGGCTGCTCAACCTCAGCGTAGGCAAGAGCTGGTACATCCACTACAAGTATCAGCTTGGCGTGAACTTCAATGCGAAGAACCTTCTCAACAATACCACGGTCAAGACCGGTGGTTATGAGCAGACCCGTCTCATCGACAATACTACCAGCAAGACCCGGTTCTACCGTTTCGACTCCAAGTATTTCTATATGAGCGGATTTAACTATATGTTGAACGTCTATTTCAAATTCTAGGGCCATGAAGAAATCGTTGATCATCTTAGCTACCGCTCTTGCGGCCCTCGTTTCCTGCGAAGAGTGGGAACCGGTTTACACCCTCGACTACGACGAGCCCAAGGCGTTCGAGCCCGTTACCCTCGAACAGATGAACCAGATGGGGCGTCATATAACCATCGCCCAGCTGGCTGCCAGATATACTCCCGGAAACGGCCCCATAGCCATTACCGAAGATCTCTTCATTTCCGGAAAGGTCTGCTCTTCCGACAAGGCAGGCAATATCTACAAGAGTTTCTATATCCAGGACGAGACCGGCGGAATGGAAATCAAGGCCGGCCGCTCCAGCCTCTACAGCGACTATCACGAAGGTCAGACCATATATGTGTTCCTGAACGGTATGACCGTGGGCATGTACGGATACAAGTCCGGCAACTACGGCGGAAACGGAATGGTGCAGGTCGGCCTGGAAGATCCCACTGGAGAATATGAGACTTCCTATATCGAACTCCCTTTCTTCATTGACAAGTACATCTACAAAGGTGAACTTGGCGCTCCCGTCGCTCCGACCACCCTCAGCGAATCCCAGCTGCCTTCGAAGAACGGCACCGTCGCCAGCTGCAAGTATCTTGGCGAGCTCGTCCACCTCGACGGCCTGCAGTATGCCAACAATGTTTTCACCCTGCTCTATCTGAACAGCAACGACAACAAGAAGGAATCTTCCAACCGTATCTTCGTGGCCGACCAGACCTGGGGAGTCAAGACCTGGGCAATGAGCAAGAACCTTATGGGCAAGTATCTCGAATCCGGCCTCTGGGATGCCATCAAGATAGGAAACTCCGGCGACCAGAACTACGGTACCGTGGGTGACCACAAGGACAAGAAAGACCTTCTCGGAAACCTCGTGAACGGCAAGCACTATGGAGACATAGAGCGCCAGGCAGGCACCGTGAGCCAGACCTTCAAGATGGGTAATACCGAGGTCGCCATCCGCACCAGCGGCTATGGCCGTTTCGGCGATTACAAGATTCCCGACGACATCCTGGACGGCAGCAAGACCCTCAGCGTGACCGGCATCCTCACCCTTTATCAGGGAGATATACAGATCACCGTGAATTCCTATGAGGATTTCACCTATGCCGACGGTACCCCTCTGCCCAAAGAAACAATGACTTTCTAAAATGAAAAAATTACTTTACATCGCAATTGCAGCAATGGCGGTTTCAGCTTGTAACACCAACCCCTTCCTCCAGGAATGGGACACTCCTTACGGAATACCTCCCTTCGACAAAATCAAGGTTTCCCATTATATCCCTGCCATCAAGGCCGGCATAGCCGAGCAGCAGGCGGAGATAGATGCCATCGTGGCAAATGAAGAGGCTCCGACCTTCGAGAACACCATAGCTCCTCTCGAACTCTCCGGCCGCACCCTTGCCAAGGTGATAGGAGTGATGTACAATGTTTCCGAGACCGACCGCAGCGACGCGCTCGACGCAGTGGTAGAGGAGTCCATCCCCCTTACCAGCGCTCACGAGAACAATATGTCCTTCAACAAGGCCCTCTACGAGAGGATTGCAGCCGTCTATAATGGCGACCAGTCCAATCTCACCCGCGAGCAGCAGATGGTGCTGAAGAAGCACTTCGAGGCTTTCGAGCGCGAGGGAATCGGCCTTCCCGAGGAGAAGCAGGCGCGTCTTCGCGAGATCAACGAGGCCATCGCCTCCAAGACCCAGAAGATCGGCAACAACATACTCGCCGAGAGCAACGCCTTCAAGGATAAGTTCGGCTTCAGTGTGAGCGCCTATCCCGAGAAGATGACATCTACCGCCGACCGTGCCCTCCGAAAGGAGTACTATGAGGCCTACACCACCCGCGGACATCACGGAAACGAGAACGACAACGCCCTGCTTATGGTCGAGGTCATCCGTCTCCGCCAGGAGAAGGCCCGGCTGCTGGGATTCGAGAATTCCGCCAGCTACACCCTCTCCAACAAGATGGCCGCAGATCCTGCCACCGTCGATTCTTTCCTCCGCGGAATCCTGAAGGCATCTACCGCCAAGGCCTGCGAGGAGATTGCCGACATGCAGAAGATCATGGATGAAGATGTGGCCGCAGGCGTACTCCCTGCAGGTTCGAAGATCGAGCCTTGGGACTGGTGGTACTATGCCGAAAAGGTCCGCAAGGTCAAGTATGACCTCGACGACGAAGAGGTGCGTCCTTACTTCCATATGGATTCCGTCCGCAACGGTATTTTCACCTGCGCCAAGCAGCTCTATGGCGTGAACATGGAGAAGCTGGAGGGCGTGCCCGCCTATAACAAGGATTGTGTCACCACCTGGAAGGTGACTGCCGACGACGGCTCGCTCATCGGTATCTTCACCACCGACTATCTGCCTCGCGACAGCAAGCGCGGAGGTGCCTGGATGAATAATATCCGGGATCAGTATGTGGATGCCGCCGGCAACGACGTGCGCCCCATAATCGTGAACGTCGGCAACCTTTCCGAGTATATGAACGTGGATGACGTGCAGACGGTATTCCACGAGTTCGGCCACGCCCTGCACGGGCTGCTGACCAAGTGCCACTATCCTTCGGTGAGCGGCACCAGTGTCACCCGCGATTTCGTGGAGACCTTCAGCCAGTTCAACGAGAACTGGGCATTCCAGCCCGAGCTGCTTGCCAAGTATGCCCGCAACGACAAGGGCGAGGTCATCCCCGCTTCGCTTGTGGAGAAGATCAACAATTCGCTCAAGTTCAACCAGGGATTCATGACCACCGAGCTGGCCGCAGCTTCGATGCTCGACCTCGTGTGGCACGAGACTATGATTCCGGAGGATATCGCCACCCGCGAGCAGGCTACCGAGTTCATCGACAAGCTCGAGGCCGATCTTGCCAAGTCCATAGCTCTCAACCCCGAGATCACCTACCGCTACAGGACGACCTATTTCAACCATATCTTCTGCAGCGGTTACAATACCGGTTACTATGGCTACCTCTGGAGCGAGGTTCTCGACAGGGATGCTTTCAGCATCTTCGAGGCTTCCCCCGACGGGCCTTTCGACCTCTCTCTTGCCAAGAAGTTCAAGGAGACCTTCCTCGAGCGTGGCGGAAGCGAGGAGCCTATGACACTTTACAAGGAATTCGCCGGCCGCGAGCCCGATTCCAAAGCTTTCCTGGTAGGACGAGGATTACTTTAATAACTATTATAATAAATGAAAAACATCGTATTAGTACGCCACGGCGAGAGCCAGTGGAACAAAGAGAACAGGTTCACAGGTTGGACCAACGTAGATTTAAGTGAGAAGGGCCTTCAGGAGGCTCTCGATGCAGGCAAAGCCCTGAAAGAAGCCGGATTCAAGTTCGACATTGCTTATACCTCATACCTCAAGAGGGCTGTCAAGACCCTCAATAACGTCCTCGACGCTATGGACCTCGACTGGATTCCCGTCCAGAAGAGCTGGCGTCTCAATGAGAAGCATTATGGTATGCTCCAGGGACTGAACAAGGCCGAGACCGCTGCCAAGTACGGCGACGAGCAGGTGCTCATCTGGCGCCGCAGCTACGACGTGGAGCCCCTCCCTCTCCCCGAGTCCGATCCCAACTCCGCAACCCAGGATCCCCGCTATGCTGCGGTTCCCGACCAGTACGTTCCCCGTACCGAGGCCCTCAAGCAGTGCATCGAGCGCGTAATGCCTTTCTGGGAGTGCGAAATCTTCCCTATGCTCAAGAAGGTCGACAACATCATTGTCGTCGCCCATGGTAACAGCCTCCGCGGTGTGGTAAAGCACCTCAAAGGTATCTCCGACGCCGACATCGTGAAACTCAACATCCCTACGGCAACTCCGTACGTGTTCGAGTTCGATGACGACCTCAATCTCGTAAAGGATTACTATCTTGCCGACCCCGAGGAACTCGCCGCCAAGCAGGCAGCCGTAGCCAACCAGGGCAAAGCAAAATAAACGCTACAGATGCGTAGTCAGCAATTTCAGCTTCGGGCTTTCGGGCTCGAAGCTGATTTGCTTTTCGCCCATAGCCAGTATGGCTTCGCCGGCTTTGACGGGAGTGCGGGTGCCGTCGGTGCCCAGCACTGAGCCGGAGCCTTCCAGGCACATCACCACATAGAAGTTCTTCTTCACCGCCGCAAGGCCGGAGAGATCTACCGGAACAGGCTTGCTGAGTTCATATACATCCGTGGTGAAGTACTGGCACTTGGCAACCTGTACGCCGGCATTCTCCTTGCGCTCGTAGTCCGTCTTGTACGAAGGATAGACCTTGTAGTCAATGACATCCTTCGCCTGCTCGGTATGGAGCTGGCGGGGTTTGCCGTCCAGCCCGGGACGGTTGTAGTCGAAGATGCGGTAGGTGATGTCGGAGGTCTCCTGGATCTCTGCCAGATAGCATCCGCCGCATATGGCGTGGATGCGCCCTGCAGGAAGGAAGTAAACATCTCCCGGAGCAACCTTATGGTCGGCCAGAACCTCTGTGATGCGGCCCTCGGCGACCAGGCGGACATAATCCTCCTTGGTGATTTCTTTGGAGAGGCCTGCGAGCAGGTGTGCGCCCGGGGCAGTGCCTATCATATACCACATCTCGGTCTTGCCGCGGCACCCGTGGCGCTGGGCGGCTATTTCATCATTGGGATGTACCTGGATGCTCAGGTCCTGTTTTGCATCGATGAATTTGATGAGCAGGGGGAATTCCTCCCCGTACAGTTCGTTGAGCGTCTTGCCGTCCTCCGGCCCGCCCACGACCTTTGTCTCGTTTCCCTTTACGCCGGATAGCACCCAATTCTCGGTGCCCCACACCAGCGTCTTCAATATCGGTTCGAATTTGTAAATCATTGCAGCACTTAACTACTTGATATTCAGTTTGTTCCTGGTAGGAGAATCGGTAAAATCCGCCGATTCTCCTGCGGGTAATCCGTTGATATACAGCTATTTGCGTGCTGCAATGCGGATCAGTATGCGGAGGAAGCGGAGCCCGAGGCTGCCGATGCCGGCGGACAGGCCGCTTTCGGCAGCTTCCAGACGGACGGCATTCATCTCCTCGGCGCGCTCCAGCTCGCGATGCCCGCCCTTGCCGCTTAGCATCTTGATGAAGGTTCCGCGGAACAGCACCTTCCTAAGTGCAAAGAGGATTACTGCAATCAGCAGAAGGCCTCCCGCGACTATCAGGGCTCCCAGGGCGTAGTTGCCAAGAGCCTCGCCTATCAGCAGCACGCCGCCGAAGGCCAGGGCCGCAAGCGCCAGTATGGCGACTCCCAGTATGAGGAACCAGGCGAGGGTTCCTCCCAGGGCCTGCGAGGCGGTGTCGGCGCTCTTGAGCTTAAGTTGCTCCAGGCGCAGGTCTATGTAATCCTTGGTATCCATAACTCTAGGCTTCTTCTGCAGGTTTTTTCTTGTCTATGGCCTTCTCCAGGGCATCAAGGCCCTTGGAAACGGCGTCCATAGCGCTGTCTGCTACCTCTCCGGCCTTGTTTTTGGCCTTTTCTGCCAGGTCGCCGGCGGCTTGCTTCAGGCGTTCAGCATCTTCCTTGCCTTTGTCGGAAAGGAGATAAGCGGCAGCGAGGGCGCCGATGGCTGCTCCTGCCAGGAATCCGAAGAATGAATTGTTAGCCATATCACTTGAGGTTTTCGATTAGTTCATAGTCGAGGAGGCGCTGCTCCAGGTTCGCGTTCTTGACGCGGATGCGCACGCGGTCGCCCAGGCGGAACACCTTGTGGGTGCGTTTGCCAACCAGGCGGTAGTGCTCTTCGTCGAATTCGAAGAAGTCGGAACGTATCTCCCGCAGGGAAACCATTCCTTCCACCTTGCTGGGCTCTATCTCAACGTACATTCCCCATTCGGTGACACCGGATACGCGCCCGTCGAACTCCATGCCGACCTTGTCCTGCATATATTCCACGAGTTTGTATTTGATGCTCGTGCGCTCGGCATCGGCGGCTATCACCTCGCGCTCGGAGGCGTGCTGGCACTCAGTCTCGTAGTAGGCCTTGTCGGCGCTGTCCTTGCCGGCGAGATACCTGGTGAGCAGGCGGTGCACCATCGTGTCGGGGTAGCGGCGGATGGGGGAGGTGAAGTGGGTGTAGAAGTCGAAGGCGAGGCCGTAGTGGCCGATGTTTTCGGTGCTGTAGCAGGCTTTCGCCATCGAGCGGAGGGCTATGTCCTGGAAGGCTTCCAGCTCGGGTTTGCCTGCGGCGGCCTTCATCAGGGAGTTGATGTTCCTGGCGGCTGCGCGGCCTTCGAGAGAGTCGCCCATCTTGTATCCGAAGCCTTTGGCGAAGTGCCTGAGGCTCTCGAGTTTTTCGGTGTTGGGGACGTCGTGGATTCGATAGACGAAGGTCTTGGCCTTCTTCGATGCCACGCCGTTCATCTGTCCGTCGGTGGCGATGAATTCGGCGACGGTGCGGTTAGCGAGAAGCATGAATTCTTCTATGAGCCAGTTGGCTTCTTTGCTGACCTTTTCGTAAACGTTCACCGGCTTGCCGTTCTCATCAACCTCGACCTTCATTTCCGGCCTGTCGAAATCCACCGCCCCGGCCTTGAACCGCTTTGCCTTCAGTTTTGTGGCCAGATCATTCAGGACCACTATGGCCGTACGGAGTTCGGATTCGGGGTCGGTGCCGGATTTACTGGCAGCGGGGTCTGCGGGTTCACCCTCTGAAGGACATGCCACCCTCGGCAATGTAAGAGGGAGGGGCCCAGCTCCGCTGGGAGGGGTCCCGCGGAGCGGGACTTCTTCAGAGGGTGAACCCGCAGAACCCGCTTCTATGATAGCCTGCGCCTGATCATAATCCAGACGGAAATCCGAATTGATAGCCGTACGGCCTATCCACCTCTTCTTGATCTCCGCCTTAGGCGTAATCTCGCAAACCACCGAATAAGTCAACTTATCCTCGTGTGGCCGCAGCGAACAAAGCTTGTTGCAGAGCTTCTCGGGGAGCATGGGGACGGTACGGTCCACCAGATAGACGCTGGTGCCGCGCTCGCGGGCCTCCTTGTCCACAGCCGTGCCGGGAGTCACATAGTAAGAGACATCCGCGATGTGTATGCCCACCTCGTAGTTGCCGTTCTTCAGCTTGCGGAACGATAGGGCATCGTCGAAGTCCTTGGCGTCGGCAGGGTCGATGGTGAAGGTGAAGGTGTCGCGGAAATCCTTGCGGCCCTTGAGGTCCTTGGCAGTTATCTCTTCGGAGATGCTGTCGGCAGCATCCTCCACTTCTTTCTCGAACTTGTAAGGGAGATTGAACTCCGCCAGGATGGCGTGCATCTCGGTATTGTTCTCGCCGGGCATTCCCAGCACGTCGGCGATGTGGCCCACCGGGGCGGAATCCCCACGGTTCCATCTATCTACGATGGCGGCGACCTTCATCCCGCGCTTTGCGCCGAGTTTTGCCGCCTCTTCGGCATCTACTTCAATATCGTAGGGCATGTTCTTGCTCTGCATCATCACCCAGGCCTGGGCTCCGACCGTGTGGAGGATTCCTACGAACTGCTTGCCGCTGCGCTTCACTATCTCCACGACCTCTCCCTCGCGCTTGCGGGCCGCACGGCCCCCGGCTTTCGACGCCGCCTTGGCGTCCGCCTGGCGCGTGACCGCCACTTTTACTATGTCCCCGTCGAGGGCGTTGCGGGTTTTGGAGGCCTTGACGAAGATGTCGTCATCCTGGCCATCGACAATCACGAAAATGAATCCTTCGCGTGTCATCTGCACCCGGCCTTCGAACACCGGGACGTTCTTCTTGGGTTTTCCGGAACCTTTCCGGACGCTGCGGGAACCTTTCCCGCCTTTATAGTTTCTCTTAGTCATAACATACAAAGTTAATAAAAATAATGACTATCTTTGTTAAGACATAACTATTACCAATCCATGAGAAAGCTCTTCTGTCTGCTGACAGCCATCTTTGTCCTGAGTTCCGCATATGCTCAGGTTAAGCCCATTTGCGGGCCTTATATCCAGAATCCCACCACCACCGGCTTCACCGTAGTCTGGGAAACCAATATGGATGCCGTGGCCTGGGTCGAAGTCGCCCCGGATGACGGCACGCATTTCTACAACTGCGAGCGCCCCAAGTACTACGACCTCCGCGGCTACGGCAACCAGGTGATCAGCAACATCCACAAGATCCGTATCGACGGCCTGCAGCCCGGCACCAAGTACCGCTATCGCATAATGATGAAAGGCGTGCTGAGTTTCGAAGGCCCCGGCAAGGTGGAATACACCCGCCCCTGGGGGAGCGATGTCTATAAGGGCGTCCCCTACGAGGCCTGCACCCTCAGGAAGGACTACGACAAGCTCCGTTTCGATATGTACAACGATATCCACCAGAAGGATTCCATATTGAACGTACTGATGAAGGGCGCCAAGAAGGATGAGGTGGATTTCGTAGTGTTCAACGGCGATATGGTGAGTTCCCTGGCCTGGAAGGAGAAGATACGGGACACCTATCTCGCCACCGGCGCCAGGAACCTCGACGGGCGCATCCCTCTCTATAACATCCGCGGCAACCACGAAATGCGCGGCACCGACACCCGCCACTGGTTCGACTATGTGGATATGCCTCAGGGCAAGCCCTACTTCACGGCCAGCTATGGCAAGTTCCTCTTCATCTTCCTCGACTGCCTGGAGGACAAACCGGACAGCGATATGGAGTATTCCGGCACCATGCTTTCCGATCCCTACCTGCAGGAGCAGGCGGATTGGCTGAAGGAGGTCACCGGTTCCAAGGAATTCAAGAATGCCGCCGTCCGCATTGTGATAGGCCACATCCCTCCTATGAAGGATGGTTGGCACGGGGACCTGAATATGGAGAAGTACTTCGTGCCCATCCTAAACAAGGCGAAGATAGACCTATGGCTCGCCGGCCACCATCATAAGTGGAGAGTGGATGAGCCGGGCACGGTGTCCAGCGCCAATTTCCCCGTGGTGATCAACAAGAACTGCGAAAGGATGGAAGTCTGCGTCAGCGCCGGCGGAATCAATATCGAAACCTTCAGTCCCGAAGGGGTCAAGACTCACGAATACAGCCGGAAAGTATCCCGGTAGTCGATCGTCAGATAAACGGTCCTGGCTACCAGGTGGGCAAAGTATGCTGCCATCAGAAGATGTATGGCGGCAGGGGAGGAGATGCCCGGGGCCAGCACTGCTCCTGCGAGCCATACTCCCAGGAACGCAGCCAGGGCCCATATCATAGCGTTGCGTATGGCGTGGGATGCGGTGGCTCCGATGTAGATGCCGTCCCAGGTGAAGGCGGCGCATCCCACCAGCGGCATTGCCAGCAGCCAAGGGAGATAAGTCCGGCAGGCATCCAGCACTGCGGCATCGTCGGTCATAAGCCTCAGCATCCCCGGCCCTGCCAGGCCATAGATCAGCATCCATATACCCGCGACCCCGAAGCTCCATTTGAAGGTGCCTGCGACGGAGCGCCTCACCATCTCCCGGTCCTTCTCGCCTATGAAACGCCCCGTCAGGGCCTCTCCCGCATAGGCAAAGCCGTCGGTGAAGTACGAGAATATCATCAGCAGGTTCATCATTATGTTGGCGCTGGCCAGCATTACTTCGCCGTAGCGGGAGGCGATTATGGTGTATCCCAGATATATCCCCGTGAAGCACAGCGAGCGTACGAACAGGTCGGTGTTCAGTTTGAAGAAGGCCCCGAAAGTGCCGGCCGCTTCCCCGTCATTGCCGGCCTGACCGGCAATCTTCACCCTATACTTGAACCCGCAGATCCCCAGCGCCAGCAGCAGGCCGGAATACTGCGCGATTACGGTTCCCAGGGGGATGCCTACGAATCCCAGGCCGTCCCAGTTGCCGATTCCGAGGCTGAGTATTATGCTGGCGGCTATGTTCACTATGTTTACCGTAAGGTCGGTGAGCATTGAGCTGACGCTGTCCTGCATCCCTATGAACCAGCCTTTGAGGGCCATCAGGCTGAGGGTCGCGGGGGCTGCCCAGATGCGTATGATGACGTATTGGATGGCTAGCTGGGCAACGCCTGGCGTGGCGTCGCGGAAGATGAGGGCGAGGCGGGAGATGGGCCATTGCAGCACTATCAGCAACGCCGCGAATCCCAGCGCCAGCTTCAGCGCCCTCGCCAGAATACCGGAACACTCGTCCAGTTCGCCCCGCGGGGACCTACCCTCTGAGGGCCTGTCCACCCCCGGACAGGGGCAGGGGGAGGGGCCCATCGCTTGCGATGGGAGGGGCCGGAGCGAGCGAAGCGAGCGGAGTCCCGAAGAGGGTAGTCCCCGACGGGCGGACCGGCCGTACGCCTGGGCTGTGAGGCCGCCGGTGCTGGCGCGGAGGAAGGCGAAGTTCCAATATATGACGCTGAGAAGCATCGCCCCGACCGATATGCCGCCGATGAACTCTGCACTCGAACCGCTCAGGTTATGCAGGTGCCCGGCAACGGCTGTATCTACCAAACCAACCAACGGAACCGTAATGTTCGCCAGTATGCTTGGCAGCGCCAGCCGCAGTATTTCCCGGTCAAGTGGCTTCACTTAACAAATGTACGGGAAATATTTTTATTATTCGTCCGAATTTATGTATATTTGCAACGTCTATTCGTCCGAATTCGTGTTAATAATTGTGGTACATTCGTCCGAATTTATGTAAAATGAAACGCGAGATATATGCAAAACTCCTTGAGTGGAAGTCTCGTAAGGGACATAAACCACTAGTACTTGACGGGGCCCGTCAGGTTGGCAAAACATATATACTTAAAGAGTTCGGAGTCCGGGAGTACAAAAATGTGTCTTACGTTAACCTTGACAAAGATGCAGTAGCAAAATCCGTCTTTGATCCAGACCATGACATCAAAAGAATCATCCGTACTCTTTCTGCCTATACAGGTGTGGATATAGTTCCGGGCGATACTTTAATCATAATCGATGAGATACAGGAGAGTAGCGCGGCATTGGGCTGTTTAAAGTATTTCAAGGAAGAATTCCCTCAGTATGATGTGGCGGTTGCTGGTTCTCTGCTAGGAATATCTATCCACGAAGATCAGTCTTTTCCGGTCGGTATGGTGGAATTTGTCCGTATGTTCCCGATGTCTCTTCTTGAATTTCTGAATGCCACCGGTAACGAGAAACTTACCGAACTTCTCCTGAATCACGACTGGGAATCAGTAAACATTTTAAGCCAACAATATACTGAACTGCTTCGCCAATATTACTATGTGGGAGGTATGCCCGAGGCCGTTGCAGGATACATCGCTGGAAAAGGACTTAAGGCTGTCCGCCAAATCCAGAAAGATATCTTAGCTGGTTACAGAAGGGATTTTTCCAAGCATGCACCAAACAAAGACGTCCCCCGCATCGAGATGGTCTGGGACTCCCTTCCCTCGCATCTGGCCAAGGAAAACAAGAAATTTATCTATGGCGCTCTTCGTAAAGGCGGTCGTGCAAAAGAATTCGAGATGGCCATTTCCTGGCTTAGGGATGCGGGACTGATATACAAAGTTCACCGAGTTTCCAAGATAGAATACCCTCTTAGTTTTTATGAGGATTTCGATGTTTTTAAGGTATTCCCGTTGGATGTCGGTCTATTGGGCGCGATGACTGATGTCCCTGCCTCTCAAATGCTAGTAGGGAACAATGTATTCAAAGAATTCAAAGGGGCTTTCACGGAGTGTTATGTCAACGAGCAGTTGGCCCGCGTCCAGATTCCGGTTTTCTACTATTCCTCCAATGAATCTGAAGTGGAGATAGATTTTGCTGTGCAAACGGAGAACCGCGTTATTCCCATTGAAGTTAAGGCGGAGGAAAACGTCAAATCAAAGTCCCTGAAGACCTACATAGACAAGTATCCGGAACTGAAAGGACTGCGCATCTCTATGCTCAACTATGTCGATCAAGGTTGGATGGAGAATCTGCCATTATACGCAATAGAGGGATACTTTTCTCAATAGCCTTTGCGGAATTTTCCGTCTTCTTCGAGCATTCCCAGATAAGAATTGTAGCGCTCGGCGCTGATGGTCCCGGCATCGACTGCGGCCTTGACGGCGCAGCCGGGTTCGTGAGTGTGGGTGCAGGGGACGAAGCGGCAGTCATCCGCCACGCGCAGCATTTCCGGAAAGTATTTGGCGATTTCTTCCTTTTCCAAATCTACCAGCCCGAACCCCCTCAGCCCCGGCGAATCTATCAGGTAGCCGGAGGCGCCGATAGGATACATTTCGTAAAGGGAGGTGGTGTGTTTGCCCTGCAGATGGGCAAGGGAGATTTTGCCGACCTTAGGGTCCAGGGAGGGGTCTATGGCCTTGACGAGGGAGGATTTCCCCACGCCCGACTCGCCCGAAAACAGGCTCAGCTTGCCGCCGCAGGCCTCCCGGAGTTCGTCTATGCCTTCGCCCGTCTTGCAGGAAGTCTCGATTATGCGGTAGCCCGCTCCTTCGTAGATGCGGTGGAAATCGGCCACCGCTTCGGGTGCATCCGCCTTGTAAAGGTCGACCTTGTTGAGGACTATTATCGCCGGAATCTTGTAAACTTCGCAGGTGACCAGTATGCGGTCGAGGAAGGGGAGTTTGATTTCGGGGAAGAAGAGGCTGACGGCAATCACGGCCTGGTCGAGGTTGGCGGCTATCACGTGTGCCTGCCGGCTCAGGTTCGTCGATTTGCGTATCACATAATTGCTCCGCGGCAGTATCTCCGTTATCACTGCAGCTCCCTGCGGTTGCTGGTACTCCCCCTGAGGGACGTAACACCCGCGGTTCGATAGCGGGGGGACCGTCCCGAAGGGAGGGTGGGGTGAGCCCGAAGGGCGAACTCCCGAAGGGGGAGTACCAGCAACCGCAGAGGGGATGAAGCGGACGCGGTCGCCGACGGCGATGGGGTTGGTCGCGGAGCTTTTCTGCAAACGCACCTTGCCGCGCAACACGGCCGGAAACGGCTCCCACTTCGGAAGCTCGCTCAGCAGATAATGGCTGCCGGCATTCATAATGACCGTCGCGACCCTCTCCTCCATACTACTTCGCCCTCTCCACCAACTTCTCGGCAAAACGCTTCAGCGACTCTGCCCGAACCTTGTTCAACTTAAGCTTGGAAACCGCCTTCTGCGCCTCCTCGGTATAGCGGCGCACCTCGGCCCGGGCATCCTCGTCCACGCCGCACTCTATGTAGATCTTCTTGATGTCCGCTATCTTCGCAGCCTCCTGCCCGGGGGCGACGCATTCGTTGAAGCGCTTCAGGAAGGCCGCTTTCCTGCTGCCGGCCAGCACCTCGCAGGTGCGTACGGTAAGCCAACTCTTCTTGCAGTTCACGATATCCCCTCCTATGGGTTTGCCGAACACTTTCTCGTCGCCGAAGGCATCCAGATAATCATCTGCCACCTGGAAGGCCATGCCCAGCTTGTATCCGTATTCGTAGAGGGCCTCGCAATCCTTCTCGGATGCCTGGGCCATCACTGCGCCCATCTTGGCGGAACAGGCCAGCAGCACCGCGGTCTTTAGGCCTATCATCTTGCAGTAATCTGCCATCGGAACCTCGGAAACCGACTCGAACTCCATATCGAACTGCTGCCCTTCGCAAACCTCGGCCGCAGTCTTGCTGAACAGGGCCAGCACGGCCTCGAGCCTGTCGGCAGGAGCCTTGGCTATGCGCTTGTATGCATCTATCTGCATTACATCTCCCGAAAGGATGGCCGTATCCTCGCCCCACTTCTTCCAAACGGTCTGCTGCCCGCGGCGCAGGGGAGAACGGTCCATAATATCGTCGTGCAGCAGGGTGAAGGTATGGAACACTTCGAGGGCCCCGGCAACCTCCAGAAGCTTAGGGGTTAGCCTGTCCTTGAAGATGGAGTAGGACATCAGGCAGAGCTTCGGACGGATACGCTTCCCGCCTATGGCTATCATATAGCGCAGCGGATCGTAGAGCCCCGCCGGCTCTCCGGGGAACTTTATTTCGGTGAACAGACGCGCAATCGCGCCATCGATGTGTGTTTCGGTAAGCATAACAGACAAAGATAACGAAAAAGCCGGAGATTTAGGCTATCTTTGCCGAAATGAAAATCACTCTGGGCGACATACTTTCGGGCCGGGTGCGGATAGTGGTCCGCAGGCGCAGGGCGAGGCGGAAGCTGGCGGAGACGCCGGAGGTGAAGCGGCTCCGCGCCGAGGCCAAGGCATATCTGCCCGGAAGACTTGAAGAGCTGGCGGAACTGTATGGTTTCCGGTATAACCAGGTGCGTATCAAGCACAATGTAAGCAATTGGGGCAGCTGCTCGGTCAAGGGAAACATCAACCTTAACCTTAACCTGATGCGTCTGCCGGAAGAACTCCGGGACTATGTGATGCTCCACGAGCTCTGCCACCTTAAGCACATGAATCACGGTCCCGAGTTCCACGCCCTTCTGGAGAGCGTCTGCCCGGACCATCTCGCCCTGCGCAAAAGGCTCAGGGAATATAAGCTAATCTAGGCGTATGCTTACCGAGCGCAGCTGCTGCCAGCCGGATGCATCGGTCACCCTTATCATAAAGTGATACTCTCCCGGATCGACATCTTCGGGAATGTCCAGCCAGAACTCGGCCTCGTAGTAGGTCTCTCCCGACGGAATCTTATAATCCTGGTTGAACACCCAGGGATTGACGGGTTTCTTTACCGGATCCTGCTTGCACTCTCCTGCCTCGGTGCCGTGGGTGTGGTGGTCGAAGTTGTTATGCACTTCGATATTGAAAGCCCCCAGCTCCTTGTTGTCGGAGAAGGCGCAGCAGAAGGGAATGGCCGTGCCCCGCACGAATTGCTGGCAGTTAAGAGGGCAGCTGCGGTCCTCTACCGGAAGGATGGACGGCGGAACCAGATCCTTTGATGGAGAGCTGCTGCACGCACAGAGCGCGCACAGCAGCATAATAGAAACAAACTTATTCATCGTGATGCTCATGTTCGTCGAATTCTACAACCTCGATATGGGCTTCGGCAAGAGTGGTCTGACCCTTTTTGTCGGTAACGGTGAAATGCAGGTGATACTCTCCCAGGGGGGCTTCGGCGGGGATGTCGATATGCTCGTGGAATTCGGTGTTCTTGACTCCTATGTACTTGCCCTCGGTGTAGGATTTCTCAATCTCGTAGCCACCATCTTCCTTGTGGATTTCCACGTCGATGCGCTTGATAAGCCCCTCGGCCACGATGTCCGCCTCGAGGTGCATATCGTCGCCGCGCATTGCGTGCCTGCTGTTGTCGTGGCCAACCTCGGTGAGGGTGATGACGGGTTTGGCCGTGGCCTCATCCTTCTTGCAGGAGATGGCCAGGACGGCAAATACGATAATTGCGGAAATAGCGAGGATTATATTCTTTTTCATAATGATTCTTGTTTTAAAATTCGAGTCCCAGCATAAGTGATGCGTTAATCCCAGGCTCCGGGACTCCTATGAGCCTGTAATAACTGGTATGGTCGTAATATCGCCGGTTCAGGAGGTTCTCCACCTGGATGCCGGTCTTGAGAAGTACGGAGCCGACAGAGAAACTCTTGCCGGCAGAGAGATTGATGGTATACCAGCCCTCCGTGGGCTTTTCGGGAGGGACTATCTCGTCCTGCCTTCCGGCCACGCGCAGGCCGGCCAGCACGAAACCATCCTCGGAGAAGGTATACCGCAGGTCGAAAGCGGCCCTCCAAGGGGGACAGAAGGGGAGGGTGTATCCTTTCTTGGCACCGGACATCTGCCGTGCATAGAGATATTCCCCCCTGGCCTCCAACTCCAGGAAGTTCAGCGGCTTCCAGGACAGCTGCGCTTCGAACCCGCTCCGGAACACTTCGGCCTGGGTGTAGCTGTACATCTGCAGGCCTTCATAATAGTCGGAACCGGGGTTGAGGTAGATGTAGTTGGGGAACCAGTTCAGGTACGGATCCAGGCGGAAAGATATCTTCCGGCCCATCCAGTTGATGCTGGCGTCGGCCTGATAAGACTCTTCCGGCCTCAGGTCCGGGGACCCTTTTTCGTATCGGAAAATATGGTAGTTCACGCCGTCCGCCCCGAGTTCCTTGGGGATGGGAACGCGGAAACTCTTGCCCAGGTTGGCCTTCAGCACCCATCCGGCCGGACTCCAAGCGGCCCCCGCGGACCAGGTGAAGCTGTCGAAGTGCCGGGAGATGTCGCCGGAGCGCTGCTTATATACCGGAGTGCCGCCCTCGTCCGGAGTGGTGAACCAATCGGTGTAACCATGGATATCGGTACGGACGTGGTCGTAGCGCACGCCGGCATTGAAGTTCAGCTCGTCCGAGACGCTGTGCCTGTCGGTTACGGACACTCCGCCCGAAAGGGTTTCGAAGTCGGGGATGATGAATCCCCATCCGCCCCGCCGGTTATGCTGGAATTCGCCGTCCAGTCCTGCCTGGAGCAGGTTTTCCGGCGAAAGGGCTATCTTCGCGCCCAGTTTCCCCGTGAAGGTGTGCTTGCGGAAATCCCTTTCCAAGTCATCCGGAGGGACGGGCATATATCCGTGCGACACGCTCTCCGACCGTTCCTGGCGGTGGTTCATCTGCCAGGCCAGGTCCCCGTCCATGGTGAAACCGTTCCCGTGGAAGTGGGAATGGTTGTGCACCGTGAGATGGTTCACGCTCTGATAGGGGAGGTCGATGTCCCGCAGGGAGGCGTCGTAGTCTATCTGGGACAGGCGCACCTCCAGGCCGTGGGCATTGGCGAAGAAGCCGCTCTTGGCCCAGGTGTCCGACACTTTGAAATCGTTACGGAAGCTAGGGCTCACATATCCCAGGGTGAGGGATGCATCCTTCTCCTGCCCGGCCGTATTGCGCAGGGTGCCATCCTTCAGGGGAATCCTGTAGGAGTAGTACTCGATCTCGTCGGCGGGAACCTTGTAGTCGGCGTAGTCGGAGCCGGTCAGATGCAGTTTCCAGTAGAAATGCTCCTTGCGCCCCTGCAGGCGGGCCGAGATTCCGGCCGACTGATTGTTGCTGCGCCCGAAGAGATTCACCCTCCCTTCGAAGGGCTTCAGCGGCAGATAATTGGTGTATATCCCCAGCACTCCGCCTATGGCATCCGAGCCGTACATAAGGGCTCCGGGGCCTTTGACGACCTCCACCCGGTCGATGGCGAACTGGTCTATCTCCAGCCCGTGGTCGTCGCCCCACTGCTGCCCTTCGTGCTTTATGCCGTCCACCGCCACTGCGATGCGGTTGAATCCCAGACCGCGGATGGCAGGCTTGGACTGACCCGAGCCTATGGCGCGGGCCTGCACGCCGGGGATGGCGCTGAGGCTCCCGGCGAGGGTGCCGGAGAAATTGTTTTCTATGTAGTTTCGGCCGACCTCCACGCTGCCCAGGCTAAGGTGCATCAGCTCCTGGCGCTTCGACTCACCATAGATGGTGGCCGGGCCTAGGACTTCGGTGCTGTCCTGAACCTGCAGCAGCACGATGGCAGCCAGGATGGTTGCAATCATACTTATCCGTTAAAATGTTCTTTTTCCGATAATCAGGCGAAAAAGAGCACCGGGGGAGCCCGGGAACGGGTATGGCGGATGTGGGAGGAAACTGCAGCCCACTGCGGACGGGGCGCCAGACCGCTCAGCAACATTGCCGGAGGCAGAACCAGGGCAGCCAGAGCCAGCACGAAGGGCAGCCCGAGGAAATGGCAGAGCAAGCAATCGGAAATACCGCTCTCCACGGCAGCTATGTGCCCGGGATGGGGAATGTGATGCTCGCATTGCTCGCAGCGGGGCTCTTCGATATGGGCGGGATGGGTGTGGAAGGCGGACAGCAGCAGGGCGGTCAGGAATACCGCCAGCAAAAAGGTAGAGATTATGTGTCCGTACTTCCGCATGAGGACTGCAAAGATATAACAAATCCGGAAAAATCCGTATTTTTGTAAGATATGGACAGGAAAGAACTGGAAATAATGGCGCCCGCGGGCAATTTCGAATGCCTGCAGGCCGCTATTGAAGGCGGGGCCGATTCGGTTTACTTCGGAGTAGGGAATCTGAATATGAGGGCGCATTCGGCGAACAATTTCGCCCCGGGCGACCTCAGGGAAGTCACGCGCATCTGCCGCGCGGCCGGCGTGAAAAGCTATCTGACGCTGAACATCTGCCTCTATCCCGAGGACCTTCCTGCTATGCGGGAGGCCCTGGACAAGGCCAAGGAGGCCGGGGTGGACGCCATAATCGCCTCCGACATAGCTGCCATAAGCTACTGCAGGCAGATAGGTCTCGAAGTCCATATCTCCACCCAGCTTAGCATCTCGAACCTCGAGGCCGTGCGCTTCTACGCCCAGTTCGCAGACGTGGTGGTGCTGGCCCGCGAACTGAATCTGGACCAGGTTCGCGCCATCTACGACGGAATAGTGCGCGAGCAGATAAAGGGCCCTTCCGGCAAGCTGGTCCGCATAGAGATGTTCGCCCACGGCGCCCTCTGCATGGCCATTTCCGGGAAATGCTACCTGAGCCTCCACACCGCCGGGCAGTCCGCCAACCGCGGGGAATGCATACAGATATGCCGTCGCGGCTACGGGGTCACCGACCTCGAAACCGGCAACGAACTCAACATAGACAACAAGTATATAATGTCGCCCAAGGACCTCTGCACCATAGAGTTCCTGGGCAGGATAATAGAATCCGGCGTCAAGGTCTTCAAGATAGAAGGCCGAGCCCGCAGTGCGGAATACGTGAAGCGCACCGCCCAATGCTACAGGCAGGCGGCGGATGCGGTCTGCGACGGCAGCTTCACCCCTGAAAAAGCCGCGGAGCTGAAGGGCCGCCTGGCCGAGGTGTTCAACCGCGGATTCTGGGACGGATACTATCAGGGCGCCTACCTGGGCCAGTGGAGCGACGTCTATGGCTCCCAGGCCACCCGGCGCAAGGTGTATGCCGGCAAGGTGACCAACTGGTTCGACCGCATAGGCGTGGCCGAAGTCACCGTGGAAAGCGCTCCCATAAAAGTAGGCGACGATCTTATGGCCATAGGCAGCACCACCGGGGTGGTGGAGTTCAAGGCGGAGGACATACGCGTCAACTTCGAGCCCGTGCGCGAGGCTCCCAAGGGCAGCAAATGCTCCGTGGGTCTGCCGGAAGGCAGCCGCCTGCGTCGGGGCGACAAGGTATACATATGGGAGGAAGTGGAACGGATTATGCAGTAAAGGACAAATCGTATGAAAAAGACTATCATCATCATATCCGCCCTGCTGGCATTCTCGCTAAGCGCCGGGGCACAATCCAAATTATTCAAGCTGGGACAGGCGGTGGAGGTCAATACCGCCATACTCCAGGAGCTTAACCGTACCTACGTGGACACCCTTCCCGTGCAGAGGATGACCCAGGCCGGCATCGACGCGATGCTCGCCACCCTCGATCCGTACACGGTATATGTCCCCGAAGAGGAAAACGAGGACTTCGAGCTGATGATAGGCAAGACCTACGGCGGCATCGGGGCCATTATCTACAAGCCTAAAAAGGAAGAGCCCGTGCTGATCAACGAGCCTTACGCCGGCTCTCCTGCGGCCCGTGCCGGCCTGCAGTGCGGCGATCAGATACTCACCATCGACGGCCTCAGTACCATAGGCCTGACCGCCTCCGAGAGCAGCGAGAAGATGAAGGGCAAGCCCGGTACCCAGGTAGTCTTCCTGGTGCGCAAGGTGCGCAGCGGCGAGGAAAAGACCATTACCATCACCCGCGAGAAGATACATATTCCCGACATCGAATATGCCTCCCTGCTGGACGGCACCAAGACCGGATACATCCGTATCGGAGGCTTCACCGACGGGCTGGGGAACGACTTCCGCTCCCGCGTCGCCAAGCTTAAGGCGGAGGGGATGGACAAGCTGGTGATAGACCTCCGCGGCAACGGCGGCGGCCTGATGCACGAGGCTGTGGGCATAGTGTCCGCCTTCGTGCCCAAGGGTTCGCTGGTGGTCAGTTCCAAGGGCAACTCCCTGGTGGGCGAGCAGCAGATGGTTACCAAGCAGGATCCCGTGGACCTCGAGCTCCCCGTGATAGTGATGGTGGATTCCGGTTCGGCATCCGCCTCCGAGATCGTCTCGGGCGCACTGCAGGACCTCGACCGCGCTACCATAATGGGCACCCGCACCTTCGGCAAGGGACTGGTGCAGAGCATACGCCCCCTGCCTTACAACGGCCAGCTGAAAGTGACCACCGCCAAGTATTATACTCCCTCCGGCCGCTGCGTGCAGGCCATAGATTATGCCCATCGCAACGAAGATGGCAGCGTGGGGCACATCCCCGATTCGCTGACCCACGAGTTCCGCACTGCCCGCGGGCGCATAGTGCGTGACGGCGGCGGCATCACCCCCGACGTCAAGATAGAAGGCAAGGAATACAGCCGCCTGGTGTATTCGCTGGTGGTGAACGGAGTGGTGGAGCAGTATGCGATGGAGTTCGTGAAGACCCACGAGAGCATCCCCGCAGCCAAGGACTTCCATCTCGAGGACTACGATGACTTCGTGGCCTTCGCCGTCGGCAAGGATTTCGATTACCGCTCCTCGGCCCGCACCTACTTCGACCAGATGGTGAAGCAGCTGGAGAAGGACGAGATGGCGGATGTGGCCAAGGACGAGATAGAATCTATGCGCAAGGCCCTGGAGATTTCGAAGGAGGCCTTCCTGCGTATGAAGAAAGACGAGATCATCCCCTTCATCGAAAGGGAGATAGCCATACGCTACTGGTATCAGGAAGGCGGCGTGGAGGTTGACATCCGCTACGACGACGCCCTCCGCACGGCACTCTCATCCCCTCTGATATGAAACTGATATTCGCCACCGGGAACTCCGGCAAACTGCGCGAAGCCCGCGAAATCCTCGCTCCTGTGGGCATAGAAGTCGTTTCTCCCTACGATCTGGGCCTCACCAAGGAACAGGTGGACATAGAGGAGACGGGCAATTCTTTCGAAGAGAACGCCATACTCAAGGTCCGCAATCTGTACGGGCTTTGCGGCCAGCCTTGCTTCGCCGATGACAGCGGCCTCGTGGTGGACGCCCTCGGCGGAGCCCCCGGCATCTATTCCGCCCGCTATGCTTCGCTGGACGGCTTCGGAGAGGATCATAATTTCGCGTCAAATATCGACAAGCTCTTGCATAAGATGCAGGGCGTACAGGACCGCAGGGCCCGCTTCGTATGCTCCGTCGCTTTGATACTGCCGGAGGCAGGCGGAATCAAGCAATTCTACGGAACCTGCGAAGGACGGATAGCTATGGAGCGCGCGGGATGCGGCGGCTTCGGCTACGACCCTGTATTCATCCCCGATGCCTATCCCGACCGCACCCTTGCCGAGGTGGACGAGGATGCGAAAAATGCCATCTCCCACAGGGGGAATGCCCTGCGGAAGATGCTCGAAGCCTTGAATTCCTTATAACAAGAAGAACAGGCAGACGCCTGCCATGCTGACCGCAACGCCAAGGACCTCCTTGAAGCGTATGCGTTGCTTGTAGATGAATGCGTAGGGAATCAGTATCAGCACCGGCGACAGTGCCATCAGCGTGGATGCTATGCCTGCGTCGGTGTATCTCACCGCCATCAGCGACAGCGACACTCCCAGCACCGGCCCGAAGAGGGTGAGTATCAGCACGAATAGCATCCCCTTGCGGTCCTGCAGCGAGCTTTTCAGGCGGGGAAGACCGTGCTGCAGGCTCATCAGCAGCAGGAATCCGGCCCCTCCCACCAGGGCTCTTATCATAGTGGAGGCGAAGGGAAGCATAGTGTCCATAGCGGCCGGCGCATCCGCCGGAACTGCATCCGCATAGTACTGTACACCCACCTTGCTCAGCACCAGCCCAACGCCTTGGCCCAGGCCTGCGCCCAAGCCCAGCAATATCCCTTTCAGGGGAAGGGAGACGGTGAAATGATGCCCGCCGTCGCGGCTGAGTATGGAGATGGCTATGCCGCTGAGGGTTACCAGCATCGCGAGCCCCGCCTTCCAGCTGAGGGTCTCTCCCAGTATGATCCATCCGGCAATGGCCGCGAAGGGAGGAGCCAGGGTCATGAAGAGCTGCCCGAAGCGCGCCCCTATGCTGATATAGCAGTTGAACAGGCACCAATCCCCGAAGACATATCCCACTATGGCCGACATCGCCAGCCACAGCCAGGCCTTGCCGTCGGCATAGATGGGATAGGGATGGCCTATGGATATCCAGAGCAGGGCGGAGAGGAAAACCATCGCCAGGGCCAGCCGCAGTACGTTCGCGGTCATAGACCCCAGGCGATGGCTGGCTTTATCCGCAAATAGGGCCGTGACGGTCCAGGATGCGGCCACCGCGAGGGATATTATCTCTCCGAGATGATTCAAGGGATCAGTCCTTTATGAAGGGTTGCAGATATTCCCAGATCCTGTCCATCCAGGTGTAGCTGCCCGTGCCGGGGGATGCGGTCCTCTGGAAGCAGTGCTGCCTGGTTGCGAGGGTGTGGAGCTCGCTCTGTATTCCCATCGCGCGCATCTTTTCCCAGGCCTTGACCGAGTTCATCGACGCCCATCCGTCGGCATCTCCGTGGATGAAGAGCATGGGGGCGGTGCTGAGGTCGAAGTTGAATTCCGGGGCAAGCACTGCGCTGTCGTCATTGCCGCCGCCGGTGTTGGGCTTGTTGAGGCCGTCGGTCAGGGCATAGGCGGGATATATGCCTATTCCCCACTGCACGTTGCAGGGGAGCTTGTCTATCTTGTCTATGGGATGATAGCTCTTCTGCCTGGAGGAGGTGACACCCATAAGGGTCAGGTGTCCGCCGGCGGAGGAACCCATTATGCCTATGCGCTTGGGGTCGAGCCCGTGTTCGGCAGCCTCGTTGCGTACTATGCGTATGGCCCTCTGGAGGTCCTGCCAGGCGGTAGTGTGCTTGGCGAGGGGCTTTGCGGGGCGGGGAGTGCGGTACTTCAGGGTGACCACGGTCACGCCCATAGAGTTGAGGAAGCGGCGTATGGGAGCGACCTCGAATCCGTCAGGGTCGTTGCCGGTATAGGATCCTCCGGAATAGATTATCTGTATCGCGTTGGTGCTGCGCTGATGAGGGAAATGCCATTCGATATAGGGCTCGCACTGCTTCTCCTGGCGGTCGGGCATCTTGCCCTCGGGCCAGATGGCTTCTTTCTTGTATCCGGCGCGGTCCTCGTCCGAGGCGAAGCGATCCATCAGCAGCTCCTCGGGCGCTACGGGGCCGAAGAATCCCATCTGGGTCATGAACTCCACGGCACGCTCGAAGCCATATGCTCCGTGGGCCTTGTTGGGATAGAGGTGCAGCTCCGCGGGGATGCCCATACGGCGCAGCTGCCTGTAAACCTGGGTGGAACCGTTGGGAGTGTAGGGATCCTTTCCTCCGTGGTGCAGGCTTATGGGGCAGGTATGGTCGTCGAACTTGAAGACCTTGCTGATGGTCACATCCGGGCCATAGCCGTCGCGGGTGGCGGGGGTGCCGGCCTCACCGTCGGTGGTTACGTATGCCGGGGCGTTTGCAACCGCCCAGTTGATATGGCAGGGGAGCTTGTCCAGCTCGTCTATGGGCTCGTATGCAGGAGTCTGGGAACTGGTGGCCAGAAGAAGGGTAAGATGCCCTCCGGCCGACATTCCCACGGCGCCTATCTTTTCGGGGTCGAAGCCGCGCTCCTTGGCCTGGCTGCGCACCATACGCACGGCCCTCTGGCCGTCTTCCCATGCGGTCTGGTAGATGGGAAGGCCCACGGGGCGGGGAGTGCGGTAAACGAAGTTGACGCACTGTACGCCAAGAGCGGTGAGCGTCTCGCGCCAGTACTTTATAAGGGACATATCGCAGCAGTTCTGATAGGCGCCGCCCGAGATGAGTATCATACAGGTGCCGTTAGGCTTGGCGGGCTTGTCGAACCATTCCAGATAGGGAATGCGGTAGTTGTCAGGGTTGAATCCGTCCGCCTTGACTTCGGACGTCATCGCGGCAATTTGGTTAGATTGCGTGTCGGGCATTTTGCCCTTGGGCCAGATGGCCTGGCGCTCCCACGCTGAAAGCTGAAGCGTACAGCAGAGGAGCAGTAGTAGGTAAAGAGTTTTTTTCATATTCCAAAGTTAAGGAAAAACTTGCGATTATCTGTACAAATCTCCCAGCACGGCCAGGGAGCGTATGTTGAGGGGGATTTCCAGATGGGCGGAGAGGTAGCGCAGCAGGCTGTCCGCTATGGCGCTGCGTTTCTTGCCGTTCAGGGGATAGACCATGAACTCGGGCAGGGGGGAACCGAGAAGTTCCTGGATTTCGCGCAGGTTGTCCCCTGCGAAGGGAGCAATGTCCTCGAATGCGGGCGAGAAGCCCAGCACGGATATCAGTTCCATCAGCCAGCGGAGATGGAAGTTGCGGAAGTCCCCCTTGATGGCGTCGAGTGTGAGAATGCTGCGCACGCACCAGTCGTAGAGTCCGTCCTCGGCGGCACCGTCCTGCAGGGCCCTCCACAGGACCTCGCTCATAAAGAGGGTGATGGCGTTCTTGTCGAGGTCGGAGCGCAGCCCGTTGAGGGGATGCAGGGGGGAGACGCCCCTCAGCCTCCGGAGCTCGGACCTGCGGTTCTCGACTTCCTGCGCTTCCAATATGCTGAAAGGCATATAGAGGGCTTTGGAACCGCCTTTGCGTACGGTGACGATGAAACTCCTCCTGCCGTATTCGCGGCTCAGGCAGTGCAGCACCAGGGAGCTGTCACCAAGTTTCGTAGTGTTCAGTACGACGAGTTCCATATATACTTACAAATATACTGATTTCCGCAGATTTTTCTTAACTTTGAAAGTTTGGTGTTTACCTAATTCAGTAATCAGTATGAAAAAAGTATTGTTTACAGCCTTGGCTGCAATCCTTTGCGCCGTCGCTGTCGCCAATGAGACTCCTCGTTGGCTCCGCCAGAATTCAATATCTCCCGATGGGAGCAAGGTCGCTTTCGTGTACCAGGGCGACATCTGGATGGTCCCTGCCGCCGGCGGCGAGGCCGTGCAGCTCACGACCAATCCCGCCCACGACACCGAGCCACTCTGGAGCCCGGACGGCCAGTACGTGATATTCGCTTCGTACCGTGAGGGTTCGAAGGATATCTGGGCCGTGTCCATCAAGGGCGGCGCGCCCAAGCGCCTCACCGACTACGGCGGAGCCCAGACTCCTTTTGCAGTATCGGCCGACGGTAAGATTTATTTCGGGGCTTTCTATCAGATGTCCGCCACTTCTAGCGCCTTCCCCAAGGGAGCGCCGACTTTGTACAGCATCGATTTCGCAAAGGCCCTCGCTGCCCCCAACGGCAATCTGCCCGTGCCCGAACGCGTGTCTTCCGAGCGCGCCTGGAGCGTTGCCGTCAACAAGGCCGGAGTTATTCTCTACGAAGATTATGTCACTCCCGAGGATCCCTACCGCAAGCACCACACATCTTCCGCAGCCCATAACATCTGGAAACTGGAGAATGGTAAATATACCAAACTGACCGATTTCATAGGCGAGGACAGGTCGCCCGTGTTCGCTCCTGACGGCGTGCACTACTACTACCTGAGCGAGCGCAGCGAGACTGCCGTCGAGCCCAATGGCTGGGCTGCCGACGCCAATGTATGGAAGTCCGACATCAACGGTGCCGCCCCCGTGCGCGTGAGTTCTTTCAAGGACAACCCCGTCCGCTACCTCAGCATCAGCAACGACGGCACCCTGTGCTATTCCTGGAACGGCGATCTCTACACCCAGAAGGAGGGCTCCGAGCCCAAGAAGCTGGAGATCTCCATCAAGAAGGATGAGTTCCAGCGCGAGCATACCTACCGCATCGCATCTTCTCTTTCCGGCCTGACCGGTTTCGATGCTTCGCCCAACGGCAAGGAGGTCGCGGTCGTGTGCCGCGGCGACGTATATGTGACTCCTTTCGAACTGGGGGACACCCGCCGCATCACCGACACTCCCGAGGCTGAGCGCGACGTCTGCTTCGGCAAGGACGGCCGCAGCATCTTCTATTCCTCCGAAAGGGACGGCGAGTGGGCTATCTACAAGACCGAACTCACCGACAAGAAAGACAAGCTCTTCACCTTCTCCACCGAGTTCAAGGAAGAGCGCATCACCCCCAAGGGCCAGATCTGCTTCGCCCCCCAGGTATCTCCCGACGGCAAGTGGCTGGCATATCTGCGCAACCGCACCGCCATCGTCGTCTGCAGCACTGACGGCGGCAAGGAGAAGGTCCTTCTCCCCGAAGGTGTCAACTACTCCTACTCCGACGGCGACCTCTCCTTCGAGTGGAGCCCGGACAGCCGCTACATCCTCTCCAACTATCAGGGGGACCAGCGTATGTACAACGATGATGTCTGCCTCATAGAGGTGGAGACCGGCAAGCTTACCGACCTCACCCTGAGCGGATATTCCAACGATAATTTCAAGTGGGCCCTGGGCGGCAAGGCTATGACCTTCACCTCCGACAAGCTCGGCTACCGCAGCCACGGCAGCTGGGGCGCAGAAGGCGACGTCTTCATTATGTTCTTCGACGAAGAGGCCTACAATAAATTCACCCGCAGCGACGATCTCAACAAGATCGAGGACCTGCTGAAGGATGACAAGAAGGCTGCAAAGGAGAAGAAGAAAGAGGAGAAGGAGGCTGCCGACAGCACCAAGGCCAAGAAGCCCGAGAAGGTGGAACTCGAACTCGAAGGACGTTTCGACCGCATAGTCCGCCTTACCCGCAATTCCGGCCGCCTGGGTGATTACTATCTCACCCCCGATGGCAAGAAGATATACTACAGCGTCCAGCTCGAGAAGGGCAGGGACCTCGTCTGCGTCGATCTCAAGGACGGCAGCGTAAAGGTCGTCAAGAAGGGTTTCGGCGGCTTCTTCGCCCCTTCCCGCGACGGCAAGAACCTCTTCGTCATCACCCGTCTGGGCGTTGCCAAGGCCGATCCCAAGAACCTCTCCACCAAGTCCATCAGTTTCCGCGGGGAATTCGAATTCTTCCCCGACAAGGAGCGCGAATACATCTTCGAGCATTGCTGGAGGCTGGTCAAGGAGAAGTGGTATGTGGCCGACATGCACGGTGTCGACTGGGCAAAGGTGGGCGAGAACTACCGCCAGTTCCTCCCTTATATCACCGACAACTTCGCATTCCGCGAGCTGCTCTCCGAAATGCTGGGCGAACTTAACGGATCGCACACCGGAGCCCGCTACGGCGGTTCTGCGGTGGGCACCGGCCATCTCGGAGTCATCTTCGACGAGAGCTACACGGGCAAGGGCCTCAAGGTCAAGGAGTTCCTTCCCAACAGCCTGCTCAAGGCCGCCGCTCCCGAAATGAAGGAGGGGGATCTGATCCTCTCCGTCGAAGGCAAGGCCATCGAGCCCGGCACTCCCTGGTACAGGGCTCTCGCCCGCAAGCACGGCAAGCGCATCATCCTCGGCATCAAGGCGGATGGCAAGAAGAAGGATATACTCGTCACCCCCAGCTCCAATGATACCGAGGCCCTCTATCAGAGATGGGTACGCAATAACGAGAAGCGCGTGGAGCAGCTTTCCGGCGGCCGCGTGGGCTATGTGCACGTGCGCGGGATGAACTCCGCCAGCTTCCGCGAGGTCTATTCCAAGGCCCTCGGCAAGTACCGCACCTGCGATGCCCTGATCGTGGATACCCGCAACAACGGCGGCGGCTGGCTGCACAACGACCTGGCCACCTTCCTGGACGGAAAGAAATATACCGAGCGCAAGGTCCACGATGTCTATATGGCCCCCGAGCCCTATGACAAGTGGGTCAAGCCTTCCTGCGTGGTGGTCTGCGAAGCCAACTATTCCGACGCCTGCGGATTCCCTTACTGCTACCGCGCCCTCGGTACCGGCAAGATCATCGGTGCCCCCGTGCCCGGCACTGCCACTTCCGTTTGGTGGGAGACCCAGGTGGACAACTCGCTGGTGTTCGGCGTGCCTCAGATCGGCTCCTGGAGCGTTGCCAACGGCCGCTATCTGGAGAACCTCCAGCTCGTCCCCGACATCGTGGTCTATAACGATCCCGAGAGCGTCGAGCGCGGCGAGGACAAGCAGCTCGAGGCTGCCGTGGCCGAAATGCTCAAGGAAATAGGCAAATGACAGGCAACCGCGGATTCCTGGCCCTCAGCCCTCTTCTGGTATTCCTGGGAGTGTACCTTGTGTCATCCTTCTTCGCGGGGGATTTCTACAAGGTGCCGGTCGTATCCGCGTTCCTCATATCCGCCGTATATGCCATAGCCCTTACCAAGGGCAAGAGCATCGAAGAGCGGGTGGCGGTTTTCTCCCGCGGTGCGGGGGACCGCAACGTGCTGCTGATGATATGGATATTCGTGCTGGCCGGGGTGTTCGCTTCGACCGCCAAGTCCATAGGCAGCATCGATGCCACCGTCGCCTTCACCCTCAGGGTGCTTCCCGGCAAGTTCATATTGGTAGGCCTTTTCCTGGCCGCCTGTTTCATATCGATGGCAATCGGCACCAGCGTGGGAACCATAGTCGCGCTGGTGCCCATCGCCTCCGGCCTCGCTTCCGGAGTCGGTGCACCTCTGCCTCTCGTGGTCGGAGGGATAGTGGGAGGCGCCTTCTTCGGGGACAATCTCTCCTTCATCTCCGACACCACCATAGCATCTACCCGCAGCCAGGGGTGCTCCATGAAGGATAAGTTCCGGACGAACATCTGGATTGCCGGGCCCGCGGCGGTGCTGGTTTCCCTCCTTTATGTCTATCTGGGGCTGGGATACAGTGCCGGCCCGCATCCGGGGGATTACAATCTGCTGCTCGTGCTGCCTTATCTGGCAGTGATAGCGCTGGCGCTCTGCGGGATGAACGTGCTGGAAGTGCTGGGCGTGGGAATCGCGCTGAATGCGCTGATCGGTCTTACCTTGGGGCGTTTCGGATGGCTGGGTTTCCTGCAGTCGGCAGGTTCGGGCGTGGCTTCGATGGGAGACCTCATCATAGTTACGATGCTGGCCGGCGGGGTGCTGGAGATAATTCGCACCAACGGCGGCATCGAATACATCATCCGCATCCTCACCAACAGGATTTCCGGCCGCCGCGGGGCTGAGTTCAGCATCGCGGCGCTGGTAGGACTCGCGAACATCTGCACGGCGAACAACACCATAGCCATCATCACCACCGGCCGCATCGCGCACGACATCGCCTCGCACTTCAAGGTCGATCCCCGCAAATCCGCCAGCATCCTGGATACCTTCTCCTGCATTATCCAAGGAGTGCTGCCCTACGGCGCGCAACTGCTGATGGCCAGCGGCCTCGCCGGAATCGGCGTCACCTCCATCATCGGCAATCTCTTCTACCCCCTCGCCCTGCTGTTTTTTGCCATACTCGCCATCGTCCTGGGCTTCCCCTCCGCCCCCTCCTCCGCCCGCCGCTCCTCCGCCTGCCGCCGCTCCGCTGCCGCCCGCCGCTTCGCTGCCGGGCGCTCCTCCGCTCCCTCCTCCGCCGGCCGTCGGCCTTGACGTTGGCCGTTCCGCCTTTGGCCTTGACTCTGGCCGTTCCGCCGCTGGTCGTTCCGCCGTTGGCCGTTCCGCCGCTGGTCGTTCCGCCGTTGGCCGTTCCGCTGGCCGTTCTTCCGCCCCGCCTTTCCGCACCCCACTACCACGCGTCACCTCGCCCCGCCACCACGCGTTGTCGCACCCCATCCGTAACCAAAAACCGCCCTTTTTGGTTACGGAACTGTCTGCAAACCCCATCGGTAACCAAAACCCCGCCTTTTTGGTTACGGAATTCCACGTCGCGCAGCCGAACTGGCGTTCTGAACTGGCGCTTCGGCCGGGGCCCTCACGGTACCGGCCGCCTTGTGTGCCCCTGGTCATCTTCGCTGCCCCTTGCCCTCTTCGCTGCTTCACCGCCCTCAGCACCGCCCCTCCATGGGGTTCTGATGGGCAAGGTCCCCACCACGAAATTAGACCTTGCCCGACCGGGCCCCACGAAATGGAATCCCGGAAAGGTCGGGCATGGGAAGGGCGGGAACGGCGGATGATATACGTGTATCACAGGGGTTGGTAGGGAGTATTGTTCGCAAATTGTGGGATTATTTCGTATATTGCGCGAAAAACCGCACCCCGCCCACCCCACGCCCACCTCACCAGCTAACCCCATAGCCCACACCAACCCCAACCTCACCAACCCCAACCCCAACCCCAACCCCAACCCCAATTCCCAACCCCTACTCTACATCCCCCCTCCACTCAAATCATGATAACACCAATCTTAATCACTTACTTCTTGCTCTCGGTGATTCTAGGCAGCCAAAGCGCCGTAGCACAGGAGCCTAAGAATCCTCAGGAACCCAAGAATCCCGAGATAGTCCGGCATATCCACGAGAACCTTCAGAGGGCCGGGATCAACACCAACCCTTACGAGTACCTCCCCACGGAGGAGACTCCGGCCCCTCGCGGCTACAAGCCCTTCTACATCAGTCACTACGGCCGTCACGGCTCCCGTAATGCGTGGGCCAGGGACAGCTATCCCCGGCTGATGAAAGAGTTCGGGGCGCTCCAGGAGGCCGGGCTTCTTACTCCCGAAGGAGAAAAGACTTTCGACCAGATAAAGGAGATAGTGGAACTGCACGCAGGGATGGACGGCCGTCTTACTCCGCGCGGAGCCGAGGAGCACCGCCAGATTGCCGGCAGGATGTACTCTAAATACAAGAGCGTCTTCCACGGCCGCGGACGCAAGGTCAGGGCCATCTCCAGCATAGTGCCGCGCTGCCTGGTAAGTATGTCCGCATTTACCGGAGAACTCCTCTCCCGCGAGCCTGGGCTGGATATGAGCTGGGACACCGGCGAACACTTTATGAAGATCTGCAGCACCGAAGACAGCAGATACACCCAGAAATCCGTCCGGAAACTCCTCGACGAGCAGGCCCGCAGGCACGTCCCGGACACGGCCGCATTCATGAAAAGGCTGTTCACCGACCCTGCCGCCGCCCGCGGCATAATGACGGATCCGGTACTCACGATGCGCAAGACCTTCGACATCGCTGCCATCCGCGGATCCTATTATATGGACGATTCGATGCTCAGGATATTCTCCGAGGACGACCTGTACTGGTACGCCCAGAACATCTCGATGGACCTGTATCTCCGCCAGTGCAATTCGGTGGAGTGGGGAGACGAGCGTATGCAGCCGGTCCAGCTTCTGGTAGATGACATTGTGACCAAGGCGGATGAGGCCATCGCCGGCGGGGACATCGCCGCCGACCTGCGCTTCGGCCACGAATACCAGCTGCTGGCTATTTCTTCCCGGCTGGGCGTAAAAGGAGTGGCGGAGCGCCGCAGCGCCAAGACCTGCCTGGATTGGCCCGGATATCTGTACAGCCCCTTCGCCTGCAACCTGCAGATGATCTTCTTCCGCAACCGCGGGGGAGAAGTGCTGGTGAAATTCTACCTGAACGAACGCGAGACCAGCCTTATCACCCTCGACGGAGGTCCCTACTACAAATGGGAAGATGTCAAGCAGGCTATCGCATATCATCCCGTGATGGGGGAGGTCGAAGAAGAAGTCGCCACCTCCGTGCCGGAGGTTTCCGGTGTGTGCCAGGCTCCGGACGGAAAGGGCTTCCTCGCCGCATCCGACGAGAACGGAATCTGGTACGTGAGCCCCTCCGGCGAATCCCGCAAGTTCTTCGTATCCTCCGGCTGGCTGGACTGCGAAGGGGTGACGGTGGATCCCGGCACCAAGGATGTCTATTATATAGTGGAAGGCAAGCAGGAGCTGCGCCGCCTCAGCGCCCCGGATTACACCGACGACCAGCTTGTGTTCACCTTGCAGGATGCGGGCTTAAACACCAATTCCGGTCTGGAAGGGGTGAGCTGGTACAAGGATGGTATGCTTTTCCTGGGCAACCAGCGCAAGCCCAATCTGCTCGTGAAGTATTCGCTCAAGGACGGAGTCGTTTCCCGCACCGAACTCGTGGGCACCAAGGAGATAGCCGACCTGTACTACGATCCCGTCCGCAACAAACTCTGGATAGCCGACAGCATCAACCGTACCCTCAATATGTGCAACCCCGAAGGCGAGGTCCTGCTCAGCTGGCCCGTACCCTTCATCGACAATGGCGAAGGAATCTATGTCGATCACGCGAATTCCTGCGTATGGGTGGGGGATGACACTACTTCGAAACTGTACAAGATCCATTTCGACAATCTCTAGGTTATGCGTCTGCTGTTCATCACTGACTTTACGGAGCAGTTCGCCTACCGTCTGCTCCGCGGTATCCTGGATTATTCCAAGGAGACGGAACCCTGGGTGGTGTGCAAGATGCCACCTATCTTCAAGCGTGACATAGGGATCGAGGGCCTGGTGGAATGGGCCGTGCAGTGGCAGGCGGACGTGGTGATAGCCCAGTTCGATCCCGACGACGACGTCAGCCTCTTCCGCAAGAACGGCATCGTGGCCATAGCGCAGGACTACATACGCAAGTTCGACAGCATCCCCAACATCACCGCCGACTACGATTCCACAGGCGCGATGGCGGCCAAGCGCTTCCTGTCCAGGGGATTCCAGAATTTCGCTTTCCTGGGATACAAGGGCGTCTGCTGGTCGGAAGAGCGATGCGATGGCTTCTGCAAGGCCCTGCAGAAGGCCGGGGTGAAGCAAATCTTCGTGAACGACCGCCAGCATATAGACAGCCTGTGGTATTCCGATTATTCCGGCCTGGGAGATTGGCTCCGCTCCCTCCCCAAGCCCATAGCCATAATGGCCTGCGACGACAACCAGGGAAACGTGCTGCTCCAGGCCTGCAATGCCGTGGGATACAAGATTCCGGCGGAGGTGGCCATAATAGGGGTAGATAACGACGAGATACTCTGCAATATGTCCGCCCCTACGCTGTCGTCCATCAACGTGGACATAGAGCGTGGCGGATACGAGGCGGCGGCGATGGCGGCGAGGATGGTGAAGGACCATTCTTATAAAGGGAAGGACATAGTGCTACGCCCGACCAACATAGTGTCCAGGATGTCCTCGAATGTTTTTGCCACAAAAGACAGCGCGGTGCTTGCCGCACTGCAGTACATAAGCGCCAACATCGACCGCAAGATTATGGTGACCGACGTACTTAAGGTCGTGCCTATGTCGCGCAGGCTGCTGGAACAGCGTTTCCTGAAAGAAACTGGAAGCCCTATATATCAATACATTACGGTTTTGAGGATGGATCGTTTCGCCCAGCTTCTGCTGGAAAGCAACGACTCCATCGCCGAGATAGCCGCCCGCCTGGACGAACCGGACACCAAAAGCATCTCCCGTCGCTTCCTGGCCGTGAAAGGCTGCACCCCCTCCGAGTTCCGAAAAAGAGAATTGCGCAAATTGAGTGTATAAATACGCATATCTCGCACCATTTCGAATCCACAATCAGTATTTTTGCAGTGTACACACACTGATAACCGCAATGATTCTAGGAATTGATATAGGTGGAACCACTATCAATCTCGGCCTCGTAGAGGGCAAGGAGATAATCAAGAAGATAAGCGTCCCTTCTTTCAGCAAAGGGGCTACCCAGGAAGAGACCCTTATATATCTATATAGCAAGATAAGCCAGATCATCAACCCCGAGGTCGAACGTATTGGGGTGGGAGTGCCTACCTTGGTGGATTCCGCCAAAGGAATAGTCTATAACGCAGCGAACATTCCTTCGTGGGATGTTGTCCCGCTCAAAGAGAAAATGGAGTTCCGCTACCATCTTCCCACAGCCATAAACAACGATGCCAACTGCTTCGTGCTGGGTGCAGCCGCCAGGCTGCCCAAGGAGCACTCGATGGTAGTGGGCATCACCCTCGGCACAGGCACCGGCGTGGGCATAGTCGCGGACGGCAATCTTCTTGTAGGAGCCAATTGCGGAGCCGGAGAGATGGGCTCCATCGCATACGGAGACGATATCTACGAGACCTATTGCTCCAAGAAATTCTTCACCGACAGGGGAACTACTCCCTTCGACGCTTTTACCGCCGCCGAAGCAGGCGATGCAGCGGCCCTCGGGCTCTTCCGCGAATTCGGCGGACATCTGGGCAGGTTCCTTGCAGCCGTGCTCTATGCTTACGATCCCGACTGCCTGATAATAGGCGGCGGACTTTCCCAATCAAGCAAATATTTCAAAGAGTCTATGATGCTCTCCCTCAAGGAGAATTATATGTATCCCAATCTTCTCGAAAAACTCGAGCTGCACGTGATGCCGGATGCCGACATTCCTCTGCTGGGAGCTTCATTGCTAAAGTGACATTATGAAAAAGATCCTTTATTCCATTTCCGTTTTGTTGCTGTGCGCCCTCGGCAACGCTGCCGACCTGAAAGACTGGAAGATGCAGCGCGAAGGCAGCAGCCGCAGTTATGATGTTGCCGTTCCCTGCACCGTCGCCGGGGCCTTGAACGAGGCCGGCGTGTTCGGCGGGAACGTTCTGGAGGAGGACCATTATACCAAGATAGACAAGTCGCTCTTCGACGCGCCCTGGATATTCACTACCAAGTTCCCCGCAGCTAAAGGCCAGCACCACGTGCTGCGTTTCGAGGGAATCAGCTATTCGGCGGATATCTGGGTGAACGGCACCCGGATCGCTTCGGCGGATACCACCATCGGAGCCTTTTGCGTCAGGGAGTTCGACATAACTGCCATCGCAAAGAAGCAGAACACTCTCAAGGTCCGTGTATTCAAGGCTCCCAAGGCCGCGCTGAACAACGGCTATGTGGACTGGAACCCCCGCCCGGTGGACGAAAGTATGGGCATATGGCGCAAGGTGGAACTGATTTCCACCCCCGACGTGCAGGTGGAAGATGTGTTCGTGAAACCCATGGTCGAAGACCTGAAGAACGCATCCATACACGTGGAAGCCACCCTCGCCAACCGCAGCGACGCTCCGGTCTCGGGAATACTCCGCGGCGTATATGACAGCGGGCAGTTCGAAATCAAGGTGGATCTTTCCGCAGGAGAAGTCAGGACATTTACGGTAGAGCAGGCCGTAGCCAGACCCCGCATCTGGTGGAGCCACGATATGGGCAAGCCAGAGCTCTACAATCTGACCGTATCTTTCCTGAACGGAGGGAAAGTCTCCCACCAGCGCAGGGTCCGCTTCGGCCTCAGGTCCATCACCAGCGAAATCGATGACCAGGGCCACCGCCTCTTCAAGCTCAACGGCCGCAAGGTCTTCGTGAAATCTGCCGGCTGGAGCGACGATATCTTTATGCAGGATACTCCCGCCCGCACCCTCCGTCAGCTGCAGTTCGTCCGCGATATGGGCCTGAACAGCGTCCGCTTCGAGAACATCTGGAGCAAGGACGGCTCGGTATATGACCTCTGCGACAGCCTCGGGATAATGGCGATGGTAGGATGGAGCTGTCAGTGGGAATGGGAAGATTATTGCGGCCTGCCCGAAACCAGCGGCTTCGGCTGCATCAACGAGCCCTCCTACGAGGACCTGGCCATACGCTATATGCACGACCAGCTCATCTGGATGCGCAACCATCCTTCCGTAATCTGCTGGGGAACAGGCTCCGACCGCATCCCCAACGCCCGCCTGGAAGAGGGCTATATGAAATGGTACAGGCAGCTGGAATACCGCCCGTACATCTGCTCCGCCAAGGGCCTCGCCAGCAAGTTCGGCGGCCCTTCCGGAATGAAGATGGAAGGCCCCTACGAATATGTAGGCCCCGATTACTGGTATCTGGATACCCGACGCGGAGGAGCCTATGGCTTCAATACCGAGACAGGCGTGGGGATGAACGTCCCCCAGGCGGAATCGGTGGAGAGGATGGTAGGAAAGGACCATCTGTGGCCCCTCGACGGCAACTGGGACCTCCATTGCACGGCATCATCTTCCCATATGAACAATACGGGCTATGCCGTGAAGGTGATGAGCGAGGAATACGGTGCTCCCGAAGGGTTCGAGGATTTCATACGCAAGGCCCACGCCCTCGACTACGACGGCACCCGGGCGATGTACGAAGCCTTCCGCTGCAACATCCCCAACACCACCGGCATAGTGCAGTGGATGCTCAATTCCGCCTGGCCCTCCCTCTACTGGCAGCAGTTCGACTGGTATCTGGTGCCCACGGCGGGATACTATGGCACGAAGAAGGCCTGCGCGCCCGTGCAGCTAGTATATAACTATGGCGACAAGGCGGTCTATTCTGTAGATGAACTAGTGCCCTCGGCCGACTATGTTGCCCGTCTGGGCATCTACGGACCCGACTCCAAACTGCAGCGCAGCGAAGAGAAGCTGATACACATCTCCCGCCGCTCTCCTGCCAAGGTCTTCGAGGATATAGACGGCCCCTGCTTCCTTGCCCTGGAACTGCTGGACAAGGACGGAAAGCTCGTTGCGGACAACTTCTACTGCGTCCCCGCAGGCCATAACGAATATGCCTGGAAGAAGGCCGACTGGTGCAATACTCCCATCTCCAAGTATGTGGATATGTCCTTCGTGACCTCCCTTCCCGGGACGGAGCTGAAGATGCAGACCGTGGCCTCGAAGCGCAGATATACCGTTACGCTGCGGAACGATTCCGAGGTCATAGCCTACCAGAACATACTCAAGGCCAAGGACTCTGACGGACAGCTGATTCCCGGAGCCATCTGGTCCGACAACTTCTTCGCCGTGCTGCCCGGAAGCAGCCGCACCGTGACCTGCACCCTCCCCGAAGGCAGCGGCCCTGCCAACATATCGATGAGCGGCTGGAATGCGGAAGTCCGCCAGAGCGCGCCCGATTCCCTGGACAGGAACCGTTCCAAATACGCGGTCTATAACTTCAGCAATGATGACCGCTATTCCAAGGAAGACACCTACGAAACCGTGGATGTCCGTCAGCCCAAGGGCAAGAAGGTCAAGAACATAATCTTCCTGATCGGCGACGGAATGGGATTCGAGCAGATAAGCTGCGCGTGGGTGGTGAACGGAGGAAAGCTGAACCTCGACCGTATGCCCGTGTCCGGGATCTCCCGCACCTATGCCCTGGACCGCCTGGTGACCGATTCTCCCGCAGGAGGAGCGGCCCTTGCCGGTGGCATCAAGACAAAATACGGCAACATAGGCCTCACCCCCGACGGTGATGTGATGGACACCTCCCTCAAGAAGGCTCAGCGTGCCGGCAAGAAGACCGGCCTCGCGGTTACCTGCCGCATCAACGACGCTACCCCGGCGGATTTTGTCAACCACGCCCCCTCCCGCAAGCTGGAAGAGGATCTGGCAGCCCAGTACGTGGATTCCGGAGTGGATTTCATCAGCGGCGGCGGCCTGCATTTCTGGACTTCCCGTTCCGACGGCCGCAATCTCGTGGAAGAGATGAAGGCCAAGGGATACACATTCGTGGACAAGCTCGAGGCCATTTCTACCGCCCCCGGCGACAAGTTCCTGGGTCTCTATGACGAATACGACCTAAAAGGCGTCCAGGAGCGCGGCCCCATACTCCTGGAAAGCACCAGGAAGGCCATAGAGATGCTGGATAACAAGAAAGGTTTCTTCCTGATGGTGGAGGGTTCCCAGATCGACGACTGGGGCCACCGCAACAAGATAGGCCAGGTGTGCGAAGAGCTCTTCGATTTCGACCGCACCCTTGGATATGTGCTGGAATGGGCTGCACGCGACGGACAGACCTTGGTAGTCGTAACCGCCGACCACGCAACCGGTGGCCTCGCCCTGCTGAAAGGCGACCTGGCCGCACATAGCATAAAAGTGAACTTCGCCACTACCGGGCACAACGGTATAGTCGTTCCCGTATTCGCTTTCGGCCCTCACGCCGAGGATTTCGCCGGAGTGCACGAGAATTCCGAAATAGGTAAAATGATAATGAATCTCATAAAGTAATGAAACTGCTATTCGCCATCCTTGCCGTCGCCATACACGGCATCATCCCCGAACCTGCATTCATACAGGTCAACAAAGGCAGCTGTGAAGTCAAAGACAACATAGTCTGCACCATAGACAAGACTTCTGGCATAGCCGAAGAGGGCTATGTGCTTAAGGTGGACCGCCGCAAGATCAGGATCAAGGCTTCCACCCCCGCAGGAATCTTCTACGCAAAACAGACTCTGAAGCAGCTGGAGCAGGACGGGCGCGTCCCTTGCGTCCGGATAGTGGATGCCCCCCGCTTCGCCTGGCGCGGATTCATGGTGGATCCCTGCCGCCATTTCCTGAGCGTCGAGGACCTCAAGAAGCAGATAGACGTGCTGGCCAAGTATAAGATCAACGTGATGCACTGGCATCTTACCGACGACCAGGGCTGGCGCATAGAAATAAAGAAATATCCCCGCCTTACCGAGGTCGGCGCCTGGCGCACCGAATTCGACGGCAGCGTGCACGGCGGCTATTACACCCAGGACGAAATCCGCGAAGTGGTCTCATATGCGGCAGAACGCTTCATCACCGTGGTGCCCGAAATCGAGATGCCCGGGCACGCCATCTCCGCCATCAGGGCCTACCCCTGGCTCTCCTGCACCGGCGAGGCTCTCAAGACCTTCTATATCTGGGGAACCCCCGACATCTCCCTCTGCGTCGGTGACGACCGCATCTTCTCTTTCCTTGAAGACGTGATTGCGGAGGTGGTGGAACTCTTCCCCAGCGAGTATATCCACATAGGCGGTGACGAGTGCCGCAAGAACCGTTGGGAGACCTGCCCCAAGTGCCAGGCCCGCATACAGTCCGAGGGACTGGTGTCCGATGAGCGCGGCACGGCCGTGGAGAAGCTCCAGAGCTATGCCGTGCACCGTATGGAAGGAATCCTAGCCAAGTACGGCCGCAAGCTCATAGGCTGGGACGAGATACTGGAAGGAGGGCTCACCCCCGGAGCCACCGTAATGTCGTGGAGAGGGGAGGCCGGTGGCATAAAGGCTGCCCTCGAAGGCCACGAGGTGGTGATGACGCCCGGCAAGGACGGACTCTATCTCGACCATTACCAGGGGGATCCCAAGATCGAGCCCGTCACCATTGGAGGAATGACCACCCTGGAGAAGGTCTATAACTACGATCCCGTGCCTGCCGAACTGAGCCGTAACGGCAAAGGCAGCCTCGTCAAGGGTGTGCAGTGCAACAACTGGTCGGAGTATATGTACACCAATGCCAAGAGGGAATATATGATGTTCCCCCGCGCTTTCGCGGTGGCGGAGATAGCTTGGACGGCTCCCGGGAAGAAGGATTTCGAATCCTTCTGCAGAAGGGTGGATGCCGCATGCCAGGACCTCGATGCGAGGGGGATGAACTATCATATTCCTCTTCCCGAGCAGCCGGGCGGGTCCTGCGACCGCATAGCCCTCATCGACCGCGCTACCCTCAGTTTCACCACGACCCGCCCTATGAAGATGGTCTATACCCTGGACGGAAGCACCCCGACGGCATCATCCGCCGAATATGTCAAGCCCCTTGAGTTTACGGAAGATGCCGTACTCAAGATAGCATCCGTCACTTCCTATGGCAAGCTGAGCCCGGTGCGCACCATAACCATCGACAAGCAGGAGCCCCTGCCGGCGATGAAGGACGTTTTCGAAGGAATCCGCGCCCGCCGTGCCGACGGCCGCTTCTACAATGCCCGCGAACTCGAGGGTGCGGAATGGAGGCCCATAGAGCTGGAAAGTTTCAAGGACATAACCAAACTTGAACCTTTCAACCGAAACCTGCCTGATTCTACCAGGTTCTACGCCGTAGAAGCCGAGGCCTGCTTCTCCGTGGACGGAACGGACGTCTATCGTTTTTCGTCCGATTGCGACCGGGTATGGATTGACGGGCTCCTGGTAATAGACAATTCCGAGGAAGAGGCCAAGAGGTTCTCCCGCCACGACGTGGAGCTGGCCCTGTCCGAGGGAGGACACAGCGTCCGCGTGCTCTACATCTTCAATATCCGCGGAGGATGGAATCCGCTGCGCAACAAGACCGAAGTAATGATACGGAGGAAAGGAAACTCTCAATATATAACTACTAACTAATAAACCAGAGAAAATGAAAAAGTTTTCAAAGATTCTTCTCTCCATGCTGCTCCTCGCGGGTTTCCTTACCCGGGCAGCGGCATCAGGTGCACCTGGGGATCTTGTTACAGGTGTGGTTAAGGACGTGAAGGGGAATCCCGTTCCCGGCGCTATCGTAAGCGACGAGGCCCAGAAGGCCTACACGGTGGTGGATGTGAACGGCGCCTTCTCTTTCGCTCCTACGACTCCCCGCATTACGGTTACCAGCCTTGGTTACAAGACCAAGACCCTTACCGTCAAGGCCGGGCAGAATGTTACGATCATCCTCGAGGAAGACAACACCCTCCTCGAAGATGCCGTCGTGGTTGGTTACGCTGTACAGTCAAAGGCTAACCTGACCGGTGCCGTATCCACGGTCGACGTTGGATCGGCCCTGGCCGGCCGTTCGATTCCCGATGTGGGACGTGGCCTCCAGGGCGCAGCCGCAGGTCTTTCCGTTACCCTGCCTGACGCCGAGGTTGGTTCGGATGCCCGCATCCGTATACGTGGCGCCATCGCTTCCCTCGAAGGCGGCACCAGCCCCCTCATATTGGTCGACAATGTCGAGGTCCCTTCCCTGCAGGTCGTCAATACCGATGACGTCGAATCCATCTCCATCCTCAAGGATGCCGCTTCCACCTCCATCTACGGTGCGAAGGCTGCTTTCGGTGTCATCCTGATCACCACCAAGAAAGGTGCAAAGACCGACAGGGTCAACGTGTCCTACAATGGTATGATGTCCTTCGAGAATATGGCAAAGGCCTATGATATGGCCGGAGTCAACGGTCTGCAGTATATGTTGGATGCAGCCGCCCGTTCCAAGGCAGTTGCCGGAACCGACCCCCGTGACTATTCATACGACGGTATCAGCACCGGTTCCTATTTCAAGGTTGACAAGGATTCCTTCGAACGTTCCAAGGAATGGTGGAGCAAGTACGGCGGAAAGCTTGGCCCCAACGACCCCGTAGTCTATGGCCGCGACTGGTACTACAGCGCCGGTTCATATTATGGCGTGCGCGTCTATAATATCTACGACTATATGGTCCGCGAGAATGCTCCCAGCAACCAGCACAGCATCAACGTGAATGGCAAGAGCGGGAATACGATGTTCAACATAGGCCTCGGCTACGTCTATCAGAGCGGTATGATGAAGATGGCCACCGACGATTACAGCAAGTACAATGCTTCCGTGAAACTCGAGACCCAGGTCAACGACTATATCACGGTACGTGCCGGCTTGATGTATTCATCCCGCGAGAAGAGGTATCCTCTTATTGCCGAAAGCACTTCCTACAGCCCCTGGCTGTATCTGTACCGCTGGTCGCCGCTGGTGCCTTACGGCTACGACGAACTCGGACACATCATCCGTTCTCCCCAGTCGGAATCGATGCAGGCGAACACTGCCTCGATGCAATATAACTACAACAATGTGAACCTCGGTACCACCATCACTCCTCTCAAGAACTGGAACATAGTGGCCGACTACACATTCTCGAACCAGGAGTATATCCAGACTATGCCCGGAACCCAGTATTCGGGAGCGGACTACCGCAGTACTCCCCAGCTTTATCTCGACGACAACGGAAACCAGGTCTATGTCAACAAGGACGGTGACGTGGTCCCTTCCTCCGATCCCGATGCGATGATGGCATACTACATCCCGTACATCGAGAACTACGCCCAGACCAACAGCGTGCAGTTCATGGGCCGTACCCACGAGAACTCCTACCGCCATACCTTCAACGGCTATACCGACTATACCCTCAGGTTTGCTGAAGACCATACCGTGAAGGGGATGCTGGGTATGAACCTTTCTACCTACGACCTTAGCGGTCAGAGCACAAGGGTCGCCGACCTTTCCGACTACAGCAATCCTCAGTTCGCCTTCGGTACCGGCGTATGGACCGGATCCGGAAAGGCCTCCTGGGAATCCCAGCTGGGTTTCTTCGGCCGTCTGAATTATAATTACAAAGACAGATATCTGCTCGAAGGCAACATCCGCCGGGATGCATCTTCCAAATTCCCGTACAAGCTGCGTTGGGCCTGGTTCCCTTCCTTCTCAGCAGGTTGGCGCATAATCGAAGAGCCTTGGATGGCCTTCGCCAAGCCTTATGTCTCCACCCTCAAGGCCCGCGTATCCTGGGGCTCGGTAGGCGACCAGACCGTTTCGTCCTCGCTCTACATCCCTCAGATATCTACCGGACAGAATAAGTGGATTTCCGGAGCCGGCACTTTGACGAGCTATGCAGGTACCCCTTCTACCGTATCCGATGCGATTACCTGGCAGAGGATCAAGACGATGGATGCCGGTATCGACGCCCGTTTCTTCGACAGCCACATAGGCTTTACCTTCGACTACTATGTTCGTGATACCGAGGGGATGATAGTTCCTACCGACGGCGTGAATACAGTCACTTACGGTGCATCCGCCCCCAAGGCCAACAACGGTTCGCTCCGCACCAATGGCTGGGAACTCCAGCTCGACGGCAACTGGACTTTCGACAACGGACTTTCCCTCAGCGGTATGTTCCAGATCGCCGATTCCAGGAGCATCATCACCAAGTACGGCGACACCAGGAGCCTCGACAGCTGGTACGTGGGTAAGACCTACGGCGAGATCTGGGGCTTCAAGGCCGACAGGCTCTACCAGTACGACGACTTCGAACTGGACGGAGATGGCAAGCTCATCTACCGTGCCCTTACCGCCGACGATACCAACGACCCGGCGTGCATAGGGAAATATTCCTACATCCTCAAGAAAGGCCCTGACGGCGAGAAACCCGTCTATCAGTCCTACTACGAGGGCAGCTCCTTCCATTTCGGCCCCGGCGACATCAAGTACAAGGATGTCGATGGCGACGGAATCCTCAGCAGGGGAACCCAGACCACCGACGACCACGGCGACCTCGTGGTAATAGGCAACTCCAACCCCCGTTACGAGTATTCGTTCCGTCTTGCGGCCGCCTGGAAGGGAATCGACCTTTCGCTCTTCTTCCAGGGCGTCGGCAAGCGCGAGATGTGGGGCCAGGGCCCTATAGCCGTGGCAGGTTTCTACACTTCCGACGGTTCGATGGCTGCTGCCTTCGCAGACGATTACTGGAGGCCGGATAATACTGGCGCCTTCTATCCCGCAGCATACAACATGGGCCGCGATACCAATGTCAACAGCTACAACTATCTGCGCAACGACCGTATGATCCTCAACATGGCTTACCTCAGGCTCAAGAACCTGACCGTCGGGTACACCCTTCCTTCGAAGCTTACCCAGAAGGTTGCCATTTCCAAGTTGCGTATCTACTTCACCGCCGAGAACATCCTTACCTGGGACAAGCTCCGCGGACTCCCCATCGACCCCGAATGCGTGACCGGCTACTCTATGTGGGGCAGCAACTACGCACAGGGCTGGACCGGTGTCGGTACGCCTGTCTTCAAGACCCTTACCGCAGGTTTACAGCTTAACTTCTAATTATCGATGAATATGAAAAAGTTGATATATGCAATATTTGCCGCATTGGTGCTGAGCTCCTGCAGCGGCCTGCTTGACCGCCCCGCCCTTACCACGGTCGTGGACAATAACTTCTGGCGTGGCGAAGGGGACGTGCGTCTGTACGTGAACGGCTTCTACCCCTTGTATTTCGAGGGATACGGAGTGGACTGGAGCCAGGAATTCGCCCCCGTACGCGGCGGTACCACTTTCTGTGATGATTTCACTTCCGAGGGCACCCAGACCCGTTTCGAGAACAAGGTCCCTACCTCCCGCGGTTCATCCTCGGAGTCCCGTTCCTGCTTCAGCCAGTATTACGGTCCTTCGTGGGGATTCGCCCGCGTCCGCAAGGCGAACATACTCATCGACCGCCTCAATGAATACAGGTCCAACTTCAGCGACGAGGCCTACAAGCATTGGCTTTCCATGGCATACTTCTTCAAGGTCTATGAGTATTCCGACCTGGTGGGAGTGTTCGGAAACGTGCCTTATTTCGAGTCCACCGTCCGCAGCGACGACCTGGCCACCCAGTACAAAGACCGCGACAGCCGCCAGTTCGTAATGGACAAGGTCTATGATATGTGCGACTACATACTCGAGAATATGCGCACCGACGACGGCCCCAACAACGTGAACCGTTACGTGGCCGCAGGTTTCATCTCCCGTTTCATGCTTTACGAAGGAACGTGGCAGAAGTACCACGCAGGCGAAGACTACTGCGATGCCGAGCACGCCAAGAAGTATCTCGAGATGGCCGTCAGGGCCGCATCGCTGGTGATGGACAGCAACAAATACAACTTCGACAATTCCTTCAAGTCCCTCTTCGTCTCCGAAGACCTTGCAGGCAATTCCGAGGTGCTCCTCTACCGCCACTACGACAACGGCCTCGAGATACGTCACCCCATAGGTTCCTACTGCGCAGGTTCCGAGTCCTCCACCGGAGTCAACCTGTCGTTCATCAAGTCCTTCCTCTGCCAGGATGGCAAGCCTTGGTCGATTTCCACCGTCAGCGGTGCCGGCGACTTCTCGCTTGCTAACCTCGTGCTCACCCGCGATCCCCGCTTCTTCGACTGCTTCTACGGAGCCGTCAACAAGAAGTCGAACACGATGATCTACTGCTACAAGTTCGCATCCTACGAGGCCATCCACCACTATATGACCACCGGTGGCGACCAGCTCCCCGAATGGAAGGGCATCTACAATACCAATGACTGCCCGATAATGCGTCTCGGCGAAATCGTCCTCAACTGGATCGAGGCCAAGGCGGAACTCGCCCAGTCCTACGGCGGCCCTGCCATCACCCAGGACGATCTGGACAGGTCCATCAATGCCATACGCAACAGGCCGCTCAGCGCCGATGCCGCTGCTGCCGGCGTGCAGAAGACTGCCGCCCTGCAGATCGGCTCCGTGCCCGTGGATCCCAAGAAGGATGCCGACGTGCCCGCCCTCATCTGGGAAATCCGCCGCGAGCGCCGTATGGAGATGCTCCACGAAGGCAACCGCATAAAGGACCTCCTGCGCTGGTATAAGCTCGATTATATGGATTACGACATGGATCCCGACAAGTATCTCGGACCTTGGGTCAACTTCCCCGTGGAAGAACCTCAGTTCATGAACGACAGGCTCAACGTGCTCTGCGTCCAGCACGCCGACGGCACCGTGGTGAAATACAACGGCACCAACGCATCCGAGATGGTGGGATTCTACTGCATACGCAACGCTTCCAACCGCGAGACCTTCTTCGACCGTTCATATATGGCTCCCGTGGGCCAGAACCAGATCGACGAATACAAGATGCGCGGCTACAAACTCACTCAGACCGAAAACTGGTAGCAGATGAAAATGGTTCTCAAAATAGTATTGATGGTTGTGATGTTCGCTATGGCGGCGCCATCCTGTTCTAAAGACAATGGCGCCCCCGTGGCAAACAAGAAAACCGCAGCCGATGAAACCGGGACGGCCGTAGATTCTGAGGCAAAGCTCTGCAAAGAAGAGTATCTTGGCCAGAAACCTATGATAATCGCGTATCTGACCGAGTACACTTCCGCATCTTCCCTCGATGCCTCCTGCGTCACCCACATCAACTATGCGCACGGCCGTTTCGCCAACCCCAAGACCGGGGACGGAGGAATAGTGATCGCAGCCCCCGACCTGCTCAAGAAGGTCGTTGCCCTGAAGCAGCAGAAACCTACTCTCAAGGTATTGCTGATGATAGGCGGATGGGGCGAGCACGCCGACGGTTTTTCGATGATGGCCCGCGACGCCGCGAAACGCACCGCGTTCTGCAAGTCCGTCAAGGACCATATCGACAACTACGGTCTGGATGGAGTCGATATAGACTGGGAATATCCTAACGGAGGCCCGTCCACCAACGGGAAGAGCGCGGATGATCCCAAGAACTTCAACCTCGTGCTTAAGGAGCTCCGCGAGACGATAGGGGATACCAAGATCATCTCCTACGCTTCTTCTTCCAGCGCAAAGTATGCCGAATGGAAGGGCGCGATGAAGTATCTCGACTATGTGAACGTGATGACTTACGATATGGGCAAGCCCCCGTATCATAATTCTACCCTCTTCCATTCCAAGCTTACCCGCGACATTTCCTGCGAGGAATCCATAGAACTGCACCGCAAGGCTGGAGTTCCGCTTTCCCGCCAGAATCTCGGGGTGCCTTTCTACGGACATGGGACTTCTCCCTACGATGCCGACGTAAAATACGTCACGATGGCTTCCATCTTCGCTGCCAAGGAAGGTAGCGCTTACTACGGGAAGAACATACGCAAGTGGGACGATGTCGCCAAAGTTCCTTACCTGGTAGACGGGGACGGCAATATGCTGCTCGGTTACGACGACGCCGAATCCGTCGGATACAAGGGCAAATACGTCAAAGACAAGAATCTCTGCGGAGCGATGTTCTGGGAGTTCCGTCACGACGATGCCCAAGGGACACTACGCAAGGCCTTATGCAAGGCTATCTATGGTAAAGAATCAACCAAATAATTATGAAACGTTTCTTTTATTTCGCATTCATAGCTCTTGCAGTCCTTTCCTGCAAGAAAGATGAGCCAAACAATAACGGGAAGAACAATAACCAAGAACAACCCGAAGTCGAGACTTTCGACACTATCTCCGCCGTACTTGAAGGTGCTACCCTCAAAGCGGCGTGGGAGGAAGGAGATGCCATCCAGGTCATCTGCGTGACCGAGGAAGGCATCGACAAGTCATCGAAATATGTACTTTCCGCAGGAGCCGGCACCGCCAACGGAACCTTCGTTCCTGCAGAGGGCTCCAAGGGCGCGGAGAAAGGCGGAAAAGCCTATTTCGCATCCTATCCTTACAACGAAGACCTTATGTTCGCGCAGCATAACACCTTCGCCATCACCCTGCCTTCGGAGCAGACAACCCCTGCCCCTATGTTCAGCTATGTCGAGGATGCCGCAAATGCATTCAGCTTCAGCGGATTCCTGGGAGCCATCAGGTTTACGCTTACCGGCAAGGGCAGCGTGGCCGCCGTCGAAATCGATGATGTGAACACCAACAGCATACTCTACGGCAATACCACCATCAATCCCAAGACCGGAAGGGTGAATGTCAAGAACGGCGCTTCCACCAAGTATGCCGTGACCTACAGGTTGGCGGAGAAGATGGTCCTGGAAGAGAGTACTTCCGATCCCATCGTGGTCGAACTCCCCGCCAACACCCTGGCAGAAGGTGCCAAGCTTACCGTGCTGGACGTGAACAACTCGCCTCTGGCAGTGATCGAGGTGCCCGCCCAGACCATCACCGCGGGTGTGGTTACCGATGCCGGCAACTTCGAGTTCAAGGCTCAGGCACAGACCGTCGATCTCGGCCTGGCAGGCCTGGCTAACTGCTACATCATCCCCGACGTGGGCAAGTATAAGTTCCAGGCAGTGAAGGGCAACGACAGCTCCGCAAAGCTCGCCGCATCCAGCGCCGTACTGCTTTGGGAAACCTGGTGCAACGCCGAGGAAGTGACTCCCAATAGCCTCGTAAAGAACATAAGCTTCGAAAACGGCTATGTGGTATTCGAAACCGCCGACACATTCCACGCCGGTGACGCCTCCGTTGCCGTCAAGGATGCCGAGGGCAATATACTTTGGGCCTGGACGCTCTGGTTCACCGACGTGACCATACCTACGGTGACCGTACACGGCACGGTAGAACTGATGGACCGCAACCTTGGAGCGCTTTCCGCAAAGCCCGAGGACCAGGGTCTCAACTACGGACTGCTCTTCCAGTACGGCCGCCACAACGGCTTCGTGGCCTGTGACGGCACCCACAGCGGAACCCCCGCCAAGACCGCTCCCGCATACGAGGAGGCCTTCTCCTGGGTAAAGCAGGCTGCGGCCCACGACAAGACCACGGAATATGCCGTGCAGCATCCTACGGAAATGATCGCCGGACAGACCTGCTGGTACGATCCTTCCGTCGAAGGAGAAATCTGGTCCAATGGAGTGAAGGGCCTGTACGACCCTTGCCCTGCCGGATACAAGGCTCCTGACTATGATTACTCGGGAGGCGCCTACGCATCCATCAACAGCGCGGACACCTATTCCAA
>JAEEXQ010000036.1 GCA_016287875.1 Bacteroidales bacterium | reverse complement strand
CTATATAGACGAAACGCAGAGCACCGACATTACTCCTGAGTGCCGCAAGGCTCTCGGCATCCCTGCCGACAGGACCATGGAGGCTCTCCAGGCCGAACTTGCCGCAAAGGCACAGGCTCAGGCACAGGCCCAGTAGCAGGTACATTGCCACAGTATTAAAACTATAACCTATTAAACTATTATAATGCAACACAAGGTATTAGATGCCAAAGATGTTGTGATAAGATTTGCAGGAGATTCCGGTGACGGCATGCAGCTCACCGGGTCTCTTTTTGCAGATATGTCCGCCATCTACGGCAACCAACTTTCCACATTCCCGGACTATCCGGCTGAAATCCGTGCCCCTCAGGGTACGGTTTCCGGCGTTTCCGGCTTCCAGGTGCACATAGGTAGCGAGGATGTGAACACCCCGGGCGATTTCTGCGACCTGCTGGTGGCCATGAACCCCGCCGCACTGATGGCTAATGCAAAATGGTGCAAGCGCACTGCCATGATAATGGTAGATTCCAACGCTTTCGACGAACCTGGCCTGCGCAAGGCAGGCTTCAAGACGGACAATCCTTTCGAGGAACTCGGAGTAGAGGACAGGGTGCTCATCGTGGCCCCTATCACGGAACTTACCGAACTCAGCCTCAAGGACAGCGGAATGGACATAAAGGCTATACGCAAGTGCAAGAACATGTTCACACTTGGTATGGCCTGTTTCATTTACGACCGTCCGCTGGACTACATCTATTCCTATCTCGAAAGGAAGTTCGCGAAGAAGCATCCCGAGGTGATAGAGCCCAACAAGAAGGTTCTGAAAGATGGCTTCAACTACGCTGCCAACATGCAGATGATAGCCAACACCTATCACATCGAACCGGCTCATCCCAAGAAGGGCAGCTACCGCAATATCACCGGTAACCAGGCTACTGCCTGGGGCCTGCTGGCAGCATCTGAAAAGAGCGGCCTGCCCCTGTTCTGCGGCTCGTATCCTATCACTCCGGCAACCAATATCCTGGAGGAACTGGCAATACATAAGAGCCTGGGAGCCAAGACTTTGCAGGCAGAAGACGAGATTGCGGGTATCTGCACCGCCATCGGTGCGGCATACGCCGGCAACCTCGCAGTCACCACTACTTCCGGCCCCGGCCTGTCGCTCAAGAGCGAGGCTCTCGGACTGGCGGTGATGGCCGAGCTCCCGCTCGTCGTAGTGGACGTGCAGCGTGCAGGTCCTTCCACCGGCATCCCTACCAAGACGGAACAGACCGACCTGAATCAGGCCCTCTACGGCCGCAACGGCGAATGCCCCATCCCCGTGGTGGCCGCGCATTCTCCCTCGAACTGCTTCGATACCGCCTTCAACGCGGCCAAGATAGCCCTCGAGCATATGACTCCGGTGATGATGCTTTCCGAAGGTTTCCTCGGAAACGGCAGCGAACCCTGGCTCATCCCTTCGATGAAGGATTATCCGGTGATCAAAGCTCCCTTTGCCACCAGCCTCCCGGAAGATGGCAAGTTCAAACCCTTCGAGCGCGATCCCAAGACACTGGTTCCCCGCTGGGCAATTCCCGGCCAGAAAGGCTTCGAACATCGTGTAGGAGGTCTGGAGAAGAATCATAACGGTGTACTTTCCTCCGACCCTGCGAATCACGCACTGATGGTCTCCGAGCGTGAGGCCAAGGTGCAGAAGATCGCGGATTGCATCCCCGCACTCGAGCTGGACGGTCCTGCAAAGGGCAAGCTCCTCGTGGTGGGCTGGGGCGGAACCTACGGCCATATCCTCAGCGCGGTCAACGATGTCCGTGCCGAGGGACTGGATGTATCGAGGGTGCACTTCGACTATATCTATCCCGTGCCTGCCAATACCGGAGAAATACTCGCCGGATTCGACAAGGTTCTGGTGTGCGAGCTCAACAGCGGGCAGTTCGCCAACTACCTGCTCGGTCTCTTCCCCGAAACGAAGATCCTGAAGTTCAACAAGGTCCAAGGCCAGCCGTTCCTGGTGAGCGAACTGGTGGATGCAATCAAGGAGGCACTCTGATATGGCAACTCTTTCTTTCAAAGATTTCAAATCCGACCAGGAAGTACGCTGGTGCCCCGGATGCGGCGACCACGCCGTGCTTGCAGCCCTGCAGAGGGCCCTTCCCAAGGTGAGTTCCGCCCTGGGCTATGAGAAGGAACGCTATGTGGTGGTGTCCGGTATCGGATGCTCCTCGCGTCTTCCTTACTATATGGATACCTATGGATTCCATAGCATCCACGGGCGCGCTACCGCCATCTCCACCGGCATCAAGGTGGCCAACCCCTGGCTTACCGTATGGCAGGCCTGCGGCGACGGCGATGCCCTCGCAATCGGCGGAAACCATTTCATCCACGCCATCAGACGCAATATCGACATCAACATCATACTCTTCAACAACCAGATCTACGGTCTTACCAAGGGCCAGTATTCTCCTACGTCCAAGTTCGGGGCCATCACCAAGACCTCTCCCTACGGCACCGTGGAGCATCCTTTCAACCCCGGAAGCCTGGTGCTGGGCGCCAAGGGCACCTTCTTCGCAAGGAGCCTCGACGTGGAACTCAAGCTCAATGAAGAGATTATGACGGCCGCGGCCCTCCACGACGGCACATCCGTTATGGAGATGCTTACCAACTGCGTCATATTCAACGACGGTGCCCATCGCGACATCTCCGATCCCGCAACCCGTGCCGACCGTACCATCATACTCCGCCACGGCGAGAAGATGATTTTCGGCAAGGACCGCGACAAAGGCCTCGTGCTCGACGGCCTCGGACTGAAGGTGGTGACCATAGGCAAGGACGGCTACACCGAGGATGACATCCTGGTGCACGACGCCCACAGCGAAAACGCCGGCATCCATATGATGCTCGCCGATATGAAGTATCCCGATTTCCCCGTTGCCCTCGGTGTCATACGCGACGTGAAGGACGTCACCTACGATGACGGCGTGCGCGACCAGGTGAAGGACGTGATGCTCAAATCGAAAATCCATTCCGTGGACGACCTCCTCCACAGCGGGTCGACCTGGGAAGTAGAATAACCAACCAACCAATTACATTAATAACACATATGAAAACGTCAGAAATAATGGCGATGCTCCAGGCCAAACATCCTGGGGAAAGCGAGTATCTTCAGGCAGTGCAGGAAGTGCTCGAAAGCATTGAAGAAATCTACAATCAGCATCCTGAGTTCGAGAAGGCCAAGATTGTGGAGAGGATGGTCGAGCCCGACCGTATCTTCACCTTCCGTGTGACCTGGGTGGACGACAGGGGAGAGGTGCAGAGCAATCTCGGCTACCGCGTGCAGTTCAACAGCGCGATCGGTCCCTACAAGGGAGGCCTCCGTTTCCACAGGGCAGTCACTCCTTCGATGCTCAAGTTCCTCGGTTTCGAACAGACGTTCAAGAACGCTCTGACCACCCTCCCTATGGGCGGCGCCAAGGGCGGTTCGGACTTCGACCCCGTTGGAAAGAGCGATGCCGAGATTATGCGTTTCTGCCAGGCTTTCATGCTTGAATTGTGGCGTTGCATAGGTCCCGACCAGGACATCCCTGCGGGAGATGTGGGCGTGGGCGGCCGCGAAATCGGCTTCCTGAACGGAATGTACCAGAAACTCGCCCGTGAGTACCATACCGGCGTGCTTACCGGAAAGGGTGCTACCTGGGGAGGCTCCATACTCCGTCCCGAGGCTACCGGATTCGGTGCCCTCTATTTCACCCAGCATCTTCTCCACAAGGCCGGCAAGGACATCAAGGACAAGAAAGTGGTAATCTCCGGCTTCGGCAACGTCGCTTGGGGTGCCGTCAAGAAAGCAATGCAGCTCGGTGCCAAGGTCGTGGCCATCTCAGGCCCCGACGGCGTGTGCGTGGTGCCCGACGGAATGACCGCCGAGATGAACGATTATATGCTCGATATGCGTGCCTCCAACCGCAACATGGTGGAGGATATGGCAGTCAAGTTCCCCGGAAAGGCCCAGTTCATAGCCGGCAAGAAAGCTTGGAGCGTGCCTTGCGATATCGCCCTGCCCTGCGCATTCCAGAATGAGCTCAGCGAAGACGATGCCAAGGAACTCAAGGCCAATGGTTGCTGGTGCTGCTGCGAGGTTTCCAATATGGGATGCCAGCCCGGCGCCATCCACTTCTTCCAGAACAATGGGATACTCTTCGCTCCCGGAAAGGCAGTTAATGCCGGTGGCGTGGCCACGTCCGGTCTGGAGATGACCCAGAATGCAGCCCACCTCAGCTGGACGGCCCAGGAGGTCGACGACCGTCTGCACCAGATTATGCAGAGCATCCACGAACAGTGCGTCAAGTTCGGCACCCGTGCCGACGGCAGCGTGGACTATGTGAAAGGTGCCAACATCGCCGGTTTCATGAAGGTCGCTACAGCTATGCTCGAACAAGGAATCATTTAATTAATTATTTATAAAATAATTACTATCTTTGTGCCGCTTTCGCAGGAAAGCGGCTTTTTTGCTTGTAATTCGAATCTAAAATATGTCTGACAAAAAATTCAATGTCAAGTATTGTGTGCTGCTGCCCATAGTGCTCGTAGCCACGATATTCCTTCTGGCAGTGCCGGTATCTTTCTTCGGCATCGATGCTCTCACGGTTACCCAGCAGCGCGTTATCGCTCTGTTCGTTTTCGCCGCTCTGATGTGGATCTTCGAGATCATTCCCAACTGGACCACGTCCCTGCTGGTCATCGTCATCGCCCTGCTTACCGTTTCCGACAAAGGCCTGGGCTTCCTCTGCAAGCCTGAATTCGGCCAGCTGGTCGGTTTCAAGAGCATTATGGCATCTTTCGCGGATCCTGTGGTCATGCTGTTCCTGGGCGGCTTCGTGCTGGCCATAATGGCAGAGAAGTACGGCCTCGACGTTACTATGGGCCGCGCTCTCCTCGGCCTCTTCGGCACCAAGCCCAAATGGGTCCTGCTGGGCTTCCTGGTGGTGATTTCCGTCTTCTCGATGTTTATGAGCAACACCGCCACCGCCGCTATGATGCTGGCTTTCCTTGCCCCTGTGCTGGGTACCCTCCCCGCCGACGATAAAGGCAAGATTGGCCTGGCCCTGTCAATTCCCGTAGCTGCCAACATCGGTGGCATAGGCACCCCCATCGGAACCCCTCCTAACGCAACTGCAGTCAAGTTCCTCGCTGAATCCGGCGTAGAAGTTCCCTTCATGCAGTGGATGGTCCATATGATTCCCTATGTGGCCATAATGATACTCCTTGCCTGGGTGCTCCTTCAGTTCTTCTTCCCCTTCAAGGCAAAGAAACTGGTCCTGGAGATTCCCGAGAACAAGAAACCTCATACCTGGAAGACTACCGTAGTCTGGATTACTTTCATCGGCACCATCCTCCTTTGGATGACCGAGAGCCTCACCAAGATCAACTCCAATATCGTTGCCCTGATTCCTCTGGGCGTGCTGACTGCCTGCGGCATCTTCACCAAGGATGATATCAAGGAAATCAACTGGAGCGTGCTCTGGCTCGTGGCCGGAGGCTTCGCCCTGGGTACCTGCCTGCAGGGAACCGGGCTTGCCAAGGTCCTCATCCAGGCCATTCCTTTCGGCAGTATGAGTGTCGTGCTGGTGCTGGTCATCGCCGGTCTGGTGTGCTACTTCCTCAGCAACTTCATCTCCAACTCCGCAACTGCGGCGTTGCTGATTCCTATACTGATCGTCGTCGCCGAAGGCATGGCAGATCCTGCCGCCGCCAACAATGCCGAATTCATAGCCCTGGGAGGAAAGCAGGCAATGATCGTGTTCATCGCGGCTTGCGCTTCCATCGCAATGCTCTTCCCTATATCGACTCCTCCGAATGCCATCGCCGCTTCCACCGGTCTGGTGGAGACCAAGGATATGGCAAAGGTCGGTCTTATTATCGGCATCGTAGGATTCACTTTCGGCTTCCTCTGGCTTACCAAGATATTCCCTTTTGCCTAACCATATGATTATGAAAAAGATAGCAGCCCTTGTGGCTTTCGCGGCCCTTTCACTTTCTGCTTTTGCGCAGGAGAGCAAGCCCAGCATAGCAGTGCACGGATTCATCCGTAATTTCTATGCCTTCGATACCCGCAAGATGATAGGTCTTACCGAAGACTTCTTCACCTATGTACCCTACGATGTGAACAATGTGGTCGACCCCTCCACCGGAGCCGTCGTGACCGATGTCAACGCCTATCCCAATACCCGCTTCGCCGCCCTTACCTCCCGCCTTTGGGTAGAGGTCAAGGGATATGAGGTGGAAGGATGGAACGTGGGCGCACGCATAGAAGGGGACTTCTACAATGGCCTCGGCAACGATAAAGTTACCGGTACCGCCAGCTTTCGCCTCCGCCAGGCCTTCGTGACTATGGCCAAGAGCGGGCTGAGCCTCAAGGCCGGCCAGAGCTGGCATCCTATGGCAGCCGATATGCCGGATGTGTTCTCCCTGAATACCGGCGCCCCCTTCGGCCCCTTCAGCCGTACTCCTCTCGTGCAGGCCGACTACAAGCTTTTCGACGGAGTAAGCATTACCGGAGCAGCCCTCTGGCAGATGCAGTATTGCTCCAACGGCCCTGAAGGAAAGAGCGCCAGCTACATCAAATATGGCAATACCCCTGAAATCTATATCGGCGCCAACTACAAGGCCAACGGCCTCACCCTGCGTGCCGGTGTGAACATGCTCAGCATCAAGCCTGTGCTCAGCGATGCCCAGGGTTTCCGTACCGATCGCATCACCACCTTCATTCCCTTCCTCTACGCACAGTATGCCAAGGATCTTTTCAGCGTGAAGTTCAAGACCGTCTTCGCCGAAGCCGGCGACCACGTCAACCTTAACGGTGGTTACGGCGTCAGCAAGATAGGTGGGGACGGAAACCGCGAGTACACTCCTACCCGCAACTCTTCCAGCTGGCTCAGCCTCTGCTACGGCAAGAAGGTCCAGGGAATACTCTTCGCAGGCTACGCCAAGAACTTCGGCACCAGGGAGGCCCTGGCAGTCGATACCGAAGGCAAGCCCGTGGGGTACTGGTTCAGCGGCAACAGCTTCGACAATATGAACCAGATGTTCCGCGTGACGCCTTCCGTGATCTACAATCTCGGCAAGCTGGCTTTCGGTCTGGAATATGAATGCACCAGCGTGCAGTACGGCGACAAGGCCCAGGGAATCAATCCCCTGAACGGACTGTACGAGAAGGGACTGCACTGGGTGACCAACCACCGCGTGCAGGGCTTGGTGAAATTCACCTTCTGATTATTTCCCAAGAAGATTATGGAGGCCTTCGGCAATGCGCCGGAGGCCTTCTTTCATAGTGGCCTCGGGGCAGGCGAGATTGATGCGGCAGCAGCCCGGTCCGCCGTACATCTCCCCGTCATTGATGCGCACTTTGTTGTTAGCGAGCAGATACTCCGATACCGTCTTCCCGTCGAGGTCAAGGGGCGAGAAGTCGAGCCATAGAAGATATGTGGCCTCCAGCACAGGCACGCGTACGGCGGGGAAATCCTTTTCGAAAAGGGCGCTCAGCGCCAGGTAATTGCCGTGCACTATGGCATTCATCTGCGAGAGCCACGCCGCACCCTCGTCGGAATATGCGGCCTGCAGGGCCACAATACCGAATTGGTTTACGTCGCAGTGCTCCCAGATATTGATCACGCGGTCCATCCGGGCGCGGAAATCCTCGTTGGCGCTTATGATGTTCGCTATCTGCACGCCGGCAAGGTTGAAACCTTTGGTAGGGGAGACGAAACTTATGCTGTTCCGGGCGAATTCCTCCGAAATCGAGGCGAAGGGAACGTAGGAGAGCCCCGGGGCAGTGATTTCGCAATGGATTTCGTCGCTGACTACCTTGACTCCGTGCCTGAAGCATATCTGCCCCAGACGCAGCAGTTCCTCGCGGGACCAGAGCCTTCCGGAGGGATTGTGGGGGTTGCAGAGCAGGAATACTTTGGCGGCGGGATCCGCGCAGCGGCGCTCTATATCCTCGAAATCCATTTCGTAGCGCTTCTGCTCCGCATTCCAGACCAGAGCGCTCCCGGAAAGCTCGCAGCCCTGGTTGGTAATATTGTGGAAGAAGCAGTTGTAGGCGGGCACGTTGAAGACGACCTTGTCTCCGGGCTCGGTGAGAGCCTTGATGGCTATGGAGGTGGCGGGAACTATGCCCTGTACGGGGATTATCTGGTCACGGGAGACCTTCCAGCCGTGACGGCGGCCGAACCAGTCCACCACCGCATCATAATACGAGCCGGGCACTTCGGTGTATCCGAAAACTCCTTTGTCGACCCTCTTCCTGAGGGCTTCCAGTATGCAGGGCGCGGCGGGGAAATCCATCTCCGCCACCCACATAGGGATGACACCTTCGTCGCAGCCGTCCCATTTCACGGAACAGGTGCCCCGGGGAGCGGCCTCGGTAGTAAAGTCAAAATCGTATTTCATTGCGCGAAATCTTTTTTCATCCACCGTCGTCCCCTTATGCGCATCAGGAAGATGAATCCCCTGACGTTAAGCTCTATGCACATTGCAATCCAGTAGCCTGCAAGGCCGAGCCTGGGGGTAAGGATAAGGGCGAGCCCAATGCGCACTATCCACATGCTGGCGAAGTTCATAAGCATCGGGACCATGGTGTCGCCGGCGCCCACGCAGGAGCCGTAACCTATGATGGAAACGGCGTACATGGTTTCGGCGAAGGCCTCGATGCGCAGTACCTTGACTCCCAGGGCTATGACCTCGGGGTCGTTGGTGAGCAGCCCCATCATCTGCGGAGCGAAGATGAACATCAGTATGCCCGCTCCCGTCATCATCGCGGCGGCAAGGCCGGTGGTGATGTGGGCGAACTGGCGGGCGAGCTCCTTGCGCTTGGCTCCTATGCTCTGGCCGACCAGGGTAGTGGCGGCATCGCTCAGGCCGTAGCCCGGCATATAGCAGAAGCTCTCCGCGGTGATGGCGAATGAATTTGCGGCGATGGCTATGGTGCCCAGCGGCGCCACTATCACCGTGCTCATGACATAGGCCCCGCGGGTGATAAGGTTCTGCAGCCACATAGGCCCGCTGATGCCGAAGGCGGCCTTGAGCGAGGCCCTGTCCGGGATCCAGGAACTGTCGTCCTGGAAGATGTTGAGTTCCGGACTCTTCTTCAGCAGATACCAGAGGGCGAAGGCGTGGGTGATCAGGGTGGCCAGGCCGGTGCCGATGGCTGCGCCCTTCACTCCCAGGCCGAGCATATATATGAATATGTAGTTCAGTATGACATCCAGCACGCAGGCGGATACCTCCACTATGCTGGGGATTTTCATATTGCCGCTGGCCTGCAGCATACCGCAGGTTATGACCGCAATCTGCATTATTGGCAGGAAGGCGCAGAAGATGGCGAAATAGGCGGTGGCATCGGCGCAGATGGCGGCCTCTCCTCCCAGCCAGTGGGGAAGATACGGGCTGATGGCCAGCCCCAGAAGCGCCAGCACAACGCTGAAGCCCAGCACGCTGGTGAAGCCTTTGCGCATCACTTCGCGGGCCTTGGCATAATTGCGGGAACCTATCAGCTGGGATACCTGTACGGAGAAACCGGAAGAGTTGGCGAAGCAGAATCCGCCGAATATCCAGGTGCTGGATGCAACCAGGCCTATGGATGCTGCCTGGTCCGAACCCAGGCGCCCCACCATCCCGGCATCGATATATTCCATTATTATGGTGCCGAGCTGCGCCAGCATTGCCGGCAGGCCAAGCAGCCAGGCCAGCTTCAACTGCTCACGGCGCAGAAGGGACTGCCCTCCGCGCAACTTTTCCAGCAATAAATCTTTCTGCGACATCGACATCAGGCCGCAAAGATAAGAATTATCCGCGATATTCGCTTGGAGTCATCCCCGTGTGCGACTTGAAAAACTTGTAGAATACCGAGGAGTTGGGGAAGTGCAGTTTATAGACTATCTCCTTTATGGGGATGTCGGTGTATTTCAGCATATTCTTGGCCTCCAGGATGACGAAGGAATCTATCCATTCCGGGCCGGATTTCCCGCTGACGTTCTTGATGAGTTTCGAAAGATACTTGGGCGTCATGCACATCTTGTCGGCATAGAAGGCCATACCCCTTTCGCGGTCGTGGTACTGGGCCACCAGCTTGAGGAACTGCTCCAGCACCAGTTTCGACCTGAGGGTGGGGCTGTCGCCTCCCGGGCGCGGGGCGGAACGCAGCTTCTCCTGCCAGACGGCACCGGCAAAGTAGAGGCAGGAGGATACTATTCCGCGGAGGCTGTGTTTCATATTGGGGGAACCAAGGCCGAGCAAGTTGAAGGCGAGGTCGAGATACTTCATGAAGATGCTTTTTTCGCTTTCGCTCATCACGAAGCAGGGATTGTCCAGTATGGATATGCTCTCGTCGAAAAGCCGGGCGTAATCCATCCTGGAGCTGGAAAGGAAGTCGCTGGAAACCGCTACCAGCACGAAGTGCGTGTCTTCCTGTATCTCGTCTGTCTTGAAAACCCGGGCTATGTTGCCGGGGATGTTGATGATGACGGAATTGTCCCCTATGTGATAGGTCTTCAGGTTGATTTCTACTTCCAGCTTGCCTTTGATGCAGAACAGACCCATATAGCCGTTGAGGCGGCAGGGGTGCTGGAGTATGTCCAGCATGCTGCGCACCTCGGAGTAGCGTGCCTCGGCTATAAGGAAGTCGTCTGACAAATCGTCACCCGTCCGTGACGGAAGCATCTTTCTCAAATCCTGCAGGCTGATTTCCAGTAAATGATCGTCCATATCTTGTCTTTTTTCTTTTTGATTCTTGACAAAAATAATAAAAAAGAAGAGAAATTCTACCATTCCGACACAAAAGAGCCAAATTTTATTTCTTTTTGGATGCCATAAGGGCAATCTATTTGCATATCTGGCACGCAGTACAAAAATAAGTGAGATGAAAAAACTGATTATGATTCTGACGGCGTTGCTGCCCGTGTCGCTCGGTGCGCAGCAGACGCTCAGCTTGCAGGATTGCCGCGACCTCGCGGTCCGTTCTTCCAAGGAACTGGACCAGGCCCGTATAGAGGTGGAAATGGCCGGATACGACCGAAAGATAGCGCTTGCGAATTATTTTCCCGAGATCAGCGCAAACGGAGCATACCTGCACAACAACAGGGACATCGCCCTGGTAAGTGACGAAAAGGCGACGATGTTCACCAATTTCTGCGCATTCGCAGACCAGCTCCTTCCGGTTTCCGGGCCCATCAACGCCATTGCCGGCGACATAGACAAGGCCATGCACCCGGACATACACGATATCTACCTTGGAGGGATAAGCCTCAAGCAGCCCGTGTTCGTGGGCGGAAAGATAGTCTATTCCAACCAGATGGCCGCCCTGGCCGAAGAGCTCGCTGAATCGAAGCTCGACCAGAAGTACGCCGACATAATAGTGGATGTCGACCAGGCCTATTGGCAGATAGTCTCCATCTCCAACAAGAAGAAACTTGCGGAATCCTACAGCTCCCTTCTGCACAAGATGCAGGAGGACGTGCGGCGTTCCGTTGAGGCCGGAGTGGCCACCGAGTCGGACGAGCTGCAGATAAAAGTGAAGGCCAACGAGGCCGATATGCTGCTTACAAAATCAACCAACGGCCTGGAACTGGCGAAGATGCTGCTTTGCAAGCGCATCGGCCTGCCTCTGGACAGCGAGATAATCCTGGCGGACGAGGAATCCTCCTTCATCCCCGTGCCTGAACTGTGCGAGGCAAAGGATATGGAACAAGTTTATGCCGACCGCCCCGAGACCCGCAGCCTGTCCCTTGCCGGGCAGGTTTTCGAGCGCAAGGCCAAGGTCGCCCGGGCAGACATGCTGCCCAAGGTGGCTCTGACGGCCAATTATTTTGTGAACAATCCCAATTGTTACGACGGATTCCAGAACAAGTGGAACGGGGGAATGCTGAGTGCCGGCGTGGTGGTGAGCGTGCCTATCTTCCACGGAATGGAGGCGACCAACAAATACAGGAAAGCCAAAGCCGAGGCCCGTCTGTACGGTGACCGCTATGACGATGCCAAGGACCTGATACGCTTGCAGGTGGCCAAGCAGCGCAAGTTGCTGGAAGAGGCTGCCGAGAAGCTGAGTATGAGCGAATCCAACCTGGCGAATGCCGAAGAGAACCTGCGCAAGGCCAACGTGGGCTACGAGGCGGGGGTGACCTCCACCGAAACCGTGCTCGGGGCCCAGACCGCCTGGCTCAGCGCGCACGGCGATTACATAGATGCCGGAATAGAGCTGCAGATGGCCTACGCAATGCTGCAGAAAGCGGAAGGAAATATCAAGTCGAACGAATAAAACTAAAATATCATGTCTAGGAAAAACTACAATCTGATCATAGGAATCAGTGCATTGGTGACAATAGTGCTTTTGATAGCGGCGGTGGGATATCTGGTGAGCAAACCCAAACCCAGGATATTGCAGGGCGAGACCGAGGCCGCGGAGTACCGTATATCCTGTATGGTGCCCGGCCACGTGACCGAGCTATACTGCCGCGAGGGGCAGCTGGTGCGCAAGGGCGACACCGTAGCCTTCATCGATTCTCCCCAGGTGAAAGCCAAGCTCGCCCAGGCGAAAGCGGCCCGCAGTGCGGCCCTGGCCCAGAGCAGCAAGGCCCGCAACGGAGCCGAGCAGGAGCAGATAGCCGGGGCTTACGAGCTCTGGCAGCAGGCCCTGGTGCAGGAGGATATTATGAAAAAGAGCCTCGACCGTATCAAGACCCTCTACGAGCAGAAGGTCGTGGCCGAACAGAAATACGACGAGACCAAGGCCAAGTATGATGCGGCCGTGGCCCAGGCCCGTGCCGCCAAGAGCCAGTATGACAGGGCGGTGAAAGGAGCCCGCGCCGAGGACAAGGCTGCCGCCGAAGCCCTGGTGCATCAGGCCGAGGGAGCCATCCAGGAGGTGAATTCCTATATGCAGGAACTCTACCTCACATCTCCCGTCGACGGAGTCGTAACCGACATCTATCCCCGGCAGGGAGAACTGGTAGGCCAGGGCAGTCCGGTGATGACCGTAACCGACCTTTCCGACATCTGGTTCACGTTCAACATACGCGAGGACCAGCTTCACGGGATGAAAGTGGGAGACAGGCTCAGGGTGAAGATCCCCGCCCTGGACGGGGCCGAAACCGAGGCCGAGGTGAACTATATGGCCGTCCGCGAGAGTTATGCCACCTGGAAGGCCACCAAGGAGTCGGACCTCTACGATGCGAAGACCTTCGAGCTGCGTGCAGTTCCCTGCAGTACCTTGGAAGGCCTGCGTCCCGGTATGACGGCCATAGTCGTGGAATGATATGGAATTCTGGAAGAACATATCTTCGGTGGTGAAGCGCGAGCTGCGCATCTGGGCCAGGAGGCCAATATACTTCCTGGGCACGGTGGCGGTAATGGCCTTCTGCACCGTATTCTACCTCAGTTTCCTCAGGGATGGCGTGCCGTCGGACGTGCCTATAGCCGTGGTGGATCTGGACGGGAGCTCTACTTCGCGCAACTACTGCCGCCAGCTCGACGCCACCCAGTTGGGAAAGGTAGTACATTACGACGATTTTACTTCTGCCCGGGAGGCTATGCAGGGCGGAAAGGTGACATCCGTCTGCGTTATTCCCGAAGGATTCAACCGCGACTTGCAGTCCCGGCGCCAGCCCCAGATCAGTTTCTATGTCAACGGCCTCTATTTCCTCGGAGGATCGCTGGCCTGGAAGGACCTGCTGACTATGGTCAACCTTTGCTCTGGCGCCGTGCAGAGGGAAGTGATGCGTATGCAGGGCGTGCCCGACAGCCAGATGTACGGGCTGCTGCGCCCGGTGGACGTGGATGTGCATCAGATAGGGAACGCCACTATGAATTACGGCGCCTACCTGGCGAACATGATGATCCCCGGGATGCTTCAGATGGTGATAATCATAGTGCTGGTGTATTCCCTCGGTGCCGAGCTCAAATACGGCACCAGCAGGCATCTGCTGGATGTCGCCGGAGGGGACGTCTTCACTGCGGTGACGGGCAAGCTGGCCCTATACACCTTGCTCTTCACCCTGATATCCTGGACGGAGGTGATAATACTCTACAAATGGATGCACTTCCCTCTGGCCGGGAGCCTTGGCACTATGCTGCTGGCCGGTTTCCTGCTGGTGCTTGCCTCGGAGAGCGTGGCGGTGCTGATAATAGGCTGCGTGCCCGTGTGCCGTTTCGCCCTCAGCATCGGGGCCCTCTACAGCGTGCTGGGTCTGTCGCTGACAGGCTTTACCCTGCCGGTCGAGGCAATGCCCGCCGGCCTGCGCGGCCTCACCTATATGTATCCGCTGCGCCACTATTACGAAATCTATGTGAACGTGGACGTCACCGGCCACGTGCTTGCCTTGCTGCTGTTCTGCTTCCTGCCCTTCCTGGTGATGCGCAGGCTGGAACACGCCTACAGATATCTTGACTATGCGAGGAACTGACAATTACCTGAAAAGATGGCTCAGGGATACCCTGGGAATCTTCAATACCGAACTCCGCAACATTCTCCACGACGGGGGAGTGATGATCATATTCATTGCCGCAGGCTTCTTCTATCCCATACTCTACAATTTCGTGTACAAGAACGGGATACTGGAGGATACTCCCATAGCGGTGGTGGACAATGCGGATTGCAGCGATTCCCGCCGTATGATAAGGGAGATGGACGCTACCCGCGAGATAGACATAGCCTGCAAGTGCGTCTCGATGGAGGAGGCCCGCGAACTCTTCGACCAGCGCAAGGTGAACGGGATCATCTACTTTCCTTCCGATTTCGGGGATGCCATAGCGCGTTCGCAGACCGCTACTTTCAGCATCTATGCCGATATGAGCAGCTTCCTCTACTACAAGAACCTGCTGATGGGCGCGGAGTTCGTGATGCTGCACGAGATAAACGACATCAAAATGGAACGCTATTCCCTGGAGAATCCCGTGGTGTACGAGGATATCAACCCCTACAACAGGGCCTTCTCCTACAGCATCTTCCTCATCTCCGCCATACTTATGCTGATAATCCAGCAGGTGATGTTCTACGGGATGAGCATGAGCGTGGGAACGATGAGGGAAGAGAACCGCAGCTTCGCCTCCCTGCCCGACAGCTATACCGGGCACGGAGTTGGCCGTGTGGTGATTGGCCGCGGCGCGGTGTACTGGCTGATATTTATGATAATAGGCATCTATGTCACCTGCATAGTGCCGGCAATGTTCCGTTTCCCCCAGAGAGGAAATTACTGGGAGATACTGATTCTGCTCTCGCTGTTCGTGACGGTATGCGTGTTCTTCTGCATGAGCTGGAGCACGCTTGTGACCAGGCGCGAATCCGCTTTCCTGCTCTTCCTGTTCATGAGCCCGGTGTGCTTGTTCCTGACCGGCTTCAGCTGGCCTGTGACGGCATTTCCGGCCTTCTGGAAATACTTCTCCTACCTATTCCCTTCTACCTTCGGATGCCAGGCATTCATCAATATGAATACCGCCGGGGCGGAGCTCGGAATCATAGCTCCTCAGCTGCGGGCCCTCTGCGTCCAGGGGGTCGTGTATTTCGTGCTGGCCTGCGTGGCGGTGTATGTGGAGAACTTCGCTCTGAAACACAAAATTGACATTCTGTCAGTTTAGAGGCATTGGCAGAACTTTTGTTTATCTTTGCAGTGGCTTGGCCGGCTGCGAACGGCCATCTTATTGAAAAGATATGTCAGAAAAGAATATAAAAGAAGAGAAGAAAGCTCAGAAAAAGAGCGAAGACCTTAAAGGCAAGATAGCCGAACTGGAGAGCAAACTCTCGAAAGAACACGATGATTACCTCCGCCTGATGGCGGAATTCGAGACCTTCCGCCGCCGCAGCGCCGAGGAAAGGCTCGCTATCGTAGGCTCTGCCTCCGCCGACACCATCAAGGGCCTGCTTCCCGTGCTGGACGATTGCGAAAGGGCTATGGAACTGCTCGCCAAGAGTTCGGACGAGGCAGCCAAGGAAGGTACGGCACTGATATATAACAAGCTGATGGACTACCTCAAGACCAAGGGCCTGTCGGTGATCGAGGCCAAGGGCGCCAAGTTCGACGTGGACTTCCACGAGGCCGTGACCCAGTTCCCGGCTCCCGCCCCCGAATTGAAGGGTATGGTGATAGATGTAGTCCAGACCGGGTACACCCTTAACGGGAAGGTTCTCCGTTATGCCAAGGTTGTTGTAGGAGCATAAGTCTATGGCAGAGAAAAGAGATTACTACGAGGTCCTGGGCATCCAGAAGGGTGCCTCGGAAGACGATATCAAGCAGGCTTACCGCAAGGCTGCCCTCAAATGGCACCCTGACCGCTGGGTAAGCGGAACCGATGCCGAGAAGAAGACGGCGGAAGAGAAATTCAAAGAGGCTTCCGAGGCCTACTCGGTGCTTTCCGACCCTCAGAAGCGCGCCAAGTATGACCAGTTCGGTTTCGCCGGCGTCGACGGTGCAGGCGGTCCCGACTTCAGCCAGGGCTTCGGCAACCTGAACGATATCCTGGAGAACCTCTTCGGCGGGCATTTCAACTTCGGCGGAGGCGGTTTCGATTTCGGCGGCTTCGGTTTTGGGGGAGGATCTTCCCGCCAGAGCGGCCCCAGGACCATGCGCGGCCGGGACATCCGTACCCGCGTCAAGCTCACGCTGGAAGAGATACTGAACGGCTGCGACAAGGAAGTTACCATCGAGCGCAACCGTCCCTGCCCCGAATGCAACGGGCGCGGGACCAAGAATGAATCCGACATAAAGACTTGCCCCACCTGCAAAGGTGCCGGACAGGTGGGACAGACCGTGAATTCCCTGTTCGGACGCACCCTGACATATACCACCTGCCCTCAGTGTAACGGAGAGGGAAGGATAGTTTCCAATCCCTGCCGTCGTTGCGGCGGCACCGGCCTGGAGCGCAGGAAAGAGACCATCAAGGTCCATATTCCCGCCGGCGTCGAGAATGGAATGCAGATAACCGTGCGCGGCGAGGGTCATTCCGCTCCCCGCGGCGGCGTGAACGGAGATTTGCTGCTGCTGGTCGAGGAGCTTCCTCACAGCCAGTTCAAGAGGGAAGGGGAGAATCTCTTCTATACCCGGGTAATCTCGGTTACCGACGCAATACTCGGCTGCGAGCTCACCATTCCTTGCCTGGACGGCCCCTACAAGCTGAAGCTGGAGTCCGGAGTGCAGTCCGGCACCGTGCAGCGCCTGCGTGGCAAGGGCCTTCCTTCCGTGAACGGATATGGCAGGGGAGATGTGTACGTGAAGATTCTCGTGTGGATACCCCGCAAACTCAAGGGTGCTGAGAAAGAGGCCGTGGAGAGGCTTGCAGCCTCTTCTGCCGTCAAACCTGACCCTTCACGCGAGGACAGGGCGCTGTTCGAAAAGGAGAGCCAATACTTTTAGGAATTAAAATTTCTTAAAATAATTTTGTGCAGTCCAAAATAATTTCTAACTTTGCGGTCCACAAAAAAGCAGCCTCTCGTTGAACGGTTCAGTGATGCTGCGCTAAATTGAATAGAGTATTATGGATTTACTTAACGTAGTAGACAAAGCATTCGCGAACGAGAATGTAGCCAACTTCCCGGAGTTCAAGGCCGGTGACACCATCACCGTTACCTACAAGATCAAGGAAGGCGACAAGTTCCGCAAGCAGGACTTCCGCGGCGTGGTCATCCAGATCAGCGGAGCTACTCCTTACACCAGGACCTTCACCGTCCGTAAGGTTTCCAGCGGAATCGGAGTCGAGAGGATCTTCCCTTATCAGTCTCCCTTCATCGACAGCATTACTGTCAACAAGTTCGGTAAAGTTCGTCGCGCACGCATCTTCTACCTCCGTGACCTCACCGGTAAGAAGGCCCGCATCAAGGAGCGCTCTTACAGCAAGAAGGCCGAGGCCGTAGAAGAATAGAGTTCTAACTCCGGCTCCCTAGCTCAATTGAATAGAGCATTTGACTACGGATCAAAAGGTTACAGGTTTGAGTCCTGTGGGAGTCACGAAGAGGTCGACTGAAAAGTCGGCCTCTTTTTTTTGTCTGCGCCCGGGTTTTCGCTGCTGGCGGGGGTTGCCCCTGAGAGGACTCCGCTCACTGCGTTCGCTCCGGCCCCTCCCATCGTCATCCGCGTCATCGCTGCGCGATAACTTGCTGCCGATGGGCCCCTCCCCCTGCCCGTGTCCGGGGGTGGACACGCCTCTCAGGGGCAACCCCCGCCAGCTTCGCTATCCCCCCGGGGCGCTCTCGGAGGTAATAAGGCACTCTTCAGAGTGCCCGGCGGAGGGCGGGACGGAGCTTCCAGCGGAATCGGAGTCGAGAGGATCTTCCCTTGTCAGTCTCCCTTCATCGACAGCATCACTGTCAACAAGTTCGGTAAAGATCGTCGCGCGCGCATTTTCTGCCTCCGTGACCTCGCCGGTAAGATGGCCCGCATCAAGGAGCGCTCTTACAGCAAGAAGGTCGAGCCGTAGAAGAATAGAGTTCTAACTCTGGCTCCCTAGCTCAATAGAAAAGAGCATTTGATTACGAATCAAAGGTTACCGGTTTGAGTCCTTCGGGAATCACTAGAAAGCTCCATTTGACATCGTTCAAATGGGGCTTTTCTTTTTATGAAGTGCACAACAAACGCACAACGCCGTCGTGCTATTCCATTTTATTTGGTTAATTCCGTTGAGAAACGGACTCTTTTTTTTCTTCTTTGTGTTGATATTCAGTATCTTTGGTTGAAATGTCTTGCAGTATGGATCAAGTTGACGAAACAATTAATGGCATTATTCGAGACTTATATCCAGAGAAGGATATAGACTCCGAGCCTAGTTTTGAACTCTTCTCTCACGGAGTAGTCTATTCAAGCGACCCCAATTATTGGGATAAAGTGCGGGCTCGTGCCCTGGAAATTGGTGAGAAAGCGTATGGTCGGTTAGCGAGGGAGAAGCAATGGGAAATGGAAAACTGCCCAAACGTCATGTGGGCTCAAGAAAAACGGCTGTTCTTAAGTAATGAGTACACCCCGAAGACCAGGGCTTATATCATAGACGACGATTTTGGGGAACTCGGGGAAGCTGTCGAACTGAAGCTCTCGAAATTGAATCTTGCGATCTTCGCCCTCTTTCTTGATCATGAGGGAGTCATTGATAAGGATGACCTCAAAGATGCGAAGGCTGAACTACAGTCTATCTATACTAGCCTTGGAAAAGACGAATCCAAACAGATGGAAGAGAATCCCTTCGATGAAGAGAATGACCGCAGGAACGACTGGTTTAGCAAGCTGGTTAATTACTTCAACGATGATTCTTTCGATGGACAAGCAGATAAATGCTGGCACCGACCGAGCCATTACAGAATAAGGATTTACACAAGAAACGCTCGATATGAATTCGAGCGGATAGAGGACCATGACTATAAATTGAGTATTCCTTTTGAAGTCTATCGGGATCCTGGAGCCCTTTTTGCTTTTCAAAAAGAATTCAGTAGAAGGACCCCGGAGATTGAAAGGGAACTCAACCTTGAAAATCCTCTCGTAACGCAGTATTTGGAAAACAGTAGGATTATACAACAGAGGATTCAACAGAATGTACAGAATGGTATACTTGAGCTTTATGCCAAACTCGGTGAAGCAATTTCAAACAAGAAACCGTCTGCATTTGAGCAGTGGTATTACAATGATAAACTCAGAAGGATTATAGTATCATTCAGTACCAAGAAGTACTATCTTGTCTGCCATGGTGAGAAGGAACGACTAAAGATCCCTTCCCAGCAGCTTGCCTTGCTTCTCCTTTTTGCCCGGCACCTCGAGGATGGCCTCACCCTTCAAAGCATTCGGGAAGA
>JAEEXQ010000035.1 GCA_016287875.1 Bacteroidales bacterium | reverse complement strand
GAGGATCCGGTGCCGCCGCTGCCTTCGCAGCGTGGTTTTGCGGCAATCCCCGAACACCGCGCCACATCCCTCGCCGCCGCCCGCGAAGGCCTCGTCCTCCTGAAAAATGACGGGGTGCTCCCGCTATCGAAGGGCGAACTCCCGAAGGGGGAGTACCTGCGACCTAGGCTGTTTGTGTGCGGACCGTGCTGCGACAGTCAGACGATTCTGGGGGACTGGGTGGTGCCGCAGGAGGATGACGATGTGGTGACGGTGCTGGAAGGAATACGGGAAATCTGCCCCGCTGCGAAGATAGACACGATGTCTTTCCGAGGCCGCGTAACGGCGATAGATGACGCCGGCATACGCAAAGCATCGCAGAAAGCCCGCCAGGCCGACATCAACATACTCGTACTTGGCGACAACTCCCAACGCTACTCCGCCTTCGGCCGCACCTGCGGCGAAAACTGCGACCGCGACAACATCGACCTCCCCGGCCGCCAGCAGGAACTCCTCGAAGCCGTGGCAGCCTCCGGCCGCCCGACCATACTGGTAGTCACCAGCGGCCGCGCCCTCGGCCTCTCCTGGGCCGCCGCCAGCCCCTCGGTGAACGCAATCCTATATATCTGGGAACCCGGTCAGATGGGCGGAACCGCAGTCGCCGAAGTGCTCTTCGGCCTCGTCAACCCCTCAGGAAAACTCCCCGTGACCATCCCCCGCAACGCGGGACAGATACAGTGCGTGTACAACCATAAGCACTCCCAGTACTCCAGGCACTTCGCGCTCGCGGAGCAGGGCCCCCTCTATCCCTTCGGATACGGACTGAGCTACAGCAGCTTCGAATACGGAGAACCGGTGCTGAGTGCGGACGAGATGGATGCCGATGGCAGCGTGACACTGAAAGTGACAGTGCGCAACGCCGGACCTATGGACGGCGCCGAGGCCGTGCAACTCTACATACGCGACGAGTACGGCTCGGTAACCAGGCCGGTGAAGGAACTGAAAGCAGTGCAGAAAGTCTGGCTGGAGGCAGGGGAGAGCCGGGAACTCAGCTTCGGGATCACACCCGATATGCTCTCCTGCTGGGGATTGGACGAAGAGTGGAAGGTAGAACCCGGGGAATTCACGCTGATGGTCGGCCCGTCGTCCGACGGAAAGTCGCTTAAAAGCGTATCCCTGAGGGTTCTGGAGTGACCGTGCACGCACACGGCCCCACGCGCGTGGCAATTTTTTCGCCCAACACTTGTTTTAGTTGAAACTTTTAGCGAATATTGCATATAACACTTGCTAACCAACACAAAACTATACCTATATTATTAACTATTCTTTATGGTAAAACGTTTCATTATGGTAACGCTTGCCCTCCTTCTTTTAGGAGCGCAAGCCTTCGCCCAGAATATCGTCACCGGTAAGGTGGTCGATTCGAAAGGCGAACCCGTCGTAGGTGTCGGAGTTCTCATCAAGGGAACGACTGCAGGCACTACTACAGACTTGGACGGTAACTGGAAACTATCCAACGTGAAGTCAGGTGCTGTCCTTGAATTCTCAAGCATCGGCTATGCCACTCAGCAGGTAACTGTCAACAGAGCCGGTCAGTACAATGTTGTTCTTGAGGAAGACGCTCTTTTCTTGGATGACGTGGTTGTCGTAGGTTACGGCTCTGCTAAGAGAAAAGACCTCACCGGCTCCCTGACCCAGATTGACAACAAGCTTATTGCCGCCCAGAACACATCTTCTGCCACCAAGGTTCTCGAAGGTGCAATCCCGGGTCTGGTTTACTCCATCGTCGATGCACAGCCTGGTGTCGATGCCGGTATCCGCGTTCGCGGTCTCGGTTCGACAGAAGCAGGTAATTCCAATGCACTTATCGTAATCGATGGCATTCCCGCTCAGAATGAGAATCCTCTCTCTCAGCTTAGTTCTGAGGATATCGCGTCCGTGACCGTTCTGAAGGATGCTGCTTCAACTGCCATCTACGGTTCCCGTGGCGCCAATGGTGTCGTGCTCGTCACCACAAAGTCGGGACAGGCCGGAAAGACCAAGGTCAATTTCCAGACAAGGTTCGGTGTCAATACTCCTGGTACTTATGCTAATGGACAGATTACCAGTGCAAAAGATCTCTATGAGTATGTGTGGCAGGGCATCTACAACTCTTATCGTTTCTCGGCCAACGGATCCGTAGGACCTGCATTGGACAACACTACTGGTCAATACTACACCAACATCGAAACTCCTAATGTCAGCCATGAAGAAGCTGCTAAGTTTGCTAGCCAGCATCTTTTCGATTACATAGGAAGCAATACCAATTTCGGCCGCAATGTTCTTGGTAACTACCTTGCTTACAGCGTTCCCGGACTTAATTTTGATTCCATCACCCATACCGGTTCCGATGCTACGGTTTCCGGTACCATTCCTGAAGGTGCGTATCTTGTAGGTCTTGACGGCAAGTTGAATCCTGCAGCTAAACTTCTCTATACGGACACCTATTCGGATGCAATTTTCAAGGTTGGTTTCCGTCAGCAATACGATATTACCGCCAGTGGTGGTAATGAAAAGGAGAATCACTACTTCTCCGTTGGATATCTCTCCGATCCTTCCTATGTCCCTAGTTCCAAGTTCGACCGTATTACTGGCCGTGCTCACGTCAACGCTCAGTTGTTCCCTTGGCTCAAGGTCGGTGCTAACGTGGCATTCACCCGCTCGAAGACTGACTATATGGGTGGAGCATGGGGCGCCCGTAACGCTGGTTCCAATCAGGGCTCCATTCCTCGTTTCGTCAACGGTGCAAACGATATGTTCCCGTTCTATGCTCATGACAAAAACGGCAACTTTATTTATGACGCAAACGGTGAAAAGATACGCAATGTTTATGCTGGTGACTGCTATTCTCCTTTTGGCCCTACCGGCGCAAACTATGGTGCCACCGATATCTGGTATGCTCTCAAACACGATATCCGTCAGGATCTTGTAAGCACTCTCAATACCCGTACATATGCTGAAATTCCATTCCTTCAGCATTTTACCTACAGGTTCGACTTCTCCTATGACCTCATCAACAATATGATGACCCGTTATCATAACGGCACTGCAGGACGATCCAACTATGTGAGTGAAAAGGGCTATTGGGGAAAACGTCTGTACCAGTACCAGATTTACAATATCCAGAACAGGATCAGCTATGTCCAGGACTTCGGCAAGCACCACGTGGATGCCATTGCCCTTACTGAATACAATGATTACACGATGCAGTACGTGGGCTGGGGCACCTACAAGGAACTCTATCCCGGCCTCCTGAAAACCGGCAACTTCGTAGGACGTTTCGGAGCATGGACAGGTTCTGCTCCTTCTTATGGCTATGAGCTGGGTGTCGAGCGTATGATGTCGTATCTCGGTCGTGCCAATTATATCTATGACCAAAAATACTATGCTTCCGCCTCCTTCCGTCGTGATGGATCTTCGAAGTTCCGTGCAGCAAACCGCTGGGGTAACTTCTGGAGTGTAGGAGCGGGCTGGCGTTTCTCTTCGGAATCCTTCCTGGAAGATGCTCACGACTGGCTGACAAACGGAAAACTCCGTGCCAGCTACGGTGTTATCGGTAATCAGAACGGCGTTGGTCGCTATGATACATACAACACTTGGACTTACAGCGCAACCTATGCTGAGACTACAGGAGCTGGTGGTGCCCCTGTAACGACCAAGATGGCTATGGACTCTATGAAGAACACCCTGCTTACCTGGGAGAACACAAATACTTTCGACCTCGGTCTTGATCTCACACTCTTCAACAGGGTTGACATCACGTTAGACTACTTCAACAGGGTTACGGAGAACTCCTTCTTCAACAAACCTCTGTCCTATCTTGCAACCGGACAGAAGACCATCAAACAGAATTGCGCCGAACTTACCAACCGCGGTATTGAAATTGATATCAATGCCGATGTTATCCGCACTTCCGATCTCAGGTGGAATGTTAGCTTTAACGCCACCCATTACAACACTATTCTAACTGGTCTGCCTGCTGATGCAGTTCCCGCACAGGTTGAAGGACTTCCTAAGGGCACATTTGAGGCTGGTAGTGGTGAAAGCTGGTCCTTGGCGGCAGGTGGTGTCGGCGGACAGTCACAGCATTCTTTCCTCCGCGGTGTAGGTCGCGACTGGTATAACCTCTATATGTATAGTTATGCCGGCATAGATGAAAATGGCTTGCCTCTCTATTGGAAGACCATTCAGCAGAAAGACCTCAATGCAGATGCTGACAGGGTTGCAGCTGGTGGCAGTGCATGGTATGCAGGAAAGAAGGTCGGCGACAAGGTCAAGACCAACAACTACGCAGAGGCTACCAAACAGGAAGTCGGCGATGCTCTTCCCGAACTTGTCGGTGGTTTCAGCACAAGTCTGACATGGAAGAATTGGAGTTTCAGTGCTCAGTTTGCATATCAGCTCGGTGGTAAGTTTTTCCTCCGTGACTACGCACAGTATCTGTATAACCCTACCAAGAATACTTCGGCATGGTATAGCTCTATGAATGTTTCCAAGAGAGTTAAGGGTAATACCTGGACTCCGGGTAACACTGGCGCAGAGTTCCCTATGCAGTGGTATCCTGCTGGTGATGGCACTAAGTTCTCCGGAACTTCCACCGCCAACCAGAGTTGGAGCTTCACCGATAGGGCACTTTTCAGCGCATCCTATCTTCGTCTGAAGAATATCACGGTCAGCTATACTGCTCCCAAGGCTTTCTTCCAGAAACTTGGTGTCAAGGCAGTAAGCGGTATGCGTGTCTTTGCTTCTGCAGACAACCTCTTCCTGCTTTCAGCAGCCCCTGCGGTTGATCCTGCAATGTCCATCCAGGGCGGTTATGCCGACGTAGATGAATACATCTTCCCTGCGATGAGAACCTTTACCATCGGTATCAATCTTGACTTCTAGTTATGAAAACATATATTCTCAATATTCTAGCCCTTTCAGCTATTGTTTTTACTTCCTGTCACACTTTGGATGTGACGAATCCAAACAAGCTTACGGATGAGGAAGTAACTGAAATCCTTGAAGGTGACGACGATGCGGCCAAGGACCTTATTATTTCCGGTGTTGGTAACACGCTTAATACCAACTTCAATATTGCCGGTCAAAGTTGGAGTGGTTATTCTGATATGAATATGAACTCCCAGGTAGATCAGGATTTCCTGATGTGCATGCGCGGCAATGATGCTCTAATCGGAACCGAAGCTACCGCCACCTCTACACACGCCACTGCATACAAGATCGATGCAGAAGCTACTTACAGACTGTCCCGTGTCACCTGGCCTTACTTCGCCATGGGCGGCGCTCAGCTTACTGCAGCAAACAAGGTTCTTCGCTTCATGACCGCTGATGCGGCCAAGACCAGCAAGAAAATTGCTCGTTTCCGTGGTCAGGCCCTCGCTCTGCGTGGATATGCCTATATTCAGCTCATGGAACGTTTCCAACCTGCATACATGCAAGGAGGAAAGGACGGGAAAGGAATGCCTATCTATAAGACTTCCGGTTTGAATACCCCGGCTCCTATCTCCTCTGCCGTTGCAACCTACGATTTCATCCTTACCGACCTTAAAGAAGCTGTTGAGCTCCTTACCGAAGCCGGAGCGGATGATGCGGACAAAGGTTACACCGCTGTGACGAATGATATCGATCTCGGCGTAGCGCAGTTCCTTCTTGCTCGTGCCGCTCTCCAGGCTGGCGAATGGACAACAGCCAAAACCGCAGCTCAGGATATCGTGGATCACTTCCCGACTCTCATTGCTGAAGCTAATTACGGAGCAAAGGCTGGTGATTTGAATGCATATTGCACTGGAACAAAGGAACTGAAGGCCGAAAACAATGCCTTCCAGACTCTTGAGAACAACCCCGAGGTTATCATGGGCTTTGTAAACGGCTCGAATGCCAACACTTACATGAACAGTTTTGCTAACGTGTTTGCGCCCGGTTACGCTGGTTACAGCCAGGAAGCTCCTTGTATTGACAACCGTCTCTATGAGAAGCTTGATAACAACGACTTCCGCAAGGATTGCTTCACTACCGACGAAGGCTCCTATACCTACATCACGGATGATGCGGGCACGAAGATCTATACTCGCACTATTCCTAAGTATGCCAACCTGAAATGGGCTGCAACAATTGCTAAGGGTCGTAGCGCGCGCACCAACCACATGGAATGCGATAACATTATCTTCCGTGCATCCGAGGCTTATCTCATGCTCGCGGAGGCTCAGGCGCAGGATGGTAAGGATGTCGATGCCAAGGCAACACTTGATCTTCTGCTCAAGGCTCGCACTAAGGCTGGACAGCCCACTCTGACTTGCGCAAACTATAGCGGAATGTCCGGAATGACCGCCCTTCAGATGGTTCAGTTCCAGACCCGCGTCGAACTTTGGCTCGAAGGCGGACGCGAATTCTACAATAACAAGCGTTGGGGAATTACCGTCGACCGCAGCAGTTCAACCAATCACTATTGGAAGACCGGCACTCTCTCGCTCGATCAGATGGTGCTTGATATTCCTGTGGATGAGAGACAGACCAACACACATTGGGCCGACTAAAACACAGAACGATTATGAAAAAATTATTTGTATTCGCAATAGCAGCCATATTCGTGCTATTTGCCGTGAGTTCTTGCCAGAAGGAAGACAAGATTGCCAACGTGGTTAAAGCCGAGGGCATCTCCATTTCTCCTGCTTCGCTCACATTGCAACACCATGCTTTTGCTGAGTTGACAGCTGTCCTTGTACCGGATAATGCTACGAGCAAAGCAGTCACTTGGGCAACCAAGGATAAGAATATCGCCACCGTGACCAGCCAAGGTCTGGTTGAGGGAAAGAACGTCGGTACAACCACCATTACTGCTACTACCAGCGACGGTAAGTTCACGGCCGAATGCCCTGTAACAGTTACGGCTGTGCCTGTTGAATCCGTTAGTTTAAACAAGGACTCTGTCGAATTGGTTGAAGATGAAGCTATCACACTTGTGGCTACGGTATCACCTGGGACTGCGTCCAACCAAGCAGTTACATGGACTACTGATAAACCAGATATTGCCATCGTCGATGCCTCAGGCAAGGTTACTGCCAAGTCAAAGGGTCAGGCAAACATCACGGCAACGACCGTCGATGGAGGTAAGACTGCTACCTGCGTCGTTAACGTAAAGGTCCGCGTGCCCGATCATGTGGAAGTGGTTGAAATCTGGAAGAAGGATGTCGCCGGTTATCGTGCCATCCTTGGCGATGAGACCGACAAGACCGAAGCCTTCCTTACTTACAGTGCAAAGGATAAGGTTGTTACTTGGGAAGCCAACACCACCGGTAAACCTCGTACCGCAACTATCGAGTTCACTAACGGCAGTAAGCTGACGGTCACTCAGGTTGAGGTCAAGGACTTTGCCGGATCCTGGACAATTACTACCAAGCTCTTTGCCTCAAACAAGAATCTGGGCTTCACAGCTAACAGTAACGCACAGGTTATTCCTCTTACCATTGGAACTACGACACAAGGCACTACAGCCAATGACGGCTCAAAGGATATTACGAACAACCTCACCGTCGCCGGTCTTGTAAAGACCTATGTTGCAGAAGCGTATGCGGAGGTGGATTATGATGCCAAGAGCTATCGTTTCGGTATCTTCTTCAATGGAAACAAGGCACAGGCGGTAAATACCGGCAAGGCTGGATACGATTACCTTGTCATGCTGCCCGAACTTGGCAGTGGTTGGACTTCTTACAACTTCTGTCCTTTCCCGTTCAACGGCGGCACTAATTATGGATGGTTGTGGTTCACGGTTGATGACCTGAGCAATATGCACTACGGAAAAGCCGACTGGAGAAAGATGGACGGAAAGGACGTTCTGGGAATGTCATTCTGCGCCTGTAAGTCGGCCACACCTACCGCAGCGGATTTCGCATCTGTCAACACCACATCATACGACGTAATACATCAGTGCAACGTCAATACTGCTGACAATCCTGGATTCCTGCTAGTACGCAACTGATTCTAGTTCTCATATTAAGAAGCCGACCCATATGGGCCGGCTTCTTTTTTGACAAATAACGGCAAAATTATCCAAAACGGATTATCCAATTTGGATAATTGCGTAAAAGCTTATATATTTGCGAAAAACAAAATCAAATGATCAATCCTTTCTTCATAACCGGCTTAATACCTGAGAGGTACTTCTGCGATAGGGAGCAGGAGACGGAAAAGATAATCGTCGCTCTTGAGAACCGTAGTCATATCCTGCTTACTTCTTCCCGAAGGATGGGGAAGACACAGCTCATCCGTCACGTTTTCGAACAGGATGTGATCAAGGGCAAATACTATACTTTCTATAGTGATATTTTTTCGACCTCGACACTCAAGGAACTTGTTTTTGCTCTGGGAAGGGAGATTTACAAAACGCTTGTCCCGGGAGAAAAGAAGGCATTGTCCCTATTCCTCGGAACCATAAAGTCCATCGCTGCCGGTTTCAGCGTCGATCCCGTGACCGGTGCTCCGAAGGTCAATCTGCAGCTGGGGGACATATACAGTCCGGAACTAACTCTGGAGGAGATATTCTCGTACCTGGAAAAAGCGGACAAACGCTGCATATTCGCCATTGATGAATTCCAGCAGATTGCCTCATATCCCGAAAAGAACGTCGAGGCTCTGCTCAGGACTCACATCCAGGCCATGAACAATTGTTGCTTCATCTTTTCCGGAAGCAACCGGCACATACTTGAGCAGATGTTTTCTTCGTACGCCCGGCCTTTCTACAATAGTGCTAAGCCATTGCATCTGGAAAGGATCGACAGGGAGAAATATGCCGGTTTTGTGGTCAGGAATTTCAAAGATGCAGGCATACGGATATCCGTTGAAACCGCTCATTATTGCTATGACCTTTTGGACGGTTGTACATACTATATGCACAAGGTATTCCACGATATTTTCTCTTATTCCGAAGAAGGGAGCGAAGTTACCTGCGATAGGATCGATTCCGCCATCAAAAGCATTCTGGAAGAGAATACCTACGTCTATGGTGAAACCTTGGCCCGTATGGGAATATCTGCCAAGCAGTTGCTGATTGCGATTGCAAAAACTGGCAGGGCCAGCCGTCTGACATCGGGCGCTTTCGTTAAGAAGCACGCCCTTTCTTCCCCAAGTTCGGTCCAGAAGGCGATGAGGACGCTCTTGGATATGCAGTTGATAACCTATGACATCCAGGGACCCAAGAACGAAAAAGTATTCTTGATTCCGGACAAGTTCCTCGATATCTGGTTACGAAATAATTACAGCTGACAAACTACCTCATCACAAACAGCAAATCCGCGCCGTCCTTGATGTCTTGGTAGCGGATGGTGGTGCCTTTGAGCTTGACGCCGTTGAGGTAGACAGCCTTCACGTACACGTTCGAGGGGCTCCAGTTGCGTGTGCGCACGGTCAGCACACCGCCATCTGAAAGGTGGAGCTTGACGCCGGGGACGCAGGGTGAACCCAACTCGTACTCGTTGCTGCCGGGGCATACGGGATAGAATCCCAGGCAGTTGAACAGATACCAGGCACTCATCTGCCCGCAATCGTCGTTGCCGCTAAGGGCGTCGGGAGTGTTGCCGTAGAAGTGATCAGCCACATAGCGCACCCACTTCTGGCACTCGGCCGGCTTACCAAGTTTGTTGTACAGATACAGCACATGATGGCAGGGCTCGTTGCCGTGCCAGTATCCTCCGATGCGGCCCCAGATATCGTGGGCGCCCGGAATGTCGTCGCTCATCTCGAGCTTGAAGATGCTGTCCAGACGGTCGCGCAGGAACTTCTTCCCGGCTATGGCCATATACTCGTCGAACGCGTGAGGAACCGTCCATGTATATTGCATCGTGAATCCCTCGGTGATATCCCCCCAGCCATTCACGGAACCGGGCCCCTGATAGGCTATGGGGGCGAAAGGCGTGCGCCAGTTGCCCTCGGAATCGCGCCCGCGGGTGTAGAGCGTTTCGGGGTCCACCAGGTTCTTCCAGTTGCCCGAACGCTTAAGGAAGAACTCGTAATCCTCTTCGTGCCCGAGCAGCTTGGCGGCCTGGGCTATGCACCAGTCGTCGTAGGCATATTCCAGGGTCTTGGAGACGGACTCCTTCTCCTTGTCGAAGGGTACGTATCCGAGCTCGGTATATTCGGGGATGCAGTCGTAGTGGGGATTGGTGGCGGTGGCCTTCATGGCCTGGAAAGCGCGCTCGTAGTCGAAGCCCGGCACGCCCTTCATCATCATATCCGCCAGCACGGAGCAGGCGTGATAGCCTATCATGCACCAGGTCTCCCCGCCGTAGAAACTCCAGATGGGAAGCATGTGCTCCGCACTCTTGTCGTAGTGCTCCAGCATGGAGTTGGCGATGTCCGCCTGCAGGGGCTTGTTCACCAGGTTCAGCAGGGGATGGAAGGCCCTGTAGGTATCCCAGAGCGAGAAGGTGGTATAGTTCGTGAATCCCTCGGCCTGTCCTATGGTCTTGTCGTGCGCAAGGAAGCGGCCGTCCACGTCCTGGAATACGAAGGGATGCTGGGCGGTGCGATAGACGCTGGTGTAGAAGGTCTCCTTGGTGCTGCGGTCGCAGGAAGGGTCAAGCTCGTATTTGCCGAGCTCCTTCTCCCAGAGCTCCTCCGCCCGGCTGCGGACTTCCTCGAAGCCCAGGCCCTCGATTTCGGATAGATTCTTAAGTGCCCCGTCGGTGCCCACGGCGGAAACGGCGACCTTTACGACCACCTGCTGCCCCTCGCGGGTAGGGAACTTCACGCAGGCCTTCAGGCCGCGACCCCAGGCCTCCAGCGAACTGCGGAAGCGCTTGGTGTTATAGATTACCGGCTTGCCTTCCTGAAGGATCAGGAAATCCTTTATGGGCTCGGAGAAGCGCGCTGCGAAATGCACGCGGCGGTCCGGATTCCAGCCGGCAACTACCTTGCTGCCGATTATGGTGTACTCGTCCAGCAGGCGCACCGAAGACCACTCGCACTTCCAGCGCAGGGTATGGTCGAGATCTATCACCACATAGGATGAATCGCAGGCAGGATAGGTGAAACGCAGGATTCCGCTGCGGCAGGCGGCGGTCATCTCGGCCTTCACCCCGTAATCCAGCAGGTCCACGCCGTAGTATCCGGGAGATGCGCTCTCGCGCTCGTGGCTGAAGCGGGACTCCTTGGCGGTGCCGGGCACGAAGAGGAAATCTCCCAGGTCCGGAATGCCGGTGCCGCTTAGGTGCGTAAGGCTGAATCCCATTATGGTGGAACGCTTGTACTTGTAGCCGGCGGCCACGTCATAGTCGAAATCGTCGGTATCCGGGCTTATCTGTATGCCTCCGAAGGGGATCTGCGCCCCGGGATAGACGTTCCCGAAGCCGTCGGTGCCGATGAAGGGATTCACATAATCCACCAGGCGTTCCTGGGCCAGGGCATTCACTGCGCAGAGCAGTGCCAGCGTGCAAAGGACTCTTCTCATAACGAATACGGTTTGGTGTCCGCCGCGATGCCACGGCGCTTGTTGGGTTTGGAGGCCATCACGAACTCCAAGGTGCCGCCTTCCAGCAGCTGAGAGTGCGTAAGATACATATTATTGACGGGCTTGCCGTTTAGCTTGACGGACTTGACGTAGCGCTTGCTGTCGCTCACGCCGGGGGCCTTGATTTCCAAGGTCCTGCCATTATCTAGCTGCAACTTGGCATAGGGGAGATAGGGGGCTCCGAGCACGTACTGGTCGGTGCCGGGGCACACGGGATAGAATCCCAGCACGCTGAAAATATACCAGGCGCTCATCTGCCCGCAGTCGTCGTTGCCGCCCAGGCCGCGTATCTCCGGCTTGTAGAAGCGGTCGATTATCTCCCTCAGCCAATACTGCGTCTTCCAGGGCTGGGAGGTCCAGGCATAGAGGTAGGGGATATGATGGCTGGGTTCGTTGCCGTGGACATATCCGCCCAGCAGGCAATCCTCGGTAATATCTTCGTTGTCGGCGTAGCAATACTCGGGGAGATCGCTGCCGAATAGGTCGTCGAGGTTGGCGACGAAGCGCTTGTCCCCGCCCATGGCCTTCATCAGCCCGCGCACGTCCTGGGGAACGTGGAAGGAGTAGTTGAGGGAGTTACCCTCGATGAAACCCTGGCCCACGGTCTGCTTGATGTCGAATTCGGACTTGAAGCTGCCGTCGGTGTAGCGCGGCCTCGCGAGGCCCAGCGACGGGTCGAACACGTTCTTCCAGTACCCTGCGCGCTGCAGGTATTTCTTGGCGACTTCGGTATTCCCCAGGCGCTCTGCGGCGGATGCTATGGTCCAGTCGTCGTAGGCATATTCCAGGGTGTTGCTGGCTGCGGTAGATGTGCGGTCGAGGGGCACGTAGCCCAGTTTGATATACTCTCCCAGCCCGCTGTACCAAGGCACGTTGGAGGTCGATACCATTGCCTTCAGGGCCTCGCCGGCATCGATCTTCAGGCCCTTGGCGATTGCGTCGGAAAGCACGCTCACGCTATGGTACCCGGTCATGCACCAGTTCTCGTTGGCCATATGGCTCCAGATGGGCAGCATGCCGTGGGCGCTCTGCTCGTAATGCTTGAGCATCGAGGCTATCATATCCTCCGCCTGACGGGGCTTGACCAGCGCCAGGAAGGGGTGCTCCGCCCGGTAGGTGTCCCAGAGCGAGAAGACGGTGTAGTTGGTGAAGCCTTCCGCCTTGTGGAGTTCGTGGTCCAGGCCGCGGTAGAGGCCATCTACATCCATATACACCGAGGGATTTATCATAGTGTGGTAGAGAGAGGTGTAGAACATCTTCTTCTCCGCCTCGCTGCCTTCGATTTCTATGCAGGAAAGCTCTTTTTCCCAGGCTGCCTCGGCCTCGGATCGTATCTGAGCGAAGCTCTTTCCCTCCGCCTCGGCCTTCAGGTTCTTGAGGGCCCCGGTAGTGCCGGTGGCGGAGATGCCCACCTTGACGGTGAGCTCAGGATTGGCCGCGGTGTCGAACTTGAACCAGGCAGCCAGCTTGCGCCCGGCCATCTCCGGGAAATTATGATACTGGGGGAACTTGCTGTATCCGCCCTTGTAGTAGATGGGGGCCTTGTCCTTGTAGCCGTAGTCCGTGATGGGCTGGCTGAAGCTGATGGCGAAGTAGGTCCAGTTGGTGCGGGCCCAGCCGTTGGTGATGCGGTAACCCGTTATGAGCGTGGGACTTACTACGCGGACCTCCGCCCAAAGCGTCTTGCCGTCGTAGTTGTAGATGCCGTGGTCGAGGTCCAGCACTATGTGCCCGTCCGCTCCGGGGAAGCTGTAGCGGTGCACTCCGACCCTCGGGGTAGCAGTGAGTTCCGCCCTGATGCCGCTGTCCTGCAGGGTGACCTCATAATGGCCTGCCCCGGCGGATTCGGTGGAATGGCTGAAACGCTGGCGGTATCCGCTGTCGGGATCCTCCGCCGTGCCGGGCACCAGCTGCACTTCGCCTGTGCCGGGCATTATCAGAATATCTCCCAGGTCGGAATGGCCGGTGCCGCTGAAGTGGGTGTGGCTGAATCCGACTATGGTGCTGTCGTCGTACTGATAGCCTGCGCAGTACTCGTATGTGCGCGGCTGGTACTTCCCCTGGATGTTGTGGGGGATCATGTCGGTGTCGGGGGAGAGCTGCACTCCGCCGAAGGGCACGCAGGCTCCCGGGAAGGTATGGCCCATGCCGGCAGTGCCTATGAAGGGATCGACGTATCCGGCTTTTTGCGCGGAGAGGGAAGATGCCAGGCACAGAAGGCCTGCAAGTAGTGTTATCAGCTTTTTCATATTTCCAAATTTAATGATTTTTCGGGATTTTTTGCTAACTTTATCGGATAAAAACTAACCACTAAAGCTTATGAAAATATTCCGCATCTTTCTGTGCTTTTCGTTGGCGGCTGCGCTCTATGCCTGCAGCGGCTATGACGATAGCGCCCTCGTGAAAAGGATCGAGGATTTGGAAAAGAAAGTGAGGACTATTCAGGAACAGGTTTCCGGCATCAATTCTGAAATCGCCGCCCTGAAAGTCACACTCAATGCAATCGACAACCAAGACGTCGTGGTCGGCATACGCGCCATAGAGGACGGCGGCAAGGCCGGCTGGGAAATCACCTACCGCAAAGGCGGCACCGTGCGCATATTCCCGTCCGAAGGCACCCAGAGCAAGATTGGCGTAGCCGAAGTAGGCGGCGTGCTCTACTGGACCTGGGGCGGCAGCTTCCTGCTTGACGAAAATGGCAAGCGCATCCCCGCTTCCGCCAAGAACGGCACCAACGGCATCACTCCCAAGGTCAAGATAGAAGATGATTACTGGTGGGTGTCCTACGACGAAGGCGCCACCTGGACCAGGCTCGAAAAAGCCACTTCCGGCTCGGGCTCCGGCGGGGGAGATTCCATCTTCCGCAGCGCCTATGTCGAAGGGAACAACCTGATAATCGTGCTCAACAACGGCACCAAGCTCACCATTCCCGTCTCCAGCATCGAGACTCCTACGGCCTTCGACGAGAACCAGATAGTGTTCTCGGTCGCGGCCATGAGCGACGTGCACATTGGCAACGGCTACGGCTCGGAGGCCAAATTCACCTCCGCGCTCACCCAGCTCAAGAACCGTGCGGCCGAGAAGGACCCCGACGGCCTGGATGCAGTGATGCTCGTGGGAGACCTCATCAACACCACCAACACCGGCCAGATATCCACCCTGAAGAGCCTCTACGAAGGAGTTTTCGATCCGGTGAAGGTACCTATGATCTACACCGTGGGCAACCACGATATGAACCCGGGCTGCAACTGGAGCACCAATACTGTGAGCCAGAACGCCGTTTTCCACACTATTCTCGGGGATGATTACTTCCTTACCGACAAGGACCAGACAATGCGCAGGAACTTCGAATGCAGGCACTGCGTGGTGGGGGATTACCACATCGTAGGCATCACCCCCAACAATGCCAACCCAGTGCTCTACGATGCCAATTCCACCCTCTGGCTGGACAATGTGCTGGAGGAGATCACCACCGCCGATCCCGACCGCTACGTGCTGGTGATAACCCACCCTATGATCTACAACACGGTTTACGGCAGCACCCTCGGCACTTACTGGTACACAAGCACGCTCACCGACATCCTGAACAAGTATCCTCAGGTGGTCACCTTCAGCGGGCATCTCCACTTCCCCCTGAACGACCCCCGCAGCATATGGCAGGGCAAGTTCACCTCTATGGGCTGCGCCTCCGTCAGCTATATGGCCTTCGAGGGCGGCGACTACGAGAACAAGTCCAGCAATACGGTGCTGAAGGATGCCGGGGAGTATTCCGAGGGCCTTCTGGTGCAGTTCGACGTGAACGGATTCATGCGTGCCACCAGGATGGACTTCTACCGCTCCACAGTCATCGGACAGCCCTGGGAGATAGCTCCTCCGGCCTCCGACCTTTCGCATCTGGACAAGTATAATCACACGGCCTTGAGCGCTGCCAACACCGCTCCTTCGCTCTCCACCCTCGACGTGGTCTGCGGCAGCGTCAGCGGCGGATCGGCTCCCGTTACCGCTACCTGGGCGGCGGGCACCGACGACGAATTCGTGCATCACTACGGCTACACCCTGCGCAAGGGCGGTTCCATAGTTGCTTCGAAGCTTATAATGTCCGACTTCTACCGCAGCCCCCAGACTTCGATGATGAAGAGCAGCTACAGCTTCTCCTTCGGCAATCTGGAAGAAGGGGATTACAGCCTCGAAATCAAGGCCTACGACTCCTGGGGCCTCGAATCCGCTCCTCTGGAGAAGAGCTTCACCGTGGGAGGAGCCAACACCACCATCTGGGTTACGGATGCCGCCGGCAGCAAGACCATAGGCGGCAGCGACATAAACTGGACGGCCAACACCACCGGCAAGCCCCGCAGCCAGCAGTTCGACCTTTCCGACGGATCGAAACTGACCGTGGTGCAGCTGGAGCCCAAGGACTTCAAGGGCGCCTGGAGCTTCCGCACCCAGCGCTTCAGCAAGAATACCGCAGTCGCAAGTGCTGCGGCCGATATAACCTTCGAGGTCAACATAGGCGACGCCAAGTACGGTGAAACCCTTTCCGACCTCGATGGAAAGAGCTATACCAACCAGCTCGGGCTCAGCGGCCTGTATCTTGATGCCGTGGCCGACGCCACCGTGGCCATAGACTACGACAACCGCTCGGTCCGCTTCGGTCTCTTCCTCGACGAGCGCAAGGCCCAGGCTGTCTCCAACGGCAAGAGCGGCTATCCCTACGTCTGCTTCATTCCCGAATGCGCCACGGGCTGGATGGCCCAGCCTTGGAACTTCGTTCCCGTGCCCATCCACGCCAGCCAGAACTACACCTGGCTCTGGTTCAATGTAAGCGGCGACTTCGCCACCCTGAACTACGACCAGCCCAACAAGCAGTATCTGCCCGGCACCTCTTCCGGAGCCAATCTGATAATCGGCATTACCTGCGCGGTCTGTGCCAGCGCCGCTCCCGCCGCCTCCGACATCAATACCGACTACGATGTCATCTACCAGGCAAATCCTAACAAGGTCAACACCAACGGCGGTTTCACCCTAACTCGCAAATAACCTATGATCTGTACACTGTTGATATCCGCACTGATGACGCTGAACACCCTTTCGGCGGCATCCGGCAATATAGACGAGGGCATCAAGGGCTATGTTCCCGCCCCCGAAACCGCTGCTGCAAAAGAGCAGTTCCGCGACGACAAGTTCGGCGTCTTCATCCACTGGGGAGTGTATTCCATGCTCGCCCGCGGAGAGTGGGTGATGAACATCGACAAGATACCCTATAAGGAGTACTCCAAGCTGCCCGGCGGCTTCTATCCCTCCAAATTCGATGCGGACAGGTGGGTGGCCCAGATAAAGGCCTCCGGCGCCCGCTACATCACCATCACCTCCCGCCACCACGACGGGTTCTCGATGTTCGACAGCGCCGCCACCGACTATGACATAATGGACGCCAGCCCCTTCCGCCGCGACATCCTCAAGGAACTCGCGGATGCCTGCCACAGGCAGGGGATGACACTGAATTTCTACTACTCCCTGCTGGACTGGGGCCGCAGCGACTATCCCCGCGACCCTGCCATAGCCCACACCCAGAAGGAGAGGGAGATGTACGCGGATTACCTGGATTTCATGTGCGCTCAGATTACCGAGCTGCTGACCAACTACGGCCCCATCGGCTGCATCTGGTTCGACGGCGACTGGGCCAAGATCCACAAGCCCGCCCCCGGCGAGGAGATGAAGATTGATTTCGACTGGGGATACGAGCGTATCTACCGCCTCATACATTCCCTCCAGCCCTCCTGCCTGGTGGCGAACAACCACCACCGCATGCCCATCCCCGGGGAGGATATCCAGGTGTTCGAGCGCGACATCCCCGGCGAGAATTCCGCGGGATACGGCCGCACCTCGCACGTCAGCACCGAGCTGGCCCTCGAGACCTGCAAGACAATGAACAAGAGCTGGGGATACGATATCAAGGACGAAAACTGGAAATCCGTCCCCGAAATCATCCGCATACTGCTCGCGACCGCCGGCCGCAATGCGAACCTGCTGCTGAACGTAGGCCCCCAGCCGGACGGATGCATCCCCGAGGAGAGCGTAAGCCGCCTCGCGGAGATAGGCCGCTGGATGGCCGCCAACGGCGAGAGTATCTACGGCACCCGCGCTACCATGCTCAAACCTCAGCCCTGGGGCGTGCTCACGCACAAGGAAGGCCATATCTATCTGCACGTTATGCAGATGCCGGAAGGCGGGGTCATCACCCTGCCCTTCAAGCTGAAGGCCCGCAAGTGCGTGGAGTTCGCTACCGGCGCGCCCCTCAAATACAAGAAGACCCGCAAGGACTTCAGCGTCAGCATCCCCGCCGGCGCTGACTGTAGTACCGACTATATCATCGATATCATATTATGAAAAAAATCCTACTCGGCATTGCCACGCTGCTTTGCTCAGCATCGCTCTCGGGAGCCCCTACCGATTACCAGAACGACCTTCGCGCTCCGGCCTATCCGCTGGTCACCGTCGATCCCTACTTCTCCGTATGGAGTTTTACGGATGAAGCCTACGGCGATATGACCCGCCATTGGACCGGACGAAAGCAGCCTATGCTTGCCGCAGTAAGGGTTGACGGAGTTGTCTATCGCCTGCTCGGAAACGAAACGCTGTCCCCGGACCCTATGCGCGGGCGCAAGCCACGCAAACAGCCCTCGGCCGCGTTCTACAACGACCAGGGGCCCGTGGTGTTCGATGCCGCGGCCACTCAGGTGGGAGTCAACGTGCTGCCCACCAGCACCGTCTATGATTTCGAGTGCGGCCCCGTGCGTGTGGAGATGAGCTTTGTGGCTCCTCTGCTGCTCGACGACATCGAGTACCTCGCGCGCCCGGTCAACTACGTGAGCTTCAAGGCTGAATCCATCGATAAGAAGAAGCACGACGTGCAGCTTTACTACGAGGTGTCGCCCCGCATCGCGGTGAACATCGAGGTGGTGCCGGTGGTTATGGAAAGCGGCGCTGCCGACGGAGTCAAGTACCTCCGCGTCGGCACTCACGATCAGAAGGTTCTGGAGGTGCGCGGCGACGACCGCCGCATCGACTGGGGCTACTTCTATATGGCCCCCGTATCCGGCAAGGGAACCCTCGCTATGACCAAGGCAGAGGTCGCGCGCAAGAGTTTCACATCTTCCGGAAAGGTGGACGGCAAGTATTTCGGCAAGAACAAGCTGGTGGCATCCGCCAATTTCGTGACCGAGGACGCCGCCCTGGTGTGGTGTATGGATCTGGGCAAGGTCCGCAAGGAGGAGGAAGAGGTGCTGATGCTCGCCTACGACGACATCTACTCCATAAAGTTCCTCGGCACCCCTCTGCGCCCGTTCTGGAATGCCGACGGCAAGAATACCATCACCAAGGAGATGGCCAAGGCCGCGAAGGCCTGGCCCAAGCTGGGGGACCGCCTCTCCGCCTTCGACCACCGTCTGCTGGAGGAGGCCCAGGCCTCGGGCGGGAAGGAATACGCCGACCTCTGCGCCACCGCATACAGGCAGGCCGTCGCCGCCCACAAGCTGGTTGCATCCCCCGAAGGGAAGATGTACTTCATCTCCAAAGAGAATTTCTCGAACGGATGCGCGGGTACGGTGGATGTCACCTATCCTTCCATCCCTCTGTTCCTCCGCTATAACACCGAGATTGCCAAGGCGCTGGTAGAGTTCATCTTCGACTACGCCGAGGGGCCCAAATGGAACAAGATCTGGGCGCCCCACGACGTGGGCGTCTATCCCGATGCCTACGGCCAGCACTATGGCGACTGGATGCCTCTGGAGGAGTGCGGAAACATGCTGCTGCTGACCGCGGCCATCGTGAAGCAGTGCCCGGACCCTTCCTTCGCGCAGCTGCACTGGGCTTCCCTTACGAAGTGGGCTCTCTACGCCCTTTCGTACGGCCGCGATCCCGAGAATCAGCTTTGCACCGACGACTTCGCGGGCAAGATGGCGCGTAACGTGAACCTTTCGGCGAAGTCCATCCTGGGCGTGGCGGCGTATGCTATGATGGCGCGCCAGCTGGGCAAGGCCGACGAGGCCAAGGCGTTCATGGATTACGCGGTGGATATGGCCCGCGACTGGAAGGCGCGTGCTTTCGAGGAGGACCACTACCGCCTGGCTTTCGACGCCGAGGACACCTGGAGCCAGAAATACAATCTGGTGTGGGATAAGGTGCTGGGGCTCAATGTGTTCGGGGACGCTGTGGTATCTACCGAGCTGAAATATTATCTTCGCAAGCAGAACCCTTACGGAGTGCCGCTGGACAGCCGCATGGGTTACACCAAGACGGACTGGATCCTGTGGACCGGAGCCATGGCCCCCAGCGTCGAGGAGTTCCGTAAATTCATGCTCCCGGTGTACCGCTTCTACAACGACACCCCCGACCGCATCCCCATGGGCGACTGGGTCAACACCGACGTCCCCACCTTCGTCGGCATGCAAGCCCGCAGCGTCGTCGGCGGCTTCTTCATGAAACTCTACATCGATCACCCCCTCACCCCCACCGCCCCGAAAAGGCGGTAGCTGCTTGGCGGAGGCTGGTGGCCGGGGCGGGGCGGAGGC
>JAEEXQ010000034.1 GCA_016287875.1 Bacteroidales bacterium | reverse complement strand
CGTCCCGACATAGTGTTCGGGGTCTCCCCATCAGGGCGCCTGGCGAACACCTGCCGTCTATACGCGGACCCGCGGATGTGGGTAAACGAAGGCACGGTGGACTATCTGGCCCCGCAGATATACTGGGCAATAGGGCGCGGCGACGCGGCCGCCTTCGAGCAGGTGCTGGACAGCTGGAACTTCGTGTCGAAGGGCGTCCCCGTCTATGTCGGCCTGGCCGCATACAAATATGCCCAGGAAATCAACTCCGGGCTGGACGCTCCCTATGTGTCTCTGGCCGAGTTCAAGAGGGAGCTGGATATGTGCCGCAAGGCCTGGTACGTCAAGGGACACATATGGTTCCGCACCCTGGACGTGCTCAGGGATGATTTCAGGTCCTATATTCTATCCGAATTATACGAACAGTAATTCTATAAGTTATGAAAAAAGCTCTTTTTATCTGCGCAGTTAGCGCCGCGGTGATTGTCACCGCCTGCTGTGGCGGCAAGCAGAAAGTTTCCGCCATCATGGCCGGCCCCGAAAAGGTCGCCGGTGTAGTTATTGAATATGCCGAGGCCATCGACGCCGAATCCGTCTGCCCCGAAGCCTTCGTGGTCGAAGGCAAGGAAGTGGTCTGCGCCAAGGTGACCGAGCCCAACAAGGTCGGCATCCTCTTCAAGAAGGATTGCTGCGCCAAGGAATCCGTGGGCGAGTGCGGCGAGGCCAAGGAGTGCGGTGAAGCTAAGGCAGAGTGCGGCGAGAAGCACGGATGCGAGAAGAAGGCCAAGTGCGAAAAGGCCGAAATCGCCGTTCCGGATATCGCCGTCCAGCAGGTCGTTGACATCAAGACCGCCGAAGGCAAGACCATCAAAGCCTGGAAAAAAGCCGTCAAAGCCAGCGAAGTAATCTGCGCCCCCCACCACGGACGCCGCCACCACAAATGCGGCGAAGGCAAATGCGACAAACCTGCCGAAGAGCAGTGCGACAAATGCAAAGCTGCAGCACAGGCCGAATAGCCTGGAGCGTAACTGCCTCATAGATAGCATATTACCAAAAATGCCTGCTTGTAAAACCAAGCAGGCATTTTGTATATAGCACTGAATGACAGCTATTTAAGCTCCAGAGCAATCATTTGGCATCCATTGCCTGGCAGGCGGTGATGGCGATGAGGTTGTAGACGTCGTCGACGGAGCAGCCGCGGCTGAGGTCGTTGACGGGCTTGGCGATGCCTTGGAGGATGGGGCCGATGGCTTCGGCGTGGCCGAGGCGCTGTATCAGTTTATAGGAGATGTTGCCGACCTCGAGGTTGGGCACCACCAGAACGTTAGCTTTGCCGGCGATATCGGAACCGGGCGCTTTCTTTGCACCGACCGAAGGCACCAGGGCGGCATCGGCCTGAAGCTCGCCGTCGATTTTCAGAGAAGGATCCAGCTCCTTGGCAAGGGCGGTCGCTTCCACCACCTTATCTACCACCTCGTGCTTTGCAGAGCCTTTGGTAGAGAAGCTCAGCATAGCCACGCGGGGATCGGCGAAGCCGGCGACGCTTTTGGCAGTGCGGGCGGTGCAGACTGCGATCTGTGCCAGCTGGCCGGCATCGGGGGCAGGAGTGACTGCCACATCTCCCATGACCAGGACACCATTCTCGCCGAACTCGGGAGCCTGGGTGATCATCAGCATCGCACCGCTGACGCAGGTGATGCCGGGAGAGCACTTGATGATCTGGAGGGCAGGACGAAGGGTCTCACCGGTGGTGGAGAGGGCTCCGCTTATCTGCCCGTCGGCATCCCCGCTCTTAATGATGAGGCAGCCGAAGTAAAGGGGATCCAGCACGGTCTTGGCGGCGATTTCGGGGGTCATACCCTTGTTCTTGCGGAGCTCGTAGAGCAGATTCGCATATTCGGCAGTCTTGGGGCTGGTGGCAGGGTCTATTATGGTTGCCTTGCCAATGTTCTTGAGGCCGAGCTTGTCCGCCAGGGCAAGGATTTCGGCGGGATTTCCGATGAGGATGATGTCGGCGAGGCCGTCGGCAATGGCACGGTCGGCCGCGGTGATGGTACGCTCCTCGAGCGATTCAGGAAGGACGATGCGCTGCTTGTCGGACTTGGCACGCGCAACGATTTTTTCTATAAGGGTCATATCTTTAAACTACTTAACCAGATTCATTGTATCGACCGCGATCATAAGCTCCTCTTCGGTAGGGATGAGGGCGACCTTGACCTTGGAATCGGCGGCGCTGATCATAGCCTCTTCGCCGAAGGCCTTCTCGTTGGCGGCATAGTCGAGCTTGACGCCCAGCGAACCGAGCTTGTCGCAGACACGGCGGCGCACCTTGTGATTGTGCTCCCCTATGCCGGCGGTCCATACTATAAGGTCGACTCCGTCGAGGACCACGCTGTAGGCACCGATAAGCTTCACGATATCATAGGTGAGCTTGTCGATGGCCAGGCGGGCACGCTTGTCGCCTGCAGCGGCGGCATCCTCGGTTTCACGCATATCCGAGCTCACTCCGCCAAGGCCCAGCAGGCCGCTCTTCTTGTTCATTATATCCGTCATCGCGTCGGGACTGATGTTCTCTTTCTTCATAAGATAAGGAATCACATTGCAGTCCACGTTGCCGCAGCGGGTACCCATAATCATTCCCTCGAGAGGGGTGAATCCCATAGAGGTATCGATGCACTTGCCGTTGAGTACGGCGGAGACGGAAGAACCGTTGCCGATGTGGCAGGTGATTATCTTCGAATTATTGATGTCCAGGCCGGCGAATTCCGCTCCCCTGCGGGACACGTACTGGTGCGAGGTGCCGTGGGCACCGTAACGGCGCACATGATAGTCGGTATAATAATTATAGGGCAGGGCGTAGATGTAGGCGTAATCCGGCATGGTCTGATGGAAGGCCGTATCGAACACCACCACCTGCGGAGTCTTGGGAAGCACCTGGGTGATGGCACGTATGCCGAGCAGGTGGGCAGGATTGTGCAGCGGCGCGAAGTCGCAGCATATCTCGATCTTGCGCAGCACTTCTTCATCTACCAGGCAGCTGCCGTCGAAGAAATCGGCGCCCTGGACTATACGGTGGCCGACGGCATCCACATCGTCGAAAGACTTGAGCACGCCGTGCTCAGGATCGACGAGGGCGTCCATCACCAGTTTCATTCCGACCTTGTGGTCGGGAATGGGAAGGGTGAGCACGAAAGGCTGGCCGCCTGTGGGCTTATGGGTGATATTTCCTTCGGGAAGACCGATTTTCTCTACCAGTCCCTTTGCCTTGACGCTGTAGTCGGAGGCGCTTTTCATATCGAAAAGCTGATATTTGATCGAGGAACTGCCGCAGTTGATGACGAGTATGATCATATTATGTAAGAATGTGTTTTAGCTAGCTTACAAATTTAAGAATTATTGCTTATTTTCGCAAAGTTAAAGCTTATTCATTATGGTCGAGGCGAGAGATATGGTGCTGGTTTCGTTCCCCTTCGCAGCAGGGGTAGCCCTCTCGCAATTCTGCCATTTCCCCCTGTTCCACATATGCCTGGCCCTCTCCGCAGTCCTGATATTGCTGGCCCTGGCCGACGCCCTTCCGCGCAAACTGTGGTTCGCGCTTCTTTTCCTAGTCCTCGGGGCCCTCTGCGGTTCGTCTGGATTCCCGGTCGGAACCGGGGAGGAAAGCGGCGCTCTCGGAGCCTTCGATGCCCTGATCCGCCGTATCCCCTGGCAAGACGGCCGGAGCTGCGGACTCGTGCGCGCACTGCTCACGGGCCGCAGGGACGGCCTCTCCCCCGAAAGTGTTTCCTCCTTCCGGGCAGCCGGCGCATCCCATATCCTGGCCCTCAGCGGGCTGCATCTGGGAATAATCTATCTTTTCCTCGGAAGGATGCTGAAGATTATGGGAAACGGACGCGTGCGCCATTATCTGCGCAGCATACTGCTGATACTGGCCTGCGCCGCCTACGCAACGCTTACCGGTGCATCCCCGTCCATAATCAGGGCCCTGCTGTTCATCACCATCAACGAGATAGCGGCCCACTGCCCCGGGCGGAGGAAATCTCCCCTCGCGGTCTGGTGCCTGGCGCTGATGATCCAGCTCTCCGCCACCCCCTGGGTAATAGTCTCCGTGGGATTCCAGCTGAGCTACCTGGCCATGCTCGGGATATTCACCATATTCCCCGCAATGGACGGATGGTTCCCGTCCGAGGGGCGGCACGACGGGCCCGTACGGCGTATATGGTCGTCGATGGCAATGAGTATTTCCTGTCAGATTTATACGGCGCCCCTGGTTTGGTGGCGCTTCGGGACCTTCCCCAAATACTTCCTCCTGACCAACTTGTTGGCCCTTCCGCTCACCACCGGCCTGATGCTATGCGCAGTCAGCTGCCTGCTTCTCTACGCTTTCGGCCTCACGCCTGTCTGGCCCGTACGCGTGGTGGAGTACCTTTCCGGCCTGCTACTGGATACCCTGGGGATAATAGCCTCGATTCCTTAGGCCGGGAATCAGAAACGCCCGGAGGCGCCGCCTCCACCGAAGCTTCCGCCGCCGAATCCACCGAAACCGCCTCCGCCGAAGCCTCCTCCGCCAAAACCTCCGCCGCCGAATCCACCCCAGCCGGAGCCGCCGCCGAAACCGCCGCCCCAGTTACCTCTGTGGCCGGAATTGTGGGAATTGCCTTCGTGATTCTTGGCAATAAGCCCGAGGACGACGATGAGGAGCCCCAGCAGAATGATAAGAATCGCTATGGTCAGAGGATCGAATTCTTCGGAAGAATCCCTGGGTTCGCTGATTTCACCTTCAGCGAGGGCCATAAGCTCGACGCAAGCCTTGCTGACCGCCGGCCAGTATTCGTCGTTGCGCAGATGGGGGCCCATTATGTTGCGGATGATACGGGAAGCGTAGGCATCGGGGATTGCCCCTTCCAGCCCGCGTCCTACCTGTATGGTAACATCCACATATCCGCCCATCCTGGTCTTCAGAAGTATCAGTACACCGTTGTTCTTCTTGCTGCCCACTCCCCACTTGTTGGCAAGGAAAAGGGCGTACCTGGCAACATCGTAGTCATGCAGGTCAGTAACGGTGACGACGCATATCTGGTTGGATGTGCGATTGTCGAAATCCACCAGCACCGCCTCCAGGGAATCGGCGCAGGCGGACGGAAAAGCCGAAGCGAAATCGTTCACCAGCCTGGGAGGCACCTGGGGATCAGGCAGAAAATCTCTCACCGCCGCCCCGCACGGAAGCGCGGAGGCGACGATCGAAACAAGTATTGCTATCCTTAAACGGAAAGACATCAGAATTCTACCTTGGGAGCAGCCTTCGCAGCCTCGTCAGCCTCGAAATAGCCCTTGGTGCCGAAACCGAAGATGTTAGCGAGGATGTTGGCAGGGAAACGGCGGACGGAGGTGTTGTAATCCTTCGCGGTCTCGTTGAAAGCCCTGCGGGCCTCTGCGATGCGGTTCTCGGTGCCTTCGAGCTGTGCCTGGAGGTCGAGGAAGTTCTCGTTAGCCTTAAGTTCGGGATAATTCTCGACAACGAGGAGCAGGCGGCTCAGCGAAGAACTGACCTCGCCCTGAGCTTTCTGGTATGCTGCGATCTCCTCGGAAGTGAGGTCCCCGCCCTTTACCTGGGTGGCGGCCGCACGGGCGTTCACCACTGCCTCGAGAGTGCTGCTTTCGTGCTGGGCATATCCCTTGACCGTGGCGACCAGATTAGGGATGAGGTCGGCACGGCGCTGATAGTTATTCTCTACCTGGCCCCATGCTGCAGTAACCGACTCGTCTTTGTTCACAAGCCCATTGTAGGCGGAAATGCCCCAGATGGCGATAACGGCGATAATGCCGATCCAGATGATAGATTTTTTCATTGTATGCTTGGTATTGATTGGTTATCTGACACACCTCACGGACGCCATCACGCTGCCCTTACCGAATGAAGACTTGAAAAGCGCGGGCTGGTCGTGATAGATGTAGCGGGCTATTCCGAGGCCGTCGGCATCGGTATCCGAGGTCCAGAACAGGGCGTACTTACTGAAGTTCTTATGTTCGGATTTGCTTCCGTCAACCTGGTAATAACCTACCGGAATGGCAGAGAAACGGCTGCTGTTCGTAATGTTGACGGCAGGCCAGAACTCCCACATCTTGTTGCCGTTGAAACTGGCATCCACCATCATAGAACCCGCGGCAAGCGAGGACCCTCCTGCGAGGGCGGCGATAGCTTCGAAATCGGCATCCCCGGGCAGCGACCATCCTGCAGGGCAGGCGGAGAGAGCCTCGTCCCAGTCATAATAGCGGCCGAAGATGGGATCCACGGCGGAAGAATTGGCGTAGGACTTGCCCGCGCCGTCCCAGGCCAGGTTCTGTATCATCCAGTCCTTGCCTGCTATGGTGACATAGTAGTATTCTTTATCGTCACGGATGTCAGTGAAGGAGGAAACGGAACCCAGGAAGGAGTATCCGCTCAGGCTGCCGGTCTCGGGAGTGGAATCCACCACGGTGAAAGTCGCCGTGGCGTTCTTGTCGTAATAGCCTTCTGCAAAGGCGGCCACGGAAAGCGTGAAGGTCTTGAGGTCGGCATCATCGGGAATCACGAAATCGAAGGCCTTGCCCACGCTGGCAGGCTCATCCTCGTAACGGAGGGTGTCCGACTTGGAGGTAAAAGGGTCCGTCCACCTGTAACCGACCAGGCTGTCCGCAGTTTCGCCCATATAGACGCCGTAAGGATCGATGTGAAATACGTCTCCCCTGTTCACGTAGCTGGGAATGTCCAGGGAGAAGCTGCCGGAAAGATATGCCTTGGTAGAAGTGGAGCCCTTCTTGTCCTTCTTGCACGAAACCGCCGCAACCGAGCATATTACCAGGCCGGCTATGATGATGTAACGCAGTAATTTCATTTCAAAAATATTATCCTACAAAGATAGTACAAATATTTTGCCTAAGTTCAAAAAAGCCGGCCGATGTGTGATGCAGATCACTGTCTTGCTGCCCTCGCAGCGGGCCACGAGGTTCTTCAGCAGCCTTTCTTCGGTATCGGCATCCAAGGCGGACGTAGCCTCGTCCAGCACCAATATGCCTCCCGGGCGGAGAAGGGCCCTGGCTATGGCGATACGTTGTGCCTGGCCCTCGCTGAGGCCGCCTCCCACCTCCGAGCAGACGGTATCCAGCCCGTCGGGAAGCTCCCTCACGAATCCGGCGGCGGCAACTTCCAGAACCTCCATCAGTTCTTCGTCGGACGCATCCGGATCGGCCAGATGCAGATTCTGGCGTATGGTTCCGCTCATCAGGCTGTTCCCCTGAGGCACGTACATAAAGTTGCAGAGGGTTGCGGCAGATGAAGGCGTAGGCGGATCGTAGAGTTCCACGGTCCCCCCGTCAGCCTTGAGCAGCGACATAACAACCTTCACCAGCGTACTCTTGCCGGCACCTGTGGCACCTGTGATAGCGGTGAAGCTCCCGGGCCGGAAATCGAAATCCAGCCCTTTGAAAACAGGCTCGCCGGCATCGGGATAGGTAAAGCTAAGGTCCTTGACCCTGATTCCGGGGGCCCCGGAGAGCAATATATCGTCTTCCCGGCTTTCCTGCTCCATCCCGGTAAGCTCCAGCAGGCGGTCCTCAGAGGACAGGGCGCGGATGAAGGCGGGCACCTGGGCGGTCAGGTTCGCCACGGGGCGCTGCACCTGGCCTACGAGCTGCAGGAAGGCGGTCATAAGGCCGTAGGTCACGGTTCCTTCCATCAGCCCGTGAGCACTCCAGATGAAGGCGGCGGCATATCCGGCCACGAAGCCCAGGTGCATGAATCCCCTGGACACCGCGGAATAGTTCAGGCGGGTGACTGTCTTGGCCTGCAGGTCGTCCTGGAGGGAGTCGAGGGTATCGGTCACCTCGTCCACACCGCCCAGCGAGCGGACCACCATCCTATGCTGGATATTCTCCTGCATATGGGCCTGCACACGGCTGTCCTGGCCGCGGATTTCCATAGTCAGCGAGCGCATCTTCCGGAAGAAAAGACGGCTCCCCAGCACCGCGACGGGCATAATGAATATCAGTATCCATCCCAAATCGGGAGAGAGGGTGAAGAGGAAGATGGTAGCCGCTATGAAACGGCAGATGGTGACTATGATTTCGGGCAGGGAACTGGTTATGAACTCGATCACCACCCGTATATCCTCTTCCAGACGGTTGACGGTATCACCGCTGTGCAGACGGTCCCGGCCGGTCCAGATGCTGTTCATCACCTTGGCGAACACGGCGGAACGGGTGCGGTTGCGGGAGATGACCTCCAGGTATCCGCTCCAGTAGCGCGAGGCCACGTTCACCAGCACCTGCGCCAGCATCACTCCGGCGAAAGCAATCATCGCCCGGCCAAGGGACATCGAAGAGTCCACGCCCGTGGCGACGTCCACCACCCTTTTGCTGAGCCATACGAAAGAGAGGGAGAACACCACCTCGAGAAGCCCCAGAAGCCCGCTCAGCGCCACCTTCCATCCGAAGGGGCGCAGGGTGGCCACCAGGCCGCGGAAGCATTCCCGGAACGGTCTCATCAGTCTTCGGCTATTCCAATTTCCTTCCACCTTTCGGCTATGGCCTTGGCATCCTTCGCTGCTATATCCTCCTCCACCTCATATTCGGCGAGCAGCAGGTCCCTGAGGTCCTCCACCGTAAAAGAATCCCTCTTGTCGACTGCCTCCCAGAGATAGGCGGCGGTCTCGTTGAGAGAGATCATCTTGTTGAAATTGACCTGCTCCTTTCCCTCGGCCACGATTATGTGCTCTCCGAGCAAGGTCCTCATCTTGAATCCTTTCTTGGTTTTCATATCTATAGACTTTTTCTGACGAAATGAAGTATGAACCTCCGGCCCAGGGTGGGCGTCGCGGCCCAGCACCTCCAGAGGAAACGGTTCACGGGCGAGTTGGGATCCACCTTCCTGCCCGAAGCCTTCTGTATTTCTTTTACCACCCCGCACACATTGGCGGTACGGCATTTCTCGGTGCCGCGCAGGTTGCCATCCCCCTTCATTATGATGCCTCCGGGAAGCACCTTCCTGATGCGGTGGAGCACATAGACTCCCTTGGTGACTTCCCCCAGGGCTATCTCCCCGGGGCGGAGGACATCCTTACGGACCAGCACCACGCTGTCGTAATCCCCCTTTATGAAGGGCAGCATACTGAAGCCCTTGGTCATTATCACGACCTCCTTACCCTCGGCGAGCATCCTGGAAACCTCTCCCAGCATTATTTCATTGGGAAGGACTATCTTATTCATACAGCTTCAGCAAAGTCCCGGATGAAACCCTGGCCGCATCGGCGTCGGGCAGGCAGTCCAGCACGAAACACGGCGATGCCCCCACCACTTTCTCGAAGGTGGAATGAAGGTCGTCGCCCATCTTGGGATCGAACTTGAATCCCGAGCTGGAAGAATAAATCATTGCATAGGCCTCGAAATTATTCAGCCTGGCAATTGCATTATGGTCGGCCCTGCGGATACGGGTGAATGCACCGGCAGGATAGTGTTCGTTCTTGTAGCAAGGGGTCTTGCCGCTCCAGGGGGAGCCGAATACCTCGACGTGCCCGTCTTCCATTACGCGGACTATGGGATTGTCGTCGTTCAGCAGCTTGCTGCCGGGCACATTCTTCAGCCACAGGGAGCTGTGGGTGCTCTTGCCCGTGCCTGATGTGGCCAGCCAGAGGAAGGCCCTGCCCGAATTCACTATCACGGAGGCGTGCATCTCAAGGGTGTGCATACCGGAAGTGCGGAATGCATAGAGAAGCATCAGGGCGTTATTGAGGCTGAAAAGAGCTTCGCGGGGACGCAGCAGGAGAAGCTTTCCGGCGCTGAAATCCTTTTCCATGAAAAGCTTTGCGGACAGAGGCCTGCCGGGGCAGATCGCCATTTCGGAAATCCATCCTCCGGGCGTGGAGAAGAGCCTGACTATGGGCTCGCCGGACTGCGGCTCGCCGGAGTACACCAGTTCCCCGCCTTCATCATCGAGGGAATCCGCGAGGCTGAGCACGAATATGGGATCGGGCACAGCAGGGCTGATGAATGGCTCATACTGAGCGAGCTGGCTGCAAAGAGGGTCGCCATCCGGGAGCTTTACCCCGAACGTGTGGCCTGCAACTTTGTAGTAATTCATCATGGTATTGCAAAGATAATGATAAAAGTTTTAATTATATTTGCGTATTATGAACGAAAATGGACTTACAATGAGCGAAGAGACAATAAGACTGGAATACAACACAGAGCGGGAGAAGCTCCGCATCACCGAATACGGAAGGAACGTGCTGAAGATGGTGGAGCACTTGAAGGAGATTCCCGACAAGGCGAAACGCAGCGAGCAGGCAAGGGCCGTGGTGAAGACTATGGAACTGCTCAACCCTTCCGTCAAGACCCAGGAGGATTGGGAACACAAGCTCTGGGACCAGCTTTACATAATCGCAGAATTCGATCTCGACATAGACGCTCCCTACCCTTGCCCCGTCAAGGAGGAATTCGAAACCAGCCCGGTACCCCTCCCTATGAAGGGCTCCAAGATCAAGGCCACCCACTACGGAAGGAACATCGAGACCATCATCGAACTGCTCTGCAACGAGCCTGACGGGGAGATGAAGACCGCGATGATACGCTCCCTCGCCACCTATATGCGCACCCAGTATCTTATCTGGAACAAGGACAGCGTCGCCGACGAGACCATATTCGCCGACATCGAAAAGCTTTCCGACTACCGCATCAAGGTGCCGGAGGGGATATTCCTCAAAGGGATTTCGTCGGATGCCACATTCTCCCGTCCCAGCCTGGGCATCAAGAATGCATCCGGCAGCAAGAACAACAAATTCCGCTATAAGAAAGCCAAGAAGAAATGAGCAGATTCCTGGACTATATCTGTTTCTGGAGAAACTGGGATGACAAGGAGCGCAGCAATGCCAAGGTCGTGCTGGGCCTTGCCGTCGCGGTGTTCAGCCTGTTCATCCTCATAAGCAGCGTTTCCTATCTCTTCCACTGGCAGCAGGATATGAGCCTGCTCCGCGATCCTTCGATGATGGACAGCGCGACAGCCGTGGGCAATGCTGCCGGCAAGATGGGATACCGCATGGGGCATCTGCTTATCTGCAATCTTTTCGGCCTCGGGAGTTTCGCCCTGCTGGTGATACTGACCGCCATCAGCGTGCGTCTCATCAGCAACAGATGGGGATTTTCCCTGTTCAAGACCACCATCATAGCGCTCAGCGGCGCCCTCGTGGCATCCCTGCTGCTCGCCTTCGCGGGTGAGATGGCGGGTATTCCCAATGCTTTCGGAGGGGGGCTCGGCGGGGAGTTCGGCAATCAGGTCGTGCTCTGGGGCCGCAATCTTTTCGGAAGCATAATCAGCGGAGCCCTGGTCCTGCTGCTTCTCGCCTGCTGGCTGTTCTTCTGCAGCCCCCGCTTCACCGACTGGGTTTATAATCTCGGCCGCCGTACTTCGAAACCGCAAGATGAAGTTGTGCCGGAAGATGAAGTTGTGCCGGAAGATGATGTCCAGGAAGTTCAAGAGGTCTCGGAGGAGGCAGCGTCCTCCTCTGAGCCCGTCTCGCAGAGCGAGACCCCTCCCATCGTGGAACCTGCCTCCTCCGATCCGGAGAACACCCTGGAGGTCGTCACCGACGACACCTTGGACAACGAGCGTTACGAGAAGCTTCCTCCCATCGACAATCGCCTGGATCCTCCCGAAGGCCTGCCCAGATTCAAGGCTCCCGGCCTCGACCTGCTGGACGCACACGCCTCCGACCGCCGCATAGTGTCCAACGACGAGCTGCAGCGGAACAACAACAAGATACGCGCGACCCTCAAGAACTATAAGATAGAGATTACCGAAGTCCGCGCCCAGGTCGGCCCCACCGTCACCCTGTACCGCGTCACCCTGGCTCCAGGCGTCCGCATCGCCGACGTGAAGAAGCTCCAGGAGGATATAGGAATGCAGATGAATGCCAAGGGCGTCAGGGTAGTCACCCTTTCGGATTCCGTGGGCATCGAAGTCGCCAACGACTATCCTTCGATAGTGCCGCTGAAGGCCCTGCTGAACAGCGAGGCCTTCCGCACCAGCAAATACGAGCTGCCGGTCGCAATAGGATATACCATCACCCAGCAGGTGAAGGTGTTCGACCTGGCCGACGCTCCCCACCTCCTGGTGGCAGGTGCTACCAAGCAGGGTAAGTCCGTAGGCCTCAACATCATCATCTCCTCCCTGCTCTACTCCAAACATCCCTCCGAACTCAAGTTCGTGTTCATCGACCCCAAGATGGTGGAATTCTCGGCCTACAACGGCCTGCTGAAGCACTATCTGGCAGTAATGCCTACCGCGGGCGACGAGGAAGAGGAGAAGGCGAAAGCCATAGTGAAGAACGCGAAGGACGCCGAGCTCACGCTCAAGAGCCTCTGCGTGGAAATGGACCAGCGCTACGAACTGCTCAGCAAGGCGGGAGAGAACAAGATTACCGACTACAACGAGAAGTACAAGGCCCGCAAGCTCAACCCGAAGAACGGCCACAGGTTCCTGCCTTATCTGGTGACCATAGTCGACGAGTATGCCGATCTTACGATGACCATGGGTGCCAGCCCCGAGGTGCGTGCGGCATCCAAGAGCATCACCAACTCCATCATACGCCTCGCCCAGAAGGGCCGTGCTGCAGGTATCCACGTGATAATTGCCACCCAGAGGCCTTCGGTGGATGTGATTTCCGGTGTCATCAAGGGCAATTTCCCTCTGAGGATCGCTTTCCGCGTGGCATCCAGGACGGACTCTATGACCATTCTCGACTCCCCCGGCGCCGAAAAGCTCATCGGCCGCGGCGATATGCTGCTTTCGGCGGGCATAGAGAACGAACGCATCCAGTGCGGCTTCGTGAGCAATTCCGAGATCAAGGCCGTCACCACGTTCATAGGGGACCAGGAAGGTTATGGCAAGAGCTACAACACTCCCTATTATCTGCCCGAAGTCAAGGAAGAGGAGAAGGAAGGGGGTGCCAAGGGAGAGCTTGGAGAGATGGATGAGCGCTTCGAGGAGGCCGCGAAGCTGGTGGTCACCACCCAGCGCGGTTCCACCTCCGACCTGCAGCGCAGGCTCGGAATGGGCTATGCCAAGGCGGGCCGCGTGATGGACCAGCTGGAGCAGGCCGGAATCGTCGGCCCGCAGGAAGGCAGCAAGCCCCGCACGGTTCTTGTATCTAGCTTGGATGACCTTGAAACATTGTTAGATAATTTGAAGAATGCGTAAGATTATCGTCATACTTTCCGCCGTCCTGAGCTGCGGCCTGATTCAGGCCCAGGAGAAGGGCATTGCGGACGAGCTACTTTCTATGCTCGGCCGCAGCCAGGTGATTGCCCATTACAGTTACTGCGATGCTTCCGGGGCCGAACTCGGCAACGGCGTCGCCAACATCCAGGGCCGCAAATATATGGTCTCGGAGGGCAAAACCATGTTCATAAGCAACGGCGCCACGCTCTACACCGTCCTCTCCGACAGGAAGGAGGTCTATATAGAGAATGCCGGCGGGAAGGACGATATTTTCAGCAATCTCAGCGAAATAATCAAGACTGTGGAGGATCTGAAGTGGGATGGCAGCAATCTGTCGTTCACTCTGGATCTGGAGGGTGTCGGGAAACTGCTGTGCAAGGCCAAGGTGCAAGAGACGCCCTGGAACGACGAGGCACAGTTCTCGGTCAGCGACGGCATCCTTAACAGTAAGGAATGGATAATCACCGACCTGCGATGACGCCCTTCCTACTACAAGTTGCTCAACATTACCATCCGGCTCCCGAAATAAGCCGGATGTGTTTTATTTTTCCGAACAAAAGGGCCGTGGGCTTCTTCCTGAAGTACCTCGGGGATCTTTCCGCCGCGCAGAGGCGCCCCATCATCGCCCCTGCGTGCATCACCATAAACGACTTCTTCGCCCGGCTGGGCGGCCTGCGTCCTGCCGACAGGATGGCGGCCATGCTCACCCTCTACGATTGCTACAAGGCCCTCAAGCCCGATGCCGAGCCTCTGGACGAGTTCATCTTCTGGGGCGGAGTCATCCTGAGCGATTTTGCCGAGGTGGACAAGTATCTGGTGGAGCCCGGGCACATCTTCAAGAATGTTGCGGAATACAGGCAGCTGCAGGATAGCCTGGACTATCTTACTGCCGAGCAGGAAGAGGCTCTAAGGCATTTCCTTGGCCAGTTCAGGGACAGCGGCGAGTACAAGGAGCGCTTCCGCCGCATATGGGACATACTTCTCCCTCTCTACCATTCTTTCAACGAGGCTTTGGCTGCCGAGGGGATGGCCACCGAGGGTGCTATCTACCGTAGTATTGCGAAGAGTCTGGATTCGGTGGCGGTGGTGGATTTGCTCGAGGAGGGTTTTCCGGATACGGAGAGGTTTGTGTTCGTGGGGTTGAATGCGCTTAATGAGTGTGAGAAGAGGGTGATGAGGAGGATGAGGGATGCGGGGGTTGCGGAGTTTTGCTGGGATTTCAGCAGCGAGGAGATCAAGGATGGTGCGAATCGTGCGTCGTTCTTTCTTTCCCGCAATGTGGCCGAGTTCCCCCAGGCTTTCGTTCCCGATCCTGACGGTCTCCCCCGCCCCGTCGTCAATGTCGTCAGCGTTCCTTCTTCCGTCGGCCAAACCAAACTCCTGCCTATCATTTTGGATAGGTGCCGGTACTCCATTCTCGGGAGTTCGGCTGCGCCTCACCCCACCATCGACTGCGTCGACGGTCCCCCCGCTATCGAACCGCGGGTGTTACGTCCCTCGAATGGAGTACCGGCACCTCTCTCAATGCCCGATTCAACTATCCCTGCGGATGGGCGGTCTTCCTCTGAGACCGCTGCCACCCTCGGCATGCTAAGAGGGGGGACCGTGAGCGGAGCGAACGGTGGGGTCGAGCGGAGCGAGACGGTCGAAGAGGAAGAACCGACCGCAGCAGGGCAGGGAATCGGGATCAATACGGCGATAGTGCTGCCGGATGAGGGGTTGTTGATGAATGTGCTGAATTCGGTTCCGGAGGGGGTGGAGGATGTGAATGTGACGATGGGATACCCCATAAAGGGGAGCGAGTTCCAGGCCCTGATGGATGACATAGCGGCGATGCAGCAGAATCTGAGGGAAAGGAACGGGCAGGTACAGTTCTACCATAAGTATGTCTGGGGTATTTTCAGCAATGGAATCATCCGGGACTGCCTGAGCGAGGATGGGAAGCAGATCGTGGGGAAGATACGCAAGGATGCGAGATATTTCATTGGCAGGGACGCGTTCCGCGGGGATGCCCTGCTCGAACTTATATTCCGTCCGGCGGAGGATATCCCCCAGTATCTGAAAGAGCTGCTGATAGGGATTGCTCCTCTTCTGAAGGAGCAGGGGCATATGCAGATGGAACTGGATTTTGCGATGTTCTATTACAAGGCCGCGAACCGGCTGGAGGGGATGCACCTGGAGATTCAGCCCAGGACCATGTGGCGCCTGCTGGGCCAACTTACCGCACGGGCTTCGGTGCCGTTCAAGGGCGAGCCTCTGAAGGGCCTGCAGATAATGGGGCCGCTGGAGACGCGTGCCCTGGATTTCGACAATCTCATAATACTATCCTGCAACGAGGGAATGTTCCCCCGGCGTGCAGTGGCGCCTTCCTTCATCCCTGCGGAACTTCGCAAGGGTTTCGGGCTGCCGACCTACGAGTACCAGGATTCGGTATGGGCCTACTATTTCTACCGTCTGATACAGAGGGCATCCAATGTTTGGCTGCTTTTCGATTCCCGCACCGAGCTTAGCCGCAGCGGGGAGGAGAGCCGCTACATACGCCAGTTGCAGATGCTCTACGATTTCGACCTGCGGCGTTATGTGGTGAAGGCTCCTCTGCAGGATGCGGCTGCGGCTGCTGACATAGAGAAGACGGACGGGGACCTGGGCGCGATGCAGGCGGATGGTTTCAGCCTTTCGGTATCTGCCCTGCAGAATTACCTTAGCTGCCCGGCTAAGTTCTACTATTCGAAGGTGAAGGGCCTGAAGGCCGCCGACGAGGTGAGCGAGGCCCTGGATGCGGGGATGCTGGGCACGGTGCTCCACGAGACCATGCAGACGCTTTACGGGGCAGACAAGATCATCAGCAAGGCCTACCTGGAAAAACTGCTCTCGGACGAGCCCTACCTGCGCGGCCTGGTGGCTTCGGGAATCAAAGAGAAACTCAAGACCGACGAGGTGGAGGGGCGGAATCTGATTTTCGAAGAGGTGATAGTGAAATACGTCCTGCAGATACTCAAGACGGATCTGGCCCGGCTGAAGAAGGCCGGGAAGGAGTCCTTCCGTGTACTGGGGCTCGAACTCGAGCGCTGGAAGACCATAGGAGGATTCCGTTTCAAAGGATATATAGACAGACTGGACAGTTTCGAGGACGGGACCGTCCGTATAGTGGACTACAAGACCGGGAAGGTGCTGGATACCGATGTCAAGATCAGCGACGACAACGCATCTTCCGTGGTTGATAGCCTGTTCGAGGCCAAGGAGAATTCCAAGCGCCCGAAGATAGCCCTGCAGTTGTACCTGTACGACGAATATCTGGAGGGAGATCCTCTTATTAAGGGCAAGAAGATAGTCAACTGCATCTACCAGACCTCCAACATCTTCGTGAGCATGCCGGAGGAGGTGGAGCGCAGCCGGCAGTTCTGCCAGCTGATGAGGGAAAGGGTAGCCGGGATGCTGGACGAGATCCGCGACAAGAGCGTGCCCTGGAGCAGGACCAAGGACATTAAGACTTGCGAGTTTTGTGACTTCAAAACCATTTGCGGAAGATGATAAAGATTCTCAAAGCCTCCGCAGGGTCGGGCAAGACATTCGCCCTTGCAAACTACTATCTGGCGCTTCTGACGGAGCGCTATGCATACCGTCACATACTCGCGGTAACATTCACCAACAAGGCCACGGCCGAGATGAAGAGCCGCATACTGAAGTTCCTGGCCACGTCCAAGGACAGCAGGAACCAGGAAATGCTGCGCGATATACTCCACGACTACAGCGCCTTTGCCGTGAGCACCATAGACAAGTTCTTCCAGCAGGCCTTGAAGGCCTTTGCAAGGGAGATAGGGCAGGTCGCCGATTACCAGATAGACCTGGACAAGGATGCGCTCATACGCGAAGCTATGGATTCCCTGCTGGATTCGCTTACGGCCGATGATTCGGAGGTGCTGGACTGGCTGAGACGCAGCGTGTCGGAGGACCTGGAACAAGGCAAGAGGCTCAGCATAGAGAAGAATCTCTACGAGATGGGTTCCCACCTGATGATGAGCGGGGCGGGAGATACTTCCGAACTTAAGAAGCGCTTCTCCAAAAAGGCGCTGGCCGCCATCAGGGGCAATTGCGAAAAGATTATATCCGACTTCACCAAGGATGTGAACGAGGCGGCGAAACTGGTGGAAGTCAGCGGAAAGAATGCCACGGAGCAATTACCCGCATACCAGAAAGGCTTCGGAACCTGGGAGGCCATCCCCTATCCCAAGGCGAGCCTTATGAAAGAGGCCGACGGCAGCCGCTTCCGTGAGCTTTTCGAAAGCGAACGATACCGCTGGTACAACACTGCCTGGATGCTTCGCGATATGGCATTCAGCCTGGGAATCGCGGGAGAGTTCTACAATGCCTTCGAAAGGCTGCTCAAGGAAAAGAACGTGATGGTGCTGGACGAATCCAACACCATACTCAAGGACATCATCGCCGGCAGCGACGCCCCCTTCGTGTACGAGAAGATGGGCGTGCGTTTCGAGCACTTCCTGCTGGACGAGTTCCAGGATACTTCCAACATCCAGTGGGAGAACTTCCGTCCGCTGCTGCGCGAGAGCGAGGCCGGCGGGCACGACAACCTGATAGTGGGCGATGTCAAGCAGAGCATATACCGCTGGAGGGACTCCGACTGGACCCTGCTCGGAAGCCGGGTCAGCGAGGATTTCCCCAGAGCCAAAGTGGAAGAGATGCAGAACAACTGGCGCAGCTGCCGGGAGATAGTAGATTTCAACAACTCCTTCTTCTCCTTTGCCGCCAGGGCCATAGGCCGGGAGGATCTCTACTCCGACGTCTGTCAGGATGTCCGCAGCAAGGATCCTCAGAGCGGGCAGGTGCGCGTGAGTTTCTGCGACAAGGCAGATGAGATATCGAAGGTGCTCGAGTCTGTCCGGGAAGCCCGCGGGGCAGGGGCGGACTACGGAGACATCGCCATTGCCGTGCGTGCCAACGCAGAAGGCGCAGCCATAGCCGAGGCCCTTATCGCCGAAGGCATCCCCGTGGTATCCGACGACTCCCTCTCCGTGAAATCTTCCGTCACGGTGCGCAAGCTGACCGGGATCCTGGCCAACCACGAGAACCCCGACGACAAGATAAACCAGTATCTCGCCGAAGCCGAGAACGTGGAATTCCCCGAGGAATACCATTCGCTGACGGACCTCTGCGAGAACCTCCTCCGCCAGCTGCAGGCGGCTTCTCCCGAAGAATTCGCGGGAGAGACCCTCTACATACAGGCGTTCATGGACGAACTCCGGGAGTGGGTGGATGCCAACGGGAACGAACTCCGTTACTTCCTTCAGCATTGGAGCGAAAGCAAGAATACCATCAACTCCCCTGCCGGCACTTCGGCTGTGAGGGTGATAACCATACACAAGGCCAAGGGACTGGAGTTCCCCTGGCTCATCTTCCCCTTCGCAGAGAAGGTCGAGTTCTTCAAAGAAAACCTTCGATGGTGCAAGCTGGAGACCGAAGGCACGCCGTTCATTCCCGAGGCAGCCGGGGCCTATCCCGTCAAGCTTACCAAGAAGATAGCCGACACCCTTTTCGCGCCCTCGCTGCAGAAGGAGCAGGAGATGCAGAAGGTGGACAACATAAACGTGTTCTATGTGGCCCTGACCCGCGCCGAAAAGCATCTGCACGTGATTTCCGCCCTGCCTTCCAAGGCGTTCAGGGAAAGCAAGAATCCCGAGTACAAAGACTTCTCCCAGCTGCTCTACACCTTCTGCGGAAGGCTGGATGAGTATTCCAAGGGAGAGCCCTACGACTTCGGAGTTATGGAACGCCGGGAAAAGGAGGATGAACTGGACTTCCCTTATAGTTACATTTCCATCCCCATAGCCGACAGGCTGAAAGTTTCGGCTGATGCTTCCGACTTCTTCGGAGAAGACGGAGCAGTGGGCGCGGCGGCATCCGCCAGGCGCAATGGCATAGTACTGCACGGGATACTGTCCCGGGTGCAGACTTCCGAGGACCTTCGCGAAGCCGTGGACGATGCCATTATCGATGGCTCCCTCAGCCCCGCGGAGGGTGAAGACGCCTTCGCCCTGCTTTCGGCAAGGATTGCCTCGCATCCGGAATGGTTTGCGGGAAGGGGCCTCAACGAGACAACGGTAATAGATGCCTTCGGCAATCAGAAACGCCCCGACCGAGTGGTCGTGAAGGACCGGGAGATTATCGTGATAGACTACAAGTTCGGAGAGGGCACTCCCGAAAGCGACGAGCGTTACAGCCGGCAGGTCTCCGGCTATATGAAGATCTTCCGCGCCTTGGGCTACGAAAAAGTTTCGGGGGCTGTCTGGTACGTTGTTTCCGATAAATTGGTAACTTTGTAATTTGTATGAATTCCGCAGATGACTTTTCGCGCCTGGAGCTGAGCCTCCCCGCCTGCACTCGCAACTATCGCTATTTCCGTTCCCTGCTGGAAGCGGAAACCAAGCTGCTGGTGCTGGTTAAGGCCAACGCATACGGGCACGGAGCCGTGGAATTCGCTTCCCTGATGCAGCAGGCCGGTGCCGACTATCTGGCCGTAGCCCTTCCTCTCGAAGGAGTGGAGCTGCGCCGCGCGGGTATCTCCCTCCCCATACTGGTGCTTACCGCCGGTACGGATTTCTTCGAGGAGATGATACAGTACAATCTGGAACCTTCCATACCCAATCTGGAGTCTTTGAAGGCCCTTGTGGCCGTTCTGGAGGCTCGTGGAGTGAAGGACTTCCCCATCCATATCAAACTGGATACCGGAATGCACAGGCTGGGATTCATGACGGGCGAACTTCCCGCCCTCTTCGATTATCTGAAAGGCTGCAGCGCCGTGAAGGTGAAGTCCACCTTCTCCCACCTTGCAGTTGCCGAGGATCCGGAGCAGGACGAGTTCACCTTAGGGCAGATAGAGATGTTCCGCCGCAATGCCACCGCCCTGGGAGAAGCCCTCGGCTACAAGCCTATGTGGCATATACTCAACTCTGCGGGCATCGAGCGCTTCCCCCAGTACCAGTTCGACGTGGTACG
>JAEEXQ010000098.1 GCA_016287875.1 Bacteroidales bacterium | reverse complement strand
CTCCCACCCGGCCTACCGCATCAAAGGCACCGAAAACGCCATCATCATCCGCAGCACCTATCACCCCTACCCCCTGCTCATCCAGGGCGCCGGCGAAGGTGCGCGCCTCGCAGCATCTTCAGTTCTGAACGATATTTTGCGGTAGAAAATATTATATTTGCGAAAAATCCGATTGATATGAAAGTCGCTCTTGTGGGTGCTACCGGATTGGTGGGCACCAGAATGCTCCAGGTGCTGGAGGAAAGGAATTTCCCTGTAGATGAACTGTTGCCGGTGGCGTCCGAGAAGTCGGTGGGCCGCAAGCTTAGTTTCCAGGGCCGTGAGTGGACGGTGATGAGCGCGGAGGATGCCATCGCGGCCAAGCCGCAGCTGGCACTTTTCAGCGCCGGGGGAGAGACCTCGCACCAGCTTGCGCCCCTCTTCGCGGAGGTGGGCTGCCGTGTGGTGGACAATTCCTCTTTCTGGAGGATGGACCCCGGCAAGAAACTGGTGGTTCCCGAGATCAACGGGGACGTGCTGACAAAGGACGACTATATCATCGCCAATCCCAACTGTTCCACCATCCAGATGGTACTGCCTCTGGCTCCTATACATAAGGAGTTGGGCATCAAGAGGATAGTGGTGTCTACCTATCAGAGCGTTACCGGTACGGGCTACAAGGCCATTGCCCAGATGAATACCGAGAGGGCAGGGGGCCATTGGGGCGACTATCCCGCCGTATATCCCTACCCCATCGACCAGAACATACTCCCCCACATCGACTCCTTCCTGGAGAACGGATACACCAAAGAGGAGATGAAGATGGTCAACGAAACCAAGAAGATTCTTCGCGACGAGAGCATCGCGGTAACCGCCACCACCGTGCGAGTGCCTGTGCAGGGCGGCCATTCCGAGAGCATCAACGTGGAAACCGTGAAGCCCTTCACGATTGAGCAGCTGCGCGCTCTGATGGCCTCCGAACCCGGAGTCACCGTGCAGGATGACGTTGCCCACAATGTCTACCCCATGCCTCTCTATGCCTGGGGCAAGGACGATGTGTTCGTGGGCCGTATCCGCCGCGATTTCACGGTGGAGAACGGCTTCAACTTCTGGTGTGTAAGCGACAACATCCGCAAAGGCGCTGCCACCAACGCCGTGCAGATTGCCCAGCTTCTGCTGGAGAAGGGCCTGATCTAGGCCAGCTCGAAAAACCTGATATAATTGCTTACGGCCTGCTCCAGGTCGGCGGTGAGTATGTGCTCGTCGCTGCGGTGGGCGTAGCGTATGCTGCCGGGGCCGCAGATTATCTTGCGGCTGAAGTTCGACAGGTGCGGGGCGTCGCTGCCGAAGGCTACCGGCCCTGAAGGGAATCCGGGGAAGGTGAGGTAGGTCGCGGGGATGTCCCCGCCGATGAAGGAGGCGCCAATCTTCGTCATCATATACTCGTGCACCGCCGCATCCGACGCGAAGGTAGTACGGAAATAGATGCGGAAACTGCACTCCGGACTCAGTATGTTCTGCGCATTGTCGCTGCTCAGCTTGCCAATGTTCCAGGTGGTCTCGCCCAGCCTGTCGTCGAAGGGAAAACGGTGTGCGCGCAGCTCGTTCACGAAATCCACGAACAAATCTACCGCGCTCTTGCCGAACTGGGGATATCCCGAATGGAAGGGCTCCCCGCGGAGGGTGACTTCATAGGCCTTGGTCCCCTTGGATGCGGATACCATCTTGTTCTCGGTGGGTTCCCCTATTACCAGCAGGTCCGCCTTGAAAGGCAGCTTGGCGAAGGCCTTGGCTCCCCAGGAGCCGGTTTCCTCCCCGCTCAGCAACAGCAGCCCGAAGCCCGTGCGCCCCGAGGCCGCAAGCTCCTGGCAGGCCGTGTACATGGCGATGATCTGCCCTTTGGCATCGCAGCTGCCGCGCCCGGTAACCTTGTCTTCTCCCACCTTGGGGGCGATGTAGGGAGGCACGGTGTCCATATGGGAACAGAATACCACCCGGGGCGTACCCCAGCTGAAAAGCAGGTTGAGGGTGCCGTCCCCGACTTCGAAAGTCTCGACTTTGGGGGCCTGCAGCCGCCGGGCGAGGAACTCCGCCAGCGGCCTTTCCCGGCCGGATGTGGAGTCGAAGCCCAGCAAGTCTTCGAACAGATTGTAATCTATCATCGCACGTTCTATTTGAACTCCGAGAATTCCGGAAGGGCGAGCTCGGAGAGGATTTCTTGCAGCCGCCGGTCGTCGCGGGGGCAGACCAGCAGAATCTTGTCGGTGTCGATCACCATGAAGTTATCCAGGTTGCAGACCACCGTCAGCTTCCCGGAATCGGAACCGGTGATGATGGAATGCGACACGTTCTTTATGATGTGCTTCCCTTCGAGGGAGATGGCGTTGCCGTTGTCCTGCTGGTCGGATGCATCCTCGTAGAGGGTGCTCCAGCTGCCGATGTCGCTCCAGACGAACTTGGCGGGCAGTACCCAGACCTTGTCCGACTTCTCCATAAGGGCGTAGTCGATGGATATGCGGGTGCTGTCGGAGTAGGCTCTCTGCACGAAGGCTTCCTTGTCGGGAGCGCTCTCGTAGCCGTCCCAGAGATTGGCCAGTTCGGGGCAGCATCTGCGCATCTCCTCCAGCACGACGGATGCTTTCCAGAAGAAGATACCGCTGTTCCAGAGGAATTCCCCGCTGTCGAGGAAGACCTTGGCGAGCTCGGTGTCGGGTTTCTCGGTGAAGGTCTTGGCCTTGACCAGGGCCCCGCTGGCATAGGCATCCCGGCCGCCGGTCACCTGCACGTAGCCGAAGTTCGTATCCGGGCGGGTGGGCACTATGCCGAGGGTGAGGAGGATGTCCTGCTCCGCGGCGATGTCCAGGGCCTGGATTATGTTCTTGTCGAACATCGCGTTGTCCGAGATGTTATGGTCCGCGGGAGCGACCACTATCACCGCGTCGGGATCCTTTGCGTGCAGCAGGGTGGCGGTGTAGGCCACGGAAGGTGCCGTGTTGCGCCCGTAGGGCTCCAGTATTATGTTCTCTTCGGGCAGTTCGGGGAGATGCTCCTGCACCATGCCTTTGTATTGGAAGAGGGTTGCCACGTAGATGTTCTCGACGGGAATCGTGCGGGCCATCCTTTCGAAGGTATAGCGTATGAAACTCTTCTCCTGATTCCACACCCGGAGGAACTGTTTCGGTTTATATTCGCGGCTCAGGGGCCAGAACCTGGTCCCGATGCCGCCGGCGAGGATAACGCAATATCTGTGGTCAGTCATAAATTGGTATGATAGCTTGTGGGTAGTACTGTATTTGTGCGGAAGCCCTGTCGAGGACGACCGTTATTATGTCAAAGTTCACTTCTGCATCCTTGAAACGCCTGCCCTCCGAATGCAGATAGCGTAGGGCGGCCTGCACCATGTTCTTCTGTTTCGCGGCGGTCACGTTCACCAGCGGATCCGCTGCGGCGGGGGCCTTCCGGCTCTTGACCTCCACGAAGTGCAGGCCCGCGGAGTCCGCCGAGATGATGTCTATCTCGCACCTGCCTCCCCTCCAGTTGCGTTCCAGGATTACCTGTCCTTCCCTGATCAGGAAAGCACACGCCTCATCCTCGCCCCTTTTCCCTATCGCATCCATCACCCGAAAGTAACAATAGTCACGCCGGTGCCGCCGTGACGCACGTCTTCATCTGCCACCGAAGCCACTCCGGGCACGGTGCGCAGGTATTTCTGTATCTCTTCGCGAAGCACTCCCGTGCCCTTGCCGTGGATGATGCGCACGCTGCCTATGCCCAGCATCTGGGCATCGTCGCAGTAGTGCATCACCTCCTCCAGGGCCTCCTGAAGGCGGGCGCCGCGGAGGTCTATCTCGGGCTTGAAGCTGAGCTTGCGGGATGTGATGTTCGCGTCTATCTTCTGCAGCGGTTTGGAGAAGGTTTTCCTGGATATCTCCCTGAACTCGTTGGAAGATATCCTCTCCACCGCGTCCGGAGCCATCGTGCTGCTGATGCTGCCGATTATTATCGTGACCGCCTTCGAGGATACCCGGGAGACTTCTCC
>JAEEXQ010000097.1 GCA_016287875.1 Bacteroidales bacterium | reverse complement strand
GGAGGCGGGATGGCCTTGAACCTGCACCGCTGGGACATATGCCGCTGCGCCTTCGAGCGCGGCCGCCGCGAGGGCATCCGTGTCTACCAGTTCCTCCGCGGCCCCCTCATCCGCCGCTTCGGCCCCGACTTCTACGACGCCCTCTGCGCCGCCGCCAAGCATCTGCAGTAAGGTCGCCGCGGCGTTTTTTCTGCGGCCTTGTCTCGCCGCTCCTGTTTCCGTCCGCGCCGGGGAAAGGGCAGGTCCGTGCCGCCAGAAAAATGGCGTCCCGGTACCTGCATTCCCCGTCCGCTGGGCCCCCGCACGCCGCGGCATTGTTCGTTTCGCCGCGATGGGGTGTGCATTTCTCGAAAGGTGAAGTCCAGCATTTTGACCGTGCTACGTAAGTGGCTGCCCTTCAGTGCGTTACGCAATCAAGGCTGCTTTGAATCGAGTAGCCTTGATTAAGCAACTTGTTGTATTTCAATAGCTTATGTATCACGCTCATTCCCGCCCAGCTACTGCACAGCCGACCCACCACCATCACCGCCGCTCCCGCCGCCGCGGCTGTTTCCTTCCGCGCCGGGGTAAGGGCAGGTCCGTGCCGCCAGAAAAACGGCGTCCCGGTACCTGCATTCCCCGTCCGCTGGGCCCCCCGCACGCCGCGGCTAAAGTAGGTCGGGGATGATTTCGTCGGCGATGAACCAGTCGCGTTCGGGGATGGGGCCGCGGTCGGTACGTGCGAGCAGCATCACCTCTTCTTCGTGGATTTGTTCGGGGGTCAGGTCTTCGCCCTCCGAAGTCCAGCCGCTGAGCACCTGGCTGTTCCAGCTCCGACGGTTCCCCACCAGCGAGTGCGCACCGGGGCCCAAGCCCACGTAGGGATGGCGGGTCCAGTAGGCGGAGTTGTGTATGGCTTCGTGGCCGGGGAGGGCCCAGTTCGATATTTCGTAGTGATGATATCCGGCTTCGGCCAGTTTCCGGCAGACCAGGTCATACTGCGCGCGGCAAGCCTCCTCGTCCAGCTCCGCCACCTCGCCCTTCTCGATCATCCGGGCCAGCGCGCTGCCGTCCTCGATGCTCAGCTGGTATGCGGAGATATGCTCCGGCCGCCAGCCGACGACCTCATCCAAAGTACTCTCGAGTATCTCCATCGACATCCCCGGTACTCCGGTAATGAGATCGATGCTCACATCGCAGGGGATGTTCTCCTCCCGCACGGTGTCGCGGATGGTCCTGAAAGCCTTGCGCGCCCCATCGGCCGAATGCCTGCGGTTCATCCATCGGAGGATGCGGTCGTCGAGCGACTGCACTCCCATGCTGATGCGGGTGACGCCCAGTTCCAGCAGTCCGCGGACGTACTCCGGCCCCCTCTCCACTATATCCTCCGGATTCACCTCTATGGTAAACTCCTCATAGCCAGGGCCTAACGGACGGGCAATGCCGGGTTTGGCCGCCCCTTTTTTTGGGGGCGCCAACCCGGCCCTTTGCCCGTCGCGGGCGGAAAGGGGGATGGCGGCGGGATGTGCCGTTCGCGGAAGATTTTTGAGTGAGCCTGTGCGTGGCGGTAGCGGAGCGAACGGCACTCCCGCCAGCGTGGATAGAATCCGCCGCAAAACAGAAAGAGGAAGCACGCTGGGCGTACCTCCTCCTATGTATAAAGTATCTAGATCCAGGGTAGAAACAATCTCCTGCCGCCGCGCCTCGATCTCCTCGCAGACACTATCCGCCCAGCGGGCGAAAGCGGCCTCGTCCCTCCCCTTGCACGCGACCTCCGAATAGAAATCGCAGTAGGTGCAGAAACTCCTGCAGAAAGGGACGTGGAGATAGATCATTACCTCAGCATGGCCTCTGCCTTGCCGAGACGGCCCTGCACGGTGTAAACCTCGGCGGTGTAGATACCCTTGGTGAACTCACCGGTATTATTGATGTAGATGCTCACGTCCACATCCTTGCCGTTGTAGTCGATTTCGCGGGATGCGGTAGCGGGCATGGCCTCTCCGTCATAGGTGAAGCTCGCGCCGGTGCCGTCCATCAGCAGGATTCCATCCGGATCCTTGACACGCACGTAGATGCGCACGGGACCGGTCTGGGCCAGTTCGTTCTCGGCCAGGGTCAGGTTGACCACCATCTGGGTGACGCGGCTGCTGCGGTCCATTACCTTGCCGGATGCGCCATAGGCGACCAGCTGTATGCTGCGGGCCTTGATGATGGCTCCGACGGCAACCTTCTCGGTGAGGGCATTGACCTGCTCGTTGAGCTCGGCGTTGCGGGTATTGGCCTCGGCAGCTTCGCGGCGGGCGTTGGCAGCCTGCACGGTCAGCTTCTTGTTGAGGGTGTTGAGGGAGTCTATCTGCTTGACATACCCACGCATTATGCTGCGCAGGGTGCCGAGTTCCTTCTCGTACTGACGCATCTTGACGCGGTTGGTAGCCTCGGTCTTCTTGATGCGCTCCACCAGCTGGGCAACTTCCTCCTTCGAGGAATCCAGCTGAGCGTTCACGGAATCATAGTCGCTGGAGAGGGACTCGTAGTCGCCCTGCAAGCTGATGATCTGCTCCGTAAGCTGCTGCTTGTCCACTTCAAGGTCCTTGACCAAGCTGTTCTTGCTGGACCAGACAAATGCGAGCACTCCGCCCAGGGCTATGGCGATGACAGCCAGAATCCACATCACGGGCTTCAGGCTCTTTCCTCTTTCTTTACGTTCGCGCTCTTCGCGCTCAAGTCTCATCAACGGATCTTCTTTTTCCATAGTAATTATGCTTATCGTGCAAAAGTAATGAAATTTCCCTAAATTCGCAGTATGAAATACCTTGTACGCTCCATCAAATACTTTGCCTATCTGGCAATATTCCTCTGCATAGTACTTGTCCTGCTCTCGGTTTTCGGGGTGATAGGCTCTTCGGTGAACGACATTTTCCGCGAGGGGACGACCTCCCTTCTGAAGATCGCAGGCATACTGGCCGTGTTCGCAATCATCTATCCCAGACTTGGTTTCGGCACCCGCAAGGCATTCGTTCCCGGGGCCTACGGAGAAATCCGCCTGGGCGTGGTGGACCTCATGCACGAGCGCGGATATGTGCTTGAAAGCGAAGAGGGCGAGAGTATGACTTTCCGCCTCCAGTCCCCCGTGATGCGCCTCTTCCGTATGCTGGAAGACCGCATCACCTTCACCCGCTGCGGCACCGGCTTCGAGCTCGAAGGCCCGGTGAAGGACCTGGTGCGCATCGCAAGCGCCCTGGAATCCCGCTTCCGCCCGGAATAGCCCGGCATTCTCCGGCTATACTGCCACCGTTTTCTCCCGCAGCCAGGCGGCGTCGGACTCGTCCAGATACGGGCTCAGGCGCTCGCAGACCAGCTCGTGATAATCGTTCAGCCACTCCCGTTCGGCGGGGGTGAGAAGCTCCGTCAGCAGAGCCGATGTGTCGAAGGGGCACAGCGTCAGCGGCTCGAAGCGCAGCCATTCCCCGAATTCATTCGATCCGGCCGGGACGCAGAGAAGCAGGTTCTCGTGCCGCACGCCGAACTGTCCCTCGCGGTAGATGCCTGGTTCGTCCGACACCACCATCCCCGCCTCGAATCCGGCGGAATTCAGGTTCTGCCGCACGTCCTGAGGACCTTCGTGCACTCCCAGGAACCATCCCACCCCGTGGCCGGTGCCGTGCCCGAAATTCCGCTGACGGCTCCATAGCGGTTCGCGCGCGAGGGCGTCGAGCCTGCATCCCGGCGTGCCCAGAGGGAATACGGCGGATGCCAGGGCTATGTGCCCACGCAGCACCAGCGTGTAATCCTCCATCTCCAGCGGCGTGCAGGGCCCCAGGGCCCAGGTGCGGGTGATGTCGGTGGTGCCGTCCAGATACTGCCCGCCGGAATCGCAGAGGTAGAGCCCGCGGGCTTCCAGCAGGGGAGCACCCGTGCGGGGAGTGATATAGTGCGGCAGGGCCGCGGAAGGCCCGTAGGCCGATATGGTCTCGAAGCTATCCCCCTGATATCCGGGGATGGAGGAGCGCAGCTGGCCCAGCTTCACGGCCGCATCCCATTCGGAGACGGCCCTGTCATTCTGTATGCAGCGCTCCAGCCAGTGGAGGAAGCGGACCATGGCAAGGCCGTCCTGCAGATGGCAGTCCCGCATCCCCCCTATCTCTATGGAATTCTTGACGGCTTTCCAGGCCTGCACGGGCGAGGCGCATTCCACCAGCCGCGAAGGGCCGATCAGGGCGGAGAGATGATAGTTCAGCCCGTCGGCCGCCACGCTCCCATCCACCTCGCTCAGGGCGATCTCCGCTTCTTCATAGTAGCGGAGGAAAATCCCATCCTCGCGCAGCTCTGC
>JAEEXQ010000096.1 GCA_016287875.1 Bacteroidales bacterium | reverse complement strand
ATTATGGTGTACCCGTCGACGGGGATGACGCTGGCGATGAGCTCGCCGGCGGTGACCTTCTGCCCCTTGCTCCACACGTTCTGCAGGGATACTATCCCGTTGGAGGGGGAGATTATGGCGAACTGCTCTTTCCAGAGGGCAATGTCCCCGGCGAGGCTGAGCTTGCGTTCGCTGAACTTCCGCTGGTATTCCGCAATCTCGGCGGCGCGCTGCACGTCGAGTTCCAGTATCTGCTGCTCGAGCTGCAGCTGGTTCAGGCGGGCGTTGGCCAGATTGGCCTCGAAGCCGGCAATCTCGTTCTTGCGGGAGATGTAGCTCTTGAGCCCGGATTCATAATCTGCCTTGGAGATGGCCTTGCGGGCAAAGAGCAGCGAGTCCCTTTCGAGGGAGGCTTTCTCGTAGCGCATATTCTCGTCGAGGGTGCGGCGCTGCTGCTCCAGCAGGCGGTAGTATTCCTTGGAGCGCAGCAGCTGGTCGGAGATGAGTTTCTTCTGGCGGCCTATGCGGTCGAGGGCCTTATAGTCGGTGTATTCGTTGCAGAGGGAGAGGAAGGCGGTCCAGTCCGACTGGAGGTTGCCCAGTTTGAAGGAGCTCCATTCCTTGCGCATGGGCGGTAGCTCGTCGGGGGTGCTGCCGAAGCCCTTCAGGGCCTCTTCCGCCGCAAGTATATGCCCGTAATCCGCCGTGCTGGCTATAAGGGCTATGAGCTGGCCCCGGTGCAGGGTGTCGCCATCCGCCACATACACCGAGTCGAGTATGCCGTTGGCCCTGGCCGCCAGGTCGGCGGGAGGATTGTCGGAAGTGAGGGTGATGGCCGCGATGGCCGTCTCGGGGTACTTGATGAAATAGCACGCCACGGCAATCCCCACGAGGAGAGCCAGCAGAGTGGTAATCCCCCACCGGAGTATCCAGGAGGGCTTGCGACCCATTATCTCCTGGACCTCGTCGCTATGAAATCTGTTCCTGCTCTCTTCCATATGCATCAGTTCCCTAATTCGAGCTGGTTGTGCACCAGTTCATAGTAATATCCTTTCTTTGCCACCAGCTCGGCGTGGGTGCCCTCCTCGACTATGCGGCCCTTGTCGAGCACCACTATGTTGTCGGCGTTCTTGACGGTGCTGAGTCGGTGGGCGACGATGATGACGGTCTTGTCTTCGAACAGGCGGTCGAGGTTTTCCATGATGACCTTCTCGTTATTGGCATCCAGGGAGTTGGTGGCCTCGTCGAAGAAGAGGTACGGGGAGTTCTTGTAGGCCGCGCGGGCTATCAGTATGCGCTGCTTCTGCCCCATGCTGAGGCCGTGCCCCTCGGCGCCTATCTTGGTGTTGTAGCTGAGCGGCTGCTGCTCTATCCACTCCTGTATGTTGGCTATCCCGGCAGCCCTCCGCACCCGGGCCAGGTCGGGGGTTTCGTCGCAGAGGGAGATGTTCTCGGCGATGGTGTTGCTGAAGATGAATCCCTCCTGCATCACGCATCCGCATTCCTTCCTCCAGGCACTCTCGCTGTAGTGCTTGAGTTCTATTCCCCCGAGGGAGATGGACCCTTCGGCCGGGGGGTAGAAGCCCAGCATCAGCTTGAGCATTGTGGTCTTTCCGCTGCCGGAGGCTCCCACTATGGCCGTGACCTTGCCGTGGGGAATCTTCAGGGAGATGCCGTCCAGCACCTTGGGCGAGCGGGGGCCTTCGTACTGGAAGACTACATTCCGGAACTCTATGTCGGAATCGGGGGATATCTCCTTTATCCTCTCTTCCCCGCGGGGTTCCTCGTCCTTGCGGTTGTGTATCTCCCCGAGGCGTTCCATGGAGATGTTGGCGTCCTGGGATTCGCGTACGAAGGAGATGAACTGGCTCACCGGCGCGTTCAGCTGGCCGATGATATATGTCAGGGCGGTCATCATACCCAGGGTCATATTGCCGTCGATGACGGCCTTGGCGGCCAGGTAGGAGATGATGATGTTCTTGGTCTGGTCGATGAAGGTGCCGCCGACCTGCTGGGTCTGGCTGAGGGTGAGGCCCTTGATGCTGATCTTGAAGAGCCTCGCCTGTATCCTCTCCCATTCCCAGCGTTTCTGCTTTTCGCAGCTGTTGAGCTTGATGTCCTGCATTCCGCCTATCATCTGCACGATGTTGCTCTGGTTGTTGGCGGCCTCCTGGAAGCGCATGTAGTCGAGCTTGCGCCTCCAGCTGAGGAAGAGCAGTATCCATCCGATGTAGAGTACGGAGCCTATCAGGAATACCAGCAGTATGGTAAGATTGTATCCGCCGAGCACCACTCCGTAGATGATGAGCAGCACGACGGCCATGACTATGCTAAGCAGGGAGTTGGTAAGGAAGTCCTGGATGCGGCCGTGGTCCTGGATGCGCTGCATTATGTCGCCGGTCATCTTGGTGTCGAAGAAGGATATGGGCAGGCGCATCAGCTTGGAGAGGAAGTCCGATATCAGGGAGATGCTCACGCGGGCGGTCATATGCAGCATCAGCCAGTTGCGGATGAGGTCGTTGGCCAGCTGGCCGGTGACTATTAGCAGCTGGGCTATGAGCATCGTTACCACGAAACTGAGCCGGCCGAGGGATACGCCCTTGTCCACCACCGACTGGGTGATGAAGGGCAGCAGGAGGCTCAGGAGGCTGGCCACTATCATAGCCAGGAATATCTGGACTATGCTGTGGCGGTGGGGGCGCAGATATCTGGTGAGGTGCCTGAGCGTGAAGCGGGTCTCTTTCTTGTCGTCCACTTCCTGGGAGTAGAAGTCGGGGGTGGGTTCCAGCAGCAGGGCGACGCCTCTTACGGTGGAGCCTTCTTCGTCCTTGATTTCGAGCCAGGATTTGAGGAACTTCTCTTCGGTGTATTTCAGCAGGCCTGCGCCGGGGTCGGATATGTACACGTACCAGGTCCCTTTGTGTTTCGCTATCTTGTAAACGACCACGAAATGGTTCTGGTTCCAATGGACCACGCAGGGGAAGGTGGCCTCGTCCCTCAACTGCTCCCAGGTGAGCTTGACGCTCACCGAATGCATCCCAATGCTTTCTGCGGCATCCGAAATGCCGAGAAGGGAAACGCCGTTCTTGGTTATGTGGCAGGCTTCGCGCAGGGAGTCCGCGGGGATGATGCGGCCGTAGTGCTCTGCGATTATGCGCAGGCAGGTGGGACCGCAATCCATGGCGTCCATCTGGGATCTGTGAGGGAATGACATATCGTTTCTAAATGTTCAATGACAAATATACAAAAACTTATAATAGGGAATCGGCCTCGCAGCCGATTCCCCTGTAGAGAGTCGGTTACCAGATCTGGGTGGTACCGTCAGGACAGTCGGCCTTGTACTGGGCGCCCTTGACTAACATTTTCGGAGAGAACAGACCATGGTCTCCTCCGGAATAGTTAGCGTCGCGATTGGCTTCGATTGCCGAGCCTCCCACGTTGCGGTAATAGCAAGCACAGCCGCAAGCGCGAGGCTGGCCGCCACGGATGGAACTCATCTGCCTTTCGTTAAGGATATTGCCTTCTACCGCATTGAGATTCAGTTTTTTCATAACAATACTGTTTAAACGTTAGACACTAGTTTTGGGGATGGGGCTGTCCTAGACAACCTTTACCCAGATGTCGCAAGGAGACCAGCTGCCGTCCTCGTTCATCTTCCAGATCCAGTGGATCATGCCGGGAGAGTGGAGACCGTCCTTCTTGTTCGCTGCGTTGTTGTTAGCAGTAGAAGAACCGCCCTGGTTCTCATAGTTGCAACCGCAACCACAGGAACCGGCCTCGCCGCCACGGACGGCGTTCATCTCTTTCTCGTTGAGAAGGCTACCTTCTGCAACCATAAGCTTGAGATTTTTCATAACAATACTTGATTAAAGATTAATACTATGGGGGCGCTTGTTTATAGCTCCCCGCCCCCCTTCAGGAGTGTATCGCGGATAGGATTATCTGCCGTTGCAGGCGCTCAGGCCCGACAGGGCCTCGGCAGCCCCCGGAGGAGGGCATAGCCACTGGAAGACGCAGCCGGCGCATCTGCCCTCCTCGCGCACGCGCCGCCAGGCATTCTGGCTGAACAGCTCCTTCTGGATGAGCGCGTGGACATCCTCCCAAATCTTCCCCAGCGGAGCCCGGTTGACATCGGAATACACGCTGCCGTCCGGGAAGAGGGCCAGCGTCCCCCAATAGTTCACATTGATCAGCTGGTGGATGAAGATGTTCCTCTTGGATTCGCAGGAGGAGAGGATTTCCTCTTTGCTGAGCAGGACTTGCTCCTCGAAGAATTCCTTGTTGTCGTTCCAGACCGGCACGAAATTCTGCCTCTTGGCCCCTATGGCGGGCATTATGGTTTCGGCGGATTCGA
>JAEEXQ010000095.1 GCA_016287875.1 Bacteroidales bacterium | reverse complement strand
CCATCCCGTTTACATCGACCCCGACGACGCATTCAGCGGCAGGTGGATGTACTTTATGTCCAGGATGAAACCCAGCAAATGGAATCCGGACTATCCTTACGACTTCCTCAAGGAAAACATAGAGAAATATGACATTATCTGCGGCATAGGAGATGACGCCCATTTCGCCCCCGATTTCAAAATCGGTCTCGAACTAGGCTGGGAGGGGATTCTTGCCAAGATAGATAAGTACCGCAAGATAAACACCGACCCGGAAAAGCAGCATTTCTACGACCTGCACGAACGCGCAGTCAAGGCCATCCAAGGCTGGATAGGAAGGCACGTAGATGCGGCGCTGGAAATGGCCGCCAAGGAGGCCGATCCCGTACGCAAGCATAACCTGCTGGAAATGGCCGAGGTCAACAAAAAGGTAATGGTTCATCCCCCAAAAACCCTCAGGGAGGCGTGCCAGTGGATAATCTGGTTCCACCTTGCATCCCGCACATACAACCGCGACGGTGCAGGCGGGCAGATCGATTCCCTGCTGCAGCCCTACTTCGAGAAGGACATCAATGAGGGCAGGATCAGCGAGGACGAGGCCATCTACTATCTAGGATGCCTGCTGATAAACGACCCGATATACTGGCAGCTGGGCGGCCCCGACAAGGACGGCCGGGACCAGACCTCACGCATCTCGTTCCTCATCCTGGAGGCCGCCGACAAGATAAACACCTCCTTGAACATTACCGTGCGCGTGTGGGACGGGCTCGACGACAAGCTGTTCCGCAAGGCCGTAGAATATCTTGTGAAGAACAAGAACGGCTGGCCCAGGTTCTCGGGCGACAAGGCGCTCGTGAGCGGATTCATGAAGAACGGTTATTCTGCGGAGCTGGCCAGGCAGAGGATAGCAGTGGGATGCAACTGGATGTCCCTTCCCGGCCTGGAATACACTATGAACGACCTGGTGAAGGTGAATATGGCGAAAGTCTTCGAAGTCGCCTACCGGGAGATGATGGCAGGGGAGAAGCCCTTCTCCACTGAGCTGCTGTGGGATCTTTTCGCCAAGCATCTGGCCAAGGCCGTGGGCACTGCCGCCGACGGCATACGGCATCATCTCAAATACCAGAAATACAACGAACCTGAACTGCTTCTCAACCTACTGAGCCACGGGCCTCTGGAAAAGGGCCTCGACGCCTCGGACGGTGGCGCCGAGTACTACAATCTGGCCATAGACGGCGCCGGCCTGGCCATAGCAGCCGATTCCTTCGCCGCCCTGGAGCAGCGTATCGAGAAGGAGCACAAGCTCAGCTGGGAGAAGGTGGAAGATTGCATCTTGTCCGACTTCGGCAACGAAGGGGGAGAGATAGCGCGCAATATTCTCAAGAACAGCGAACATTACGGATGCGAAGGCTCGCTTGGAGAGAAATGGGCCCTGAGGATAAGGGATGAATTCGTGGCGGACGTGCGCAGCCAGTCGGAATCCAATCACATCTTTATTCCCGGATTCTTCTCCTGGGCGAATACCGTCACCTTCGGCCTTCACGTCCAGGCTACTCCCAACGGCCGCAAGGCCGGCACTCCCATATCCCACGGAGCCAACCCTGTGCCCGGTTTCGCGGTGGACGGAGCCTCGCTCTCGCTTGCTGCCGCCATCGCCAAGATACAGCCCGGCTATGGCAATACGGCACCCATGCAATGGGAACTCGACCCCTCCTTCGCAAAGGAGAACAACGTCGATGTCATCAAATCCATAATCAAGACCCATATGGACCTGGGCGGAACCCTGATCAACGTGAACATAATGGACAAGGATACCCTGCTGAAGGCACACAAGGATCCTTTCGCTTATCCCGAACTCGTAGTCAGGGTCACCGGATTCACGGCCTACTTCTGTATGCTTTCACCGGAATTCCGCCAGCTCGTGGTGGACCGCCTGCTCGAAAACTGATAATCTAAGCGCTTATGAAACTGATAGAATCATACCGACACGACTCCCAGGGATACGACCCTACATTCATCAGCGATGGATGGCAGGCGGCTTTCCTGAACTATGCTCCGGCCGAGGCCTTGGAAAGCATAGTGAAGCTGGACATACACTTCCAGACAGACGAAGTGTTCGTGCTCCTGGAAGGCAGGGCGGTGCTGATTGCCGCAACCATAGGCGACAGCATTGAGTATGACCTGGTTGATATGCGCCCCGGTATCATCTACAATATCCCTGTCAACACCTGGCACAAGATAGCGATGTACGAAGGGAGCAAGGTGCTGGTGGTCGAGAAAAGCAATACCCACGTATCCGATTTCGCCTTCCACGACCTCTCGGCACAGGAACAGAAAGATCTCCAGCAGGCAGTACGCAACTTAAATATCTGATATCATGGGAAATGGCTTCTACATAGGAATGGCCCTTGTCCTGATGGCAGGATGTTTCTCGGGCATTTTCTCCACCCCCTTCGAGCGTAACAAGAAGTGGGCGTGGGAAAACAATTGGCTCATATGGAGTTTCGTGGCGCTGATATTATGCCCCTTCATAGCCGTATCCCTCACCATACCTCACGTTTTCGACGTGTATGCCGCCCATCCTTCGGTCACGGCCATCATCGCCGGATTCGGAATTGTCTGGGGAGTGGGAGCCCTGCTCTTCGGCAAGGGAATCGATGCCCTGGGGGTATCCCTCGCCATCCCTATAATGCAGGGACTGATAAATGTGATTGGCACGGTGGCCCCCTTCCTGATAGGGAATCCCTCCGAACTCTTCACCCCTGAATATATCCATATTCCTATAGGTGCAGCTGTCACCCTGGCGGGCATAATACTCTTCGCGATGGCCGGCAGCGGAAAGAATCCATCCTCTTCGAATGCAAAGGGGAAGAATTTCGGGAAGGGCCTGCTGATTTGCATACTTGCCGGAGTGTTCGGGCCGATGATCAATTTCGGTTTCGTAGTAGGGGAGCCTCTCCAGCAGACTGCCGTCGAGCTCGGAGCCAATCCCATACATAGCGCTAACGCTACCTGGGCGGTGATTTTCGTCACCGGATTCCTGGTGAACGCCGCGCAATGCACCATATTGCTGCGCCGCAACAAGACGGCCGCCAACTACAAGGGTTCGTCCGTCAAGAACTATTTCTGGGCCTTCCTGGCGGGGGTCATCTGGTACGGCAGCATTCTTCTCTACGGAATGGGATGCAACCAGATGGGCGCCTATGCTGCCTCGGTGGGCTGGGGAATAATGCAGGCTACTGCCATCCTCGCCAGCGGAGTAGCCGGGCTGCTGCTCGGAGAATGGAAGGGCGCTCCCAGGAAATCCCTGAGGATGATGGCTGCCGGAATGGCCCTGCTAGTAGCAGGAATGGTCATCTTCTCGCTGAACCACGGCGATGGCCAGAAGGAGGATCCCGTGGACTACGTGGATACCCGCATAGGAACCCAGGCCTGGCACGGACAGTCCACTCTTTCGGGCCCCGAAGAACCTAGAGGCTTCGTATATCCCGGCGTCGGCCTTCCGAACGCTATGATGCAGCTTTCCCCCCAGACTGCGAGGACGGACCGGTGCTATTTCTCGGACCAGCCTAAGATCCAGGGGTTCAGGGCCAGCCACTATCCCAACGGCGCCGCTATGTCGGAATACGGCTCCTTTACCTTGACTCCCACGGTGGACAAAGACAAGGTCAGGGCCCACGAGAGGGCTTCCAGCTATTCGCACGACAAAGAAATCGCCAAGCCATATTACTACAGCGTGGAGCTGGAAGAAAGCTCGATCAAGGCCGAACTCACCGGAGTATCTTCCTCCGGAATACTGCGTTTCACCTATCCCGAGGCCGCAGAAGCAGGGCTTGTGATAGACAATGCCAGAAGTGAATACAAGAATTATTTCCGTGTCATCCCCGAAGCGGACGAGATAGAAGGATACATCACCAATGCCGGCCGCGTCGGCAACCAAGGCTATACTGGTCCGGGCTTCGCCTGCTATTTCGTGGCAAGGCTCGATAAGCCCTTCACTTCCTGTGAGATAGTCCCCGAGCCCGCATACGGCGACAACAAGATCCTGTTCAAGGACGGATTCAAGGCGGAATTCTATGACAATGCCAAACTGGAAGGCAGTCCGAAAGCGGTGAGAAAGGATGCCGACCTCGACTTCGAATGGGAGGGTTCTCCCGCACCGGGAGTGCGCGAGGACCATTTCAGCGTACGCTATTCCGGCACCCTGACGGCCAGGAACTCGGGCAAGCATATATTCTATGTAATATCCGACGATACGGTAAGGCTCTATGTCGATGGCGAGAAGGTCATCGACTCCGAAAAGACACACCGCCCCTTTGCAGACCTTTATTCCAAAGTGCTGTAGTCAGGGGAGAAGTGCGAAATAGTGGTGGAATACACC